>JAYEMR010000027.1:0-24981 GCA_034718215.1 Chloroflexota bacterium
AGAAACAAGCTTAGCCGTCATTGCTCCAGGAGAGTATAGCAGAAAGCGAAAAAAGTAGCACAATAGGGTAATATCCCAAATTTATCCCAAATGGTTTTTGGGATATTATCTTGATGTCTGCTGTGCTGGGAGATGATTCCCTAGTTGCGGGCAAAAATTTGGTGATTATCCATATCTTCAACGAGAGAACCAAGGCATCCCCGCCGAGGGATGTGCTGACTATTGAACAGCTTCGGCGAGGACGCCTCAGCCTCAAATCTGCCAGTACCTGGTACAGGTGAGATGTGGGTAATCACCAGCAAAGATAGGTTGACATTTTTCACACGCCCGCCCGGACTACGTAGCCAGCGCCCCGGGAACAGGGCTTGCCTGTGTCAGGAACTGACGCCTGTGTCAGGAACTGACGAAAGTGGTTCGCAGCTCCTGGGCCTGACCTGTCTGTGCGGAGCGATAAGCCGCGTCGAAGATCTCGATCACGTGACGCGCGTGCTCCGCGGTGACGATGGTCGGCTTGTCCTCGCGGATCCAGTCCACCAACTGCATGATGTCCTCGTACACGTGCGCTTCCTGCATGGACCGATGGGGGCCCACCACGTGGGGAAGCGACGCGTTGAGGTTCTCGTGTTCCTCCTCCAGTTCCCGTCCAGGGTAGTCTATCGGCTGATCGTTGAGCATGCCACTGCCATTGATGACGCCGCCTGTGCCAAAGATGGCCCAGCGTCGCATGCCGGGCAGCCCTCCGGCGGCCACCCCGTACACAAATGCGTAGAGTGCGTCTCCGAAGTCGAGGACCATGAGCGTGTTGTCATCCATGTCGCAGGGGAGCATCTCACCTCGAAACTCTCGCTCGGGGATGCGCACGCCGGAGAAGGCGGTGACCCGCTGGGCGGGGCCGAGGATACCGGTCAGGGCGTGCAATCCGTAGACGGTCATGTCGTACAGCGGGCCACCCCCGGGCCGCCGGAAGTACCAGGCAGGATTTATGTTGGACAGTATGTCATCGCCGTGGCGCACCGACTCCTCCTCGTGATACCGCCCGAAGGCCGCGCCTGTGACTGCCCAGGTGAGAGCACCCAAGGCGCCATCCAGGATCAGGCGGCGGGTCTCCTGATGGCGGGGGCGCAGCATCTCGCCGGGCGAGGCTACCAGCTTCACCCCCCGCTGATCGGCCAGCTCGATCAACTCGTCCGCCTCATCCACCCTGGTGGTCATGGTCTTGTTGAAGTGGACGTGCACCCCATGTTCGATGGCCAGCCTTCCCTGCTCGTAGTGCAAGCCGATGGGGGAGGCAATGGTCACGGCGTCCACTCCGGAGGCCAGCAGGTCCTCGTAGCGCTCGAAGGCCGCGGGCACGCCGAACCGATCCGCCGCGGCCTGAGCGCGTCCGGGTACCGGATCCATGCAGGCGGTCACCTGGACTCGATCCTGCACGTCCCCCTGGGTCAGGTGGGGGAAGATGCCCCGCACCGAGATGCTGCCACAGCCGACGACCCCGATGCGTACTCTGTCGTTTGTCATGATGTCCCCTTTCGTTTGCTGAGTTCTGTGCCGAGTACCTTACCGCATATTCTAGCCTATTGCTGGCTGTGCGCAACTGATGATTGAAAACAGGTACCCGGCACTTGATTTCCCGTCGGCGTCAGCTCCCCCACAAAGCTGCGTTGACTAGATTGTACCCCAGTTCCCACCAGTGGACAATTCGAGGTTCCTCTACCCTCCAAAAAGAAGAAGCCACCCGTTGAAGGATGGCTTCGTTCGGAGGATGGACTACAGAAGTGGCTTTCCCAGTGCTCATTTCTTCAGCAATTCGCGGGCCAGATCTACAGAGTGATCCGTCCTCCTCGGATAGAGGGCCATATGGCCGGGCTTCAGCGAAACTGGGGCAAGTAGTCAGAATGAGCCTCCAGCAGCTCATCCAAAAGCGCCTCCGTCTCCTCCGGAGTCAGCTTGGCTGATATCTGGGGGTCCTGCAGGAAGGCCTGAAGGGCGATCTGACGATCGCCAGCGAGTGCCGCCTCCACGGTCAGTTCCTGCACGGTGATGTGATTGCGCAGCGTCGCGGACACGGGCTCCGGAAGATCTCCCACATGGATGGGCTGGATCCCGTAACCTCCCACCAGCGCCGCGACTTCGACGATCGCCTCCTCGGGCAGATTGCCGATAGCGCTCTGGTTGGGGATATTCACCACGTGGATCTCGTTGCGGTTCTCGATAAGCGCCTCCATGATCTCCACTACCTCCACCGCCTCAGCCGAGGGGAGTACATCCAGGGATACCCCCTCCCCCTCGCCGCAGGTCCACCTCTCCGCCAGCTGCTCCCACCTCCGCGCCCGAGCTCTCTGATGCTCCATGTCGTGCACGGTGAGGCCATAGTTCATCTCCAATCCCTGAAGCTGACCAGTGTACTCCTCCTCCAGCCGACACAGGGAGGGGTAGAACTCCGTCCAGTGGCTCCAGCAGTAGGGAAGAATGCCATAGTTCTCCAGCCCCCACTTGACCACGGGCTGTGTCACATGCTCACGGATCAGCGGGAATGCATCGCTGCCATCTTTGAGACGAAGCTCCAGGATCGCCGCACAGTGATTAAGTCCTCCCGCCGGGGCCGGGACCTGAAGCTCCTCGGGGGTCACATCAGCCCAACGAGCCAGGTACTCCGCGTTTCGAGGGATCCCGGAGCAGGTGCACAGCCCCACCGCCTTGATGCCAGTGGCCCGACGCATGGCTATGGCATTGGCGGTCGAGGGGTTAGAATAATTGAAGACCCAGGCCTCGGGCGAGACCTCCTCCAAGTCGTGACAGACCTCCACGAGAGGTGGGATATGCCGGAAGGCGCGCATCATCCCCCCTGGGCCTACGGAATCGCAGACAGGCATGTAGACACCGTATTTCGCTGGGATCTCGATATCCTTCTCCCAGGCGTCGAACCCGCCCACAGCGATGGCTCCTATTACAAAATCCGCGTCCACGAGCGACTCCCGCCTATTGGTTGTACTCTCGATCTCGAGGTCCGCCCCCTCCTTCTGCACTAGAAGGTTGCCCAGCCTGTCCATCACCTCCAGCCGATGGGCGTCAATGTCCATTAGGGTGATGATGCTTCCTTGAAGCACCTCTGACTCCAGAAAAAGCCGCATCAGTTGGGGGGTGAAGGTGCTGCTCCCTCCACCGATGATGGTAATTTTGTGAGACACAGTTCTTGCTCCTTTCTACAAAATGCTCATTCATAAGGGTGTATTTTCAAATTGGTTGATAGGGGCAGGTCTTGCACCTGCCCTGGGCACCCGCGAGGGGTGCCCCTACAACCGCCAGCGCCTGGCACAGGCGAAATGAAAGGCACCCGATTCATAAAATGATCCGCTCCCCATCTGGCACAGGACCCTGTGGAGGGTGCAGCCATGCTGGCTTCATCGTCCATGTCTGTAGCCGGGCGTGCTCGGCCATCCGGTCGCAGCTGAAGTCGAGCGGCATGGCCCAGTGCTCCCCGATCGCCCGGCGGATCCAAGCATCCAACTCGAAAGCCGCACCCGGATAACGGGGTGTCTCCTGGATGCGCAGTCTCTCGTACTTCTCGTAGCGCGCCTGAGCCAGATAACAGCGCGCGGCCACCAGCGCGAACTGCCCGATGCCCACACGCCGATCCTCGATGTGGAGGTTTGCGGGTAGAGCCCCTTCCTCGGAGACATGCTCCACCAACTGGCGGCACAGCTCGATCAACTGCTCGTGCGTCACCATATCGCGCTCGATCCCGAGCGCCGGCCGGGACTTCGGACCGAGGACGTCCCTGCGCTGCACCCGACTCGGCAGATCCGCATGCTCCTCGGCGTGGATCAGCGACTCCGCGAACCCGCAGGCCAGTTCCGCGGGCGAGAATGTCGAATGGAAAATCGGCTTCCCCGCCCGCTTTAGCTCCTCCGCGTACAGCGTCAGCACGTCCCGCCGGATGTGAGAGGGCTGGGTGGAGAACAGCCGTGTCGTCTCCTCGACGCCAACGATTTCGACATCCGGATGGTCGCGGAGATATTCCACAAACCGTCGGAAGTTGGCTTTCGCTCTCGCCCCTTCCTCCGGGGACTTAACATCGTAGAGCCACCCCAGCTCCTGAGGTGTGCGGGTCATCCCGCTGGCCAAGCAGTAGTGCTCCTGCCACCCACGCGTCATCACCCGCACCGGATGGCCCCCAAAGATGGTGACATACTCGAAGCCCCGCTCGATTCGGTCCTGCAGGGCCTGGTCAATCTCCCTCAGCCTCTCCTCGAATATCTCATCGCGGCTGTAGACAGTGTCCAATCCCGTCGGGATCGAGGCCTCAGTATCCCCCTCAGGGAAGGTCAGCGCGCCCGCGTACCAGGTGGGCTGATCGTATCCCTCGATCCACGTGACGCCGTAAGCGTAGGGGATCCCCTTCTCGCCGGCCAGAGCAACATGTTGCGGTGCGAAGTAGGCATTGTGCCTTGAGAGGGCTACCGGTTCGCGGCCGAACGCCTCCAAATGCTCCTCAGTCACCTCTTCCTCGTACCTCCTCATGGCCTCCACGCCATCGTCCCAGCCCTTCTCCTGTAGGATCTCTGGGATCAGCGGATGTCGGTTGCCCCGCCCGTGCGATCCGATACTGTGCTCAGCCATCTGCTCGAGCACGTCCCGCCGCCCCCGCTCCCTCATCGAACGCGCCTTTTCACCCATCACGAAGAAGGTGCCGCGCACACCGCAGTCGGTCATGATCTCGGCCAGCCAGCCCGGGATGTCATCTATGTGATACTTGGGTGGGAAGTATACATCCTCCACGTCAAAGCTCAGGACTGCGTACATGTGCAAGCTCCCTGTTCACACTTATCAAAAATCACCCTGCCTGTTACTCTGGCCGTAGATTGTACCACAGCCTGCATCTGTGAGCAATTCGCCGCTCAGACAACAAGAGAGCCACCCGACCGTGGTGGCTCTCCGCAAACCATCCTCTAGGAACAACAACGGTGCCCCGCCAGTTTCAGGAGTACCAGCCGCACTCATAGCCGGTCTCATACATGGCCACGATGTTCTCCGGGGGACTGAGGGCCTGGATATTGTGGCATGGGGCGAGGATGTATCCACCACCCTCTCCCAAGATGCGGATGTTATCCCTTACCTCCTGGCGAACCTCCTCCGAACCGAAGGCCAGTAGGAGGCAATGGCAGTAGCATCCAGAACCCGGCTGAACTGTTGAGAATCCAGATCAGGCAGGTGCTGGTTCAGCAACCCTGTGAACTCGCTTTCACGAAAGACAGCCAGGATACCCCACAGCACCTGTCCGCACAGGCGGGAGCCGCGGGGTTCTTTACCACAGATACTTACAGAATCTCAAATTCCAAGTCGAGCATTCTGTAGAGGATACTGAGTTCGTCCCTATAATCTCCGTAAGCAACGACCTGGTGTTCCTCCAGATCTGTTACTGCACACCGGAATGCCTGCTTTGCATCAGGAACCCTGATCCCGATGCTTGTCCGACAATGCGCGGTATCCTGCGTCCACATCACCTCGCCTACGGTTGCCCAAGCCTCCATCGAGATGTCACTCAGCCTAGCGACAGTCACAGCCTGGCCTTTTTCAAGTTCAACATATCCCGTCAAGCCCTTCCCTGACTCATGGAAATCTCTCAGGCAGAGCTTACATCCCTGGCAGCCCATGCTGGGAGGCACTACATCATGGTTAATAACGATGATATTATCTTCCACATCAGCATGGGTTATGTTCGACCAGTGATTTCCCATCAGCGCAGGTCCTCCAGAGATGCCCATCAGTCCCACCATGGTCAGGTGCGCCCCCGTATCCGCCTCACATCCGCAGGGGAACCCCTCATCTATCAGCAAGGAGAAGGCAAAACAGGGGGCCAAATCCACATCTGGTAGGAAGGCACAGTCCACGGTAAGCCCATTCGCCCCGCTTTGGGCGAGCATCCACTTCAGGGCTAGGTACACCTTTGCGAGGTTTACCAGGTTTTGCTCCCTTTCGTCCAGGATTTGATATTTCTCCTTCCACTCAGCTGCCAATGCCTCAGCTTGGTCATCATGGACATTGGCTATGGCCTCTTTATACTCTGTGAAGGGCCGGCGAAACAGTAAAGAACCAAAGTGACGCTGAATATCTGCAAAGTCAAGGGGGCGTGTCATACTAGGAGGCCGCTCTCCAATATATAGAGCTTTTAGTTCCCGCAGCGCCTTCCACCCTCTCAGAGCTCGAAGCAGGCTTTTGACCTCGGTAGCACTGAAAGGAGCATAACCCTCCAATCCGAAGTTCAGTCCTCCACGGCCCCAAGTATAACCGAAAGGGTCCCAGGAGGGAAGGATAGGTTTCCCCAGGTCAGCCAGCTCATTTAGGATAACCTGTCTCTCTCCACTGTATTTCCCTCCCCAGCCACCCCTGATGATAAGCGCATCAGCCTCATCGAGTGGTATCTTCCCAACATCCTCGAGCCCTTGAACTTCCATCATCGGCAGGACCCTGACAAAGGGCAGGCTTTGGGAGATCTTATCTAAGCTGACATCCTCCTCCGGTATCTCCTCTGCCCGAAGCAGATCTCGAGGCTTGGGAGGACCATGAACCCATGTCTTTGTGGCCAGCACAGGTAGATCTGATATATCCCCACCTGCCTTGATGGAGATTGGCAAAAGATTCAGCCCCATTTCCCTTAGATTCATCTTGTCGCTTCCTCCTTTTAGTACCTTCTTGTGCTACACAAGTGCAGTATAGCAGACACTATCCCTTCATCCCGGTGACCGTGATCCCCTCGATGAAAGTCCGCTGGGTGAAAAAGAAGACAATGAGGATAGGGGATAAAACAGTTGTGCTGGCAGCCATCAAGTAAGGCCAGATCAATGGCATTCGAGACACACTAGTAATGGACGCCCGAAGCGCCGCGAGGCCTAGAGCAATAGGAAATTGGGATTGCTCATTAAGATAAATCAAGGGGCCCAAATAGTCGTTCCAACACCACATGAACTGAAATAATCCCACGACAGCCAAGGCTGGCTTTGATAAAGGCAAGATAATGCGAAAAAGAACACCCAACTCGGAGCATCCATCTATCCGCGCCGCATCGGAAAGTTCCTGAGGGATAGTGAGGAAAAATTGACGCAACAGGAAGATAAAATAAGGAGATCCAAAGAATGAGGGTACGACTAGAGGCAGATAAGTGTTGATCCAGTGCAGTTTTCTAAAGGTGATAAAGAGAGGTACCATCGTCACCTGGAATGGGATCATCATAGTCGCGATGCAGATAAAGAAGAACATATCCCGTCCGCGCCAGCGAATTCGAGAGAACCCATAAGCAGAGAGGATGGATGAAATTAACACCCCTATAGTACTGGGCACACTGTATTTTACTATGCTATTCCAAAAGAAGATGTGCCAGGGCAAATAGGTAAGTGCCTCCACATAGTTCTCCCAGCGCACAGGATTGGGAATCAGGATAGGAGGTATCTTATAAGTCTGCACATCGTTCTTGAGAGAAGAGGAGATCATCCAGAAGAAGGGGATAAAAAACGTTAAACTCAAGAACAGCAGTAAGGTATAAAGCCCTGCACGCCCCAGCCAATAGGCTAGCTTCTTTTGCCATCCTGGGACAGCAATCCCTCTAACCCGCTCTTGAGCTAATTGCTGCTCGACTGTGCTTTGAGGCATGAACAACCTCCTTTGACTTAAAACACTTCTTGGTCAAATTCGCGCTCTCGTTCTACCCCCCACCGTAATACACCCATCGAGCTGAGCTGCGGAAGAAGAGAATGGTAAAGATTACAATCAAGATAAATAGAATCCAGGCCAAGCTAGCAGCATATCCCATTTTCATAAAATTAAAGGCATTGCGGTATAGATATATCCCGAAAAACTCGGTAGCATTGTAAGGTCCTCCTTCAGTTAGAAGCCAGGGAAGTGTAAAGGTCTGAAAACCTCCTATAAATCCTGTGATCAAGGCGAAAAGAATGGAGGGCGTGCACATAGGGATGGTCACATGCCAAAACCGCTGTCGCCAGTTGGCGCCATCTACGAGGGCCGCATCGTAGAGCGACCGAGGCACATCCTGCAATGCTGCTAAGAAGATCACGATCGCACTCCCCTGAGCCCAACAGTAAATGATGATCAGCGTAGGTTTGGCTAAAGCAGGACTACTCAACCAGGGAACCGCCTTTATGCCCATCGAAACCAGAAGTGAATCGATCAACCCGTACTGAGTATTTAAGACCCAATCCCAAACCATGGCGGAGACAATGGCTGGGACAATAGAAGGTATGAAGAAAATCGCTCGAAAGGCGGATCTGAACTGAATCTCAGTGTTCAGCAGACTCGCCAGGAGAAATGCGACGACGATGCCTATGGGTACTCCAAGGCCCACATAATAGATGGTGTTACCCGCCACTTTCCCAAATATCTCATCATGAAAAAACATCTCATCGTAATTGCTCAATCCAATGAACCTCGGAGGGTTTATGAGATCATAGCGAGTCAAGCTATAATAAAATGAAGCAGCTATAGGATACACCGCCCATAGCAAAAACCCTATAAGCCAGGGGGAGATAAACAATAACCCCTTGATCATATTCTTGTTTTCCGGCGATAGACTCATACGGAAAAACTTACCATTCATCGTCTTCCCCTCTCATATTAAAGTGGTGGAGGAGTTGTTCGTTCCTCCTCCACCACTTCTATACGACTGATCTCACTCCAGCCCCAGCGCCTTCTGAAGCTCCTCGGTGCACTTCTCCTGCATTTCCTTTGCACCTTCCTCCCTCGTGGCGTCGCCACGGTATACCTTCTCTCTGACGTCGTTCCATGCCTTCCAGGTGAATGCTGTGATGGGATTGAGCTCCTGAGGGATGACCTCATCAGCCTCCTCGACGGACTTGGCATACCACTCCAGTCCATTGTATTTGGTGACGTCAATCTTCTTCAGAAAGGCTGGCCGAGCTGGGAGCCAACCGATCATATCATAAATGATGTGGCAGGCGACATCCGTATTGAGGAACTCGGCAAACTGGAACATCTCCTCAGGATGTTTGGCACCCTTTGGGATGAGTATGTAGTGCCCACCCGTGGCCTGAACCTTTAACCCCTTTCGATCATCAGGCACAGGCAGCCAGCTTACGCGGATCTTCTCAGATACCTCAGGAGCCTCGTGGGCGGTCTCTCCTGGGACCCAGTAACCCTCGATGATCATAGCCTGAACCTCGGCATTGAAGCTCGGACCCCACGTCCCAAAGCTCTCCCGGAAGCCGGTCATCTGGTCAACGCCGACGTGCTCGTAGAACTGGCCCATGGTTTCCAAGGCATCAGCCATCTTGGGATTGTCCAGATTGAACTCCCGGTTTTCCTCATCATAGGCTTGAAAGCCCCAGGATTTAGGCACCATGAAGGGATCCCCGCCGCCGAGTGCTCCTCCCATCGCATCGTAGGGATCGAGACCTATGACCCTCACATTCCCGGCCTCGTCAAACTCGGAAATCTTCTTGTGCCATTCAAAGGTCTCGCTCCAAGTGAGCGGGGGGTTGTCCGGATCCAGGCCAGCCTCCTCTACAAGACCAGCGTTGTAGCATAGGCCATATCTGATCCAACCCTCAACGCCTGGCACCCCATGCATCTCCCCTTCGTAGAAGGCGGTCTTCCAGGTCGCATCTAAGAAGTCTTCTTTGTTGATCATATCGCTGGCATTCACCCACTCTCCAACCGGCTGGAGTGCACCCTTGGCATAGAGTGAGAAATAGTGGACATTAGATGCTCCATCGGGAGGCTCACCGCCAGCGATGGATGTCAGCAGCTTCTCATCACCAATGCTGGGGATAGGGTCGATTTTGACACCCGGAAGGTGCTCTTTATATTCATCGGTGTCCATCATAGCCTCGATAGCCTTGACGAGGTCAGCCCCCCAGGAAAACCAGTATCTTACAGTGACCTTCTCGGCTGGCTTGGCCGGCTTCTCGACGATTACCGTCTCTTTGACCACCTTCTCGACCGGCACTTCCTTCTCGACCTCAACGACCTCGGGGGCCGCCGGCGCGCAGGCCGCCATTACCGCTCCTGTGGCCGCCGCAGCGGACAGCCGCAGGAAGTCACGCCGTGTCATTCCATTCTGCTTCATCTTTCTTCTCCTTTCATCTGTTGATTGGTGAAAATCTCCGATAGTCCTCTTCTCCCCCATTATTCGCCTCCTTTGCAAATTGGAAGACTCTTTGATCTTTTGATAACCCTCGGTTTAATTATACCACAAAAATGAGAGAATATCAAGCATTCCCCCCCAAAGACGAAATTTTAAGAAAAGTTATTGTCAAATTCACGAATCACAGGATAGCAAATCCTCGCTACTTTGTCAAATCCGCGACCACCTCCGCCACGGCCCTCTCCACTCGATCCACCTCCTCATCCTCCCCCAGGTAGCGCAACGTCATCGCGGCGCTTAAGATGACCACCGTGGGGTTCACTTTTAGTCTGTTTCTCCGCTTGACAAAATATAGGACGTCTTTCGAATTCTGGGCTATAGACCGAACTACGCCTCACTCCGATGGGGAAGAATCCTCTGCCTGCGCCTGATCTGTCTGCTCTGATGGATATTCGATGCGTGGATGACGGATACCCTGCAGGAAGGAGACGAAGGTGTCGCGGATGCGGGCCAGATCACGCAGGGTCAGGTCGCTCTCGTCCAGCTCCCTCTGCCTTATCTTTCCTCGGACGATCTTCTGGACCAGAGCCTCAATCTCATCTGGATCATTGACCTGTGAGGCGCGAGTTGCGGCCTCACAGCTGTCGGCCAACATGACTATGGCCGTCTCTTTGCTCTGGGGTTTAGGCCCCGGATAGTGAAAGTCTGCCTCTCGCACCTCCTGGCCCTCCTCCTTAGCGCGGTGGTAGAAGAGGCTTACCACCGCCGTGCCTTGATGCTCAGAGATGAAATCGGAGATGCGGTCGGGCAAGCGATGCCTTCGCGCTAGCTCCAGCCCGTCAGCCACATGGCTGATCACTATCTGAGCGCTGGTACGGGGATCAAGGCGATCGTGGATATTCATCCCCTCCACTTGATTCTCGACGAAGAAGTAAGGACGCATCGTCTTGCCCACATCATGATAATAGGCTCCCACCCGAGTCAAGAGGGCATCAGCACCGATGGCTTGGGCAGCCTGCTCAGACATATTGCTCACCAGAAGGGTGTGATGATAGGTTCCCGGCGCCCGGAGTAGAAGCCGCTGCAGCAGGGGATGGTCCGGCCGCGCCAATTCCAGAAGCTGCAGAGGGGTAAGGATATCGAAGAGCTGCCCCAAAAGAAAGAAGCCAGCAAGAGCCAAGCTGACGGAGAGGCCGCCGTTGACCACGCTGCCCCCCGTAAGCATCAGCAGCTCTCTGAGGTCCATATCCTGCCTCGGCAGGCGAAAGGAAATGATTACGGCCACGTTCACTAAAGCGATTAGGATTCCGGCCCAAATGAAGGTGTTGAGCCGCTCCACCTTCTGAATCCGGAGGATGCCTATGACGCTGCCTAGGAGGAGGTAGCTGGCCACCTCCAGGGAACTCTGAGCCATGAAGCCAGCTACTAAGCTCGTCAGCAGGATGAGCATAATGGCCAAGTGGGGGCTGATAAGCACGGACAGCAGAATACCTAGAGCGGCGAGGGGGAATAGATAGGGCAGAACGGCGTGGCCGGGGATCATGAGCCTGGCCCCCAGGAGGAACAGCCCGGTGAGCAATAGCAGCAGAAACAGCAGTCGAGCGCGGCGATGAGGGACTTCCTCCAGGCGCAACAAGTAAAGCTCCAGAATGAGGGCCAGCACAACCGCCAGGCTTCCGATACTCACCAGGTGAGGCCACGACTCTTCTGGCTGACGGAGGCCGAAGGAATCCAAGGCCTCCAGAGCCAACGCATCCACGACCTCCCCCTGCCGCACGATAACCTCACCCTTCTTCCAGGTGCGGCTGATAGGCTCCACACCTCCCCGAGCCTGCTGGCGCGCCTTCTCCGTAGCCTCAGCGTTGTAGAGGCTGTTGGGCTGGATAAGCTGGCCAGCGATCTCCGCCACGACCGCGGCTTGTGTCTCGTCGAGGTCCAGAGCGATGAGGGTTGGCACTCGACGGCGTGTCTCGGCCAGCTCGCTCGGCTGTATCTCCTGCCGCATGGAGTGATCAAGCACCCGCACCACCTCCTCCGACACACGCTGCCAGGCGGCGGGGGAGAAATCCAAAATGCGAGAGCGGATGGTGGAGGAGAGCTGAAGGCCCTCTAGGTCCTTCAGCATGGCTCTTTTTTCCTCAACGGAGGCATACTCATCGTGGCGGAGAGCCTCCAGGTAGGCCAGAGCCTCACGCGCCCGCTTCACCTGGCGGCGGGCTACCTGGGCGTCAGGAGGGCCGTACACCGGCTCCACCTGAGCGGCGGCTTGCTCTCGGCTCCTCTCTGTGAGGATCT
This sequence comes from Chloroflexota bacterium, assembly GCA_034718215.1. GTDB lineage: Bacteria > Chloroflexota > Anaerolineae > JAYEMR01 > JAYEMR01 > JAYEMR01. The sequence goes on from JAYEMR010000027.1 coordinate 12,410, forward strand.
GGCTGACATAGGTCAGGCGCCTAGGGGCACGAATGTCCACGGGGCTCACCTGCCCCGCGCTCAACGCGACCCGGTTGGAGGGGAGCCAGAGAGAGATGAGAGCTGCTCCCACCATCGCGGCGAAGAGGAGCATGAGCACAGCTATGTACAACCAGGGTGGGAGCCGTATCTCGCGCCCGGCCAGGCGGATGCGCAGGGCGTCGGGTTTTTCTCTCCCTCCTCGCTTCACCATCACCTCCTGTACTCGCTCCTGCCTGTCGCCTGCCCGTCCGTCTCCTGCCTGTCCGTCAGACCCTGTCTGCCGTCAGGCAGGAGACGGGTGCCTGCCGTACATGCGCAGGCGGACAGGAACTTTACTCCGTCAGCAGCTCCCGCACGATCTGGCTGACGAGTCGGCCCTCAGCTCGGCCGCGCATGGATGGCATCAGCGCCCCCATCACCCGCCCCATATCGCCAGGGCCGCTGGCCTCCACCTCGGCGATCACCTTCCGCGCCTCCTCACGTATCTCCTCAGCGGAGAGCTGGCGGGGCAGATACTTCTCCAGGGCCTCTATCTCGGCCTGCTCCTGAGCCACCAAATCCTCCCGGCCACCCTTTCGGAACTGAGCGATGGAATCTCGACGCTGTTTCACCTCCTTGGCAATGAGGGCTATGATCTCATCCTCATCAAGCGAGCGGCGGCGCTCTCCTGTCTCGCCTGTCCAGGCACTGGGCGCAGGCAGGACCTCAGCGTTGGTAATGGCGGCCCGCACAGCGCGGATAGCCAGCTTCCGTCGCTTGTCCCCGTTGCGCATAGCCTCCTTCAGATCGGCGGTAAGCTGCTGTTTCAAATCCATGTCTCCTCCAACTGCTAAGTTGCTATTAAGTCATACCCCTACGACTTCATCCTTCGGATACTCCTATTATGATCAGGGCAACCGAAGGTTGCATCGTCGGGTGGGCTGAACTCTGCGGCTCTATGGCAGGCCACCCAATGGCCATCCTCCACCTCTCTGAACTCCGGTTCCTCCTGGCAGCAGATATCCATCGCCACCGGACAGCGGGTGTGGAAGTTGCACCCCTGGGGTGGGTTGGCCGGGCTGGGCACATCCCCTTTCAAGATGATCCGCTCCCGCCGTTCCTCAACGACAGGATCGGGGATGGGCACTGCGGAGAGCAGAGCTTTAGTATAAGGATGGAGGGGGTTCCTGTAGAGGGTGTCACGATCTGTCAACTCCACGATCTTGCCCAGGTACATCACCGCCACCCGATCGGAGATATGGCGCACCATTGAGAGGTCGTGAGCGATGAAGAGATAGGTCAGCTCGAATCGCTCCTGCATATCCTCCAGCAGGTTTACGATCTGAGCCTGGATGGAGACATCCACCGATGAGACCGGCTCATCGCAGACGATGAAGGAGGGATTGAGGGCCAAAGCTCGGGCGATCCCGACCCTCTGCCTCTGCCCGCCGGAGAACTCATGGGGATAGCGATTGACGAAATAGGGGTTGAGCCCCACCAGCCGCAGCAGCTCGTGGACCCGTTCCCGCTTCTCCGCTCCCTGGGCCACCCCATGCACCTCCAGTGGCTCACCCACGATCCCGCCCACCGTCATGCGCGGGTTCAAAGAGGCATAAGGATCCTGGAAGATCATCTGCATCCGCTGGCGCATATGCCGCAGCTCGCCACCCCTGAGCTGGGTGAGATCCTCCCCCTCAAAATAGACCCTCCCCGCGGTGGGCTGGTAAAGCTGCAGGATGGTGAGGCCGGTGGTGGATTTCCCACAGCCGCTCTCTCCAACCAGTCCCAAGGTCTCTCCCCTGCGGATATGGAAAGAGAGGCCGTCCACCGCCTTGATATCTCCTACATGGCGCTGGAAGACTCCCCTGGTGATGGGAAAGTACTTTTTTAGATCTTTCACTTCAACTAGCACTTGATTCCTTGACATATCTTTATCCTTTGGGGATCATGAGCCAACGAGTAACGAGTCAAGCAACCCTGTTGACCTGTTACTCGTTCCTCGTTACTTACTCGCATCTACTGCTTGATATCCACCCAACAGGCGATCTCATGATCAGGGCCCACCGGCTCCAGAGGGGGCATCTCTTTCTGACAGCGGTCAATGTGATAGCTACACCTAGGGTAGAAGGGGCAGCCGGGCTGCGGGTCAATTAGGTCTGGAGGAAGCCCCTCAATAGAGGTTAGCTTCTCCCTGCGCACTTCATCCAGCCGAGGTACTGAACCTAGGAGCCCCACGGTGTAAGGATGGCGAGGGTCATTGTACACATCCTTGACCTTGGCCCGCTCCACGATGTAGCCGGCGTACATGACGATCACTTTCTCCGCCAGCCCAGCGACGATCCCCAGATCGTGGGTGATCCAGATGACCGCCATGCCAAGCTCATCCCGCAGCCGCTTCACCAGATCAATGATCTGGGCCTGGATGGTCACATCCAAGGCCGTGGTGGGCTCATCGGCGATAAGGATTTGAGGATTACAGGAGAGAGCCATGGCAATCATGACCCGCTGCCTCATACCACCTGAGAACTGATGGGGGTAGTCATCGTAGCGGTCCTCTGCCTGGGGGATGCCCACCATCTCCAGCAGCTCGATGGTTCGCCGCCTGGCCTGGCCACTGTCCATCTCCATATGCAACTCCAGGGCCTCGCTTATCTGCCGGCCGATGGTGAGCACAGGGTTGAGCGAGGTCATGGGGTCCTGGAAGATCATAGCGATGCGGTTGCCCCGCACCCGGCGGATCTCCTCAGGGCTCATCTCCAGTAGATTCTGTCCCTCGAAAAGCACCTCTCCACCCACGATCCGACCTGGCGGCTGAGGGATGAGTCGCATGATAGAGAGCACGCTCACGCTCTTGCCACAGCCGCTTTCCCCCACGATCCCCAGGGTCTCACCCTCATCCAGGGTGTAGGAGATGCCATTGACCGCGTGCACCACTCCATCTTGAGTGAAGAAGCGGGTCTTCAGGCCCCTCACTTCCAACAAAGGTGTCATTCACTCCTCCTGATCTGGCTGATGGCTTATAGCTGATAGCCTATGGCTTATAGCATATAGCCTATAGTTATGCCATATGCTACCTGCTATACCCCATATGCCATTTGCTATCGTAATGTCTTTCTAAAGCTATTGATTTTCTTTCCCAAAATCTCGGCTTCTTTGTACAATTTGTGATGTGTAGCCTTATCAATGTACCCTCTATCCATCGCCAAGAATAGCCCCGATACCACCTCGAAGAGTGAGCCGACTGCAATCCCCAGGAAATGATCAAACTCCCTGCTGGTATCTCGTCCCGCTCCTTCAGCGACATTTAAGGCTATCGAGTTCACAGCTCTGTTCAGCTGAGAGGCCAGACCGTACAGTTCATCACGTGGAAATCTGGCTGTGATCTGATATATCTTCCCGGCATACGCTCGCGCCAAGTGCCAAATATCCGTACCTTCAAAGCGAAACGACATGGTTCTCCTCTGCTATACGCCATAAGCCATACGCCATATGCTATCTGCCAGGACTGAGGGCCTCGTTCAACCCATCGCCCAGGAAGTTGAAGGCGAAACGCAGGGCGGCGATGATAAGCCCCGGCAGCCACAATAGGCGAAAGGCCACCGGGAAGGACCTTCGCCAGAAAGTGTAATTATCGAAGATCATGGCCCCCCAACTGGGGGTCGGAGGCTGAATACCGATCCCGAGGAAGCTCAACGTAACCTCAGCGGTGATAGCCCCTCCCATCCCCATGGATACCGACACGACGATAGGGGGCAGCGCGTTGGGCAAGATGTGCCTCCAGATAACGCGCCAGGTGGGGACCCCGATGGCCCGCGCCGCCAGGACGAACCCCTCCTCTTTTATGGATAGAATTTGACCTCGTACCAAGCGGGCCATCCCTCCCCAACCCCCCAGGCTCAGGGCGAAGATGACCACGAAAAACTCAGCGTAGCCAGCCCTCACGAAGCTCCTGAGGAGGGCTATTCCCTTCATCCAGGCCTCAATTCGTGGTTGGATGGTGGCCGAGATAAGCATGGCGAGGAGCAGCCCTGGGAAAGCGAAGAGGATGTCTGCCAGGCGCATGATTATCGTCTCCATCCATCCTCCGAGGTAGCCCGCCAGCGATCCCATCAGCACTCCTATAACCACCCACAGAAAGGTCACCGTTGAGGCTACGATGACCGCTGTGCGGGCTCCCCAGATTAGGCGGCTGAGTTGATCCCGCCCCAGCTCATCGGTGCCCAGGGGATAAGTCCAACTTGGGGGCTGCTCAACCGCATCGAGGTTCTGCTCACGATAGGAATGGGGTGCTAGCCAGGGGGCGAATATGCCTACCACAAACATGGACAGCGCCAGAATCAGCCCCATCACGGCCAGCCGATTTCGGGCAAAGCGGCGCCAGAATCCCAGCCAATTATCCCATCTTGATGGGACTTTCCACTCCCCTCGCCCCTCCATCCCTCCGGCCCTCACTCCCTCCCGATACGGGGATCCAGAAAGCTGTATCCTATATCCACCAGAAGGCTGGCCATGGCGTAGGAGGTTGCTGTCACCAGGGTTAGGGCGGTGATCACGGGGTAATCGCGGGCGAAGAAAGCCTCAAAGGCCAGGCGCCCGATGCCCGGTATGCCAAAGATGAGTTCAGTGATGAAACTGCCCCCCACCAGCCCTCCTGCCAGCAAGCCGAAAATGGTGAAAAGAGGGGTCAAAGCGTTGCGCAGGGCGTGATCCAGGATCACCGCACGCTCCCTCAACCCCTTGGCTCGCGCGGTGCGCACGTAATCCTGTTCGATCTCCTCCAGCATGTTGGCCCGCGTCTGGCGCACGAACACTGTCACCACCCCACTGGCCAGCACAAGCGCGGGCATGATGATCTTGGTGCTGAATATCCCATCCCAGCCGCCGGTGGGAAGAAGATGGAGCCTCACGGCCAGGAACCAGCTCAGAATAGGGGCGATGGTGAAGGTGGGAAGCGACACACCAGCCACGCCCACGGCCACGATAGCATAGTCCAGCCAGCTGTTAGCCTTGAGGGCCGCGATGACTCCCAAGGGAATGCCCACCGCCATGCCCAGCCCCAGGGCCACCGCGTTGAGCTGCACGGTCACCCACAATCGCTTGGCGATCAGACGGCCCACTGGCTGGCCTTGGTATTTCAGGGACAGGCCGAAGTCCCCGTGCAGTGCCTTGCGTACGTAGTCCAGGTATTGTGTTGCCAGGGGACGGTCCAGTCCCTCCTGATGGCGGCAGCGCGCCAGCGCCTCAGGGTTGACGTGCTGCCCCAGCCTCACCTGGCAGGGATCGCCCGGCCCGTGGAGGCCCAGGGCGAAGGTTAGAAAAGAAACAGCGATAAGCAACACCGGCAGCCAAAGCAGCCGCCGGATGATGTAGACGATCATGAATTCCCGCTATTTCCCGATCGAGACATACTGCAAGCGAGGGATGATCATCGGAGGATAGGTCATCCCCTTCACGTAGGGCTTGGTCAGCCAATACTCCACGTCGTAGTGCAGCGGCACCCAAGGGGCATCCTCCAGGATCATCTGCTCCGCCTGACGGTAGAGGTCCATTCGTCTGTCGTGATCCTGCTCCGTCCGCGCCTCCTCTAGCAAGCGGTCCACCTCTGGATTGGAGTAGCCCATGTGGTTATCCAGGCTCTCGCTATGGAAGAGGATGTCCAGGAAGTTCTGAGGATCGGGGTAGTCACCGATCCAGCCCAGGGAGTACATCTGGTAGGGGTTCTCCGGCCGGCTGATCTCCACCAGGAAAGTAGCCCAGTCGGTCTGCTCGATCCCGATTCGGACCCCCAGGTTCTCCTCGTACATCCCCACGATGGCCTCGATCACCCGGCTGGTGGCCCCTCCTGCGCCAGTGGTGTAGAGGGTGATCTCCGGGAATTCGCTCACATCCTCGTATTTGGATTCGGCGATGAGTTCTTTGGCCCTCTCCAGGTCGAACTTCAAAGGCTCCAGGCCGGAGTTGTCGTAGTCAGGCATCTCGGAAGGCACGATGCAGGAGGCCACGGGCACGGTCTTCTTGTAGATCACACCCACTATTCTTTGCCTGTCCAGCGCGTAGTTGAAAGCCTGGCGCACCTTCACGTCATCGAATGGGGGCTGAGTGACATTGAAGCCTAAGTAGAAGATGGAGAGGGTAGAGGCGATGGTCAGCTCTTTGTTGAGAGGGTTGGCTGGGTCAGTGGCCCGCTCAATGTCGGTGAGGCCCACGGGGACAGAATCCAACTCTCCATTCTCGTACATGGTCATGGCCGATCCGCCGGCCAGGACGAAGACCACGCGCTCCACCTGAGGCTTGGGCTCGCGGTAGTAGTGGGGATTTCGCTCCAGAACGATCCGCTCCCCCAGCTTGTGCTCCGCCAGCCGGAAGGGGCCCGTGCCGTTGGGATGGTCGGTCCAGGTGCGCCCTCCGCGCTTCACATTCTCGGGATCGAGGGCGAAGGCTGTGGAGTGGGTGAGCTTGTCCAGGAAGTAGGGCTTGGGGGCGTCAATGGTGATGCGCAGGGTGTGATCGTTCAGGACTTCCACCCCCTCCACCTCGTCCCTCTGGCCGCGCAGCTTGGCCTTGGCCCCCACGATATCGCCCAGGTAGGTATCAGCCACCACCGAGCCCGTCCCCGGATCGCAGGCCCGCTCGATAGCGTACTTGAAGTTATCGGCGGTGACCGGCTTGCCATCGTGGAACTTGGCGTCCTCACGGAGGTGGAAGGTGTAGACCGTGCCCTCCTCACTCACATCCCAGCCTTCGGCGATATCGGGCACCACGTTGAGCTCCTGATCCAGGGACACCAGCCCGCTGAAGATCTCGACGATGTAGCGCGCTGAGGTGGCATCCTGGCTGAGGGAGGGATCGAGCGTCGGAGGCTCTCCTCCGGGCAGGGTGAGTGTGGCACCTGCTGCCGTCCGGGCTGCAGGCGCTTTGGTCGGCTCCACGATGACCTTCGTGGCCACTGTACCCGCACCACCGCCCCGCAGCCTCTCCAGCCATTGATGCCCTGCGGTCGTGTATTGAGCCAGCCCCAACGCACCTGCCCCCACGCAGGTGAGCCCCAGACAGGCGACAATGGCCACCACTACGAGGATCAACCACTTTCTGTCCTGTAATTCCATGCCTCGACATCCTCTCATCAAAATAAGGCCAGCTTCTTGCGGGAGCATTATCTCACCGCTCCCTTGTTGACTGACAGTCTATTTTAGAGCAGATATGATGAGATGTCAAATTCTCCTGTTTCCAGCAGATCCAAGCTAGAACCTGTGCTCCTGGACCTCTTGCTTGAATCCCTTGTCTCTGCACCTAAAACATGGTATATTATACAAGTGCGTTTCAAATGGGTAGGGGCGGCCTCGCGTCCGCCCTGGGCACCCGCAAGGAGTGCCCCTACAACCCAAAGGAAACACACCCATATTATACCAGCCGAAGTGGAGAAGGAGAACAGACATTCATATCACTTCTCACAGGAGGTATTCCATGCCACATCAAGATAGCAATGTTTATCGCATGAGTCGAGCCCTGATTGGATTGTTGATCCTCATCTCCCTGCTGTCGGGCTGCAAGTTCTGGAAAAGGTCTCAGCCGAAGGAACCCTCGATCAAGATTGACAGCCCGGCCAGCGGGATGGAGGTGAAAGTGGGAGAAGAGGTGGCTATCCAGTCCACAGCTACTGGCCCCAGCACGGTATCCTGGATCGAGCTGTGGGTTGACGGCGAGTTGGCGGCAACTGCCCAGGCTCCCACACCCCTGCAGCCCGAGTTCTCCATGGTGCAACACTGGCAGGCGGAATCACCCGGTGAGCACCTGATCGAGGTCCGGGCCTACGATGAAAAGGGCGCCGACAGCCCTCCAGCCAGCATCATGCTCAGGGTAAGCGGCGAGGAGGCCCAACAGGCAATCACCGTAACACCTGAGAAGGCCCCTGCGATCCCCACAGCCACGCCGCTGCCCACGGTTCCTTTGCCCACCGCTACCCGGACGGAGCTGGCTTGCGAGAGGGACTCCATCTTCGTGGAGGATGTAACAGTGCCGGACAATACGGAGATCGCTCCGGGCGCTCGATTCGAGAAGGTCTGGCGTGTGCGAAACAATGGCACATGTCCCTGGGACGATGGCTATGAACTGGCATTTATCAAAGGTGAGCAGATGTCCGCCCCAGATAGGACCTCCATCCCGGAGACGGAACCGGAGACGGAGGCAGACATCAGCATAACGTTCGTGGCCCCTGAGGAGCCCGGCACCTACCGCGGCGATTGGGGGATGCGGGCCCCGAATGGGGAACTCTTCGGCGCGAAGCTCTACGTGCAGATCGTCGTCGTGACCCCTACTGTCACGCCGGAGGTGACCGGTACCGCCGTGCTAACCGCTACTCCGACGGTAACAGTCACAGCCACGCCTACTACGACAGGATAACACATTGAGATTGAGAGGAGGTGATCATGTCCCTGCCCAAGACGATGCAGGCCGTGGTGGTACACGGCATCGAAGACTATCGGCTGGAGGAGGTGCCCGTGCCAGAGATTGGCCCTGGCGAGGTGCTGGTGCGGGTCAGCGCCACGGGCGTGTGCGCCAGCGATTGTGAAGACCTACTACGGCGCCCGAGTGTGGGGCTCGGAGCAGATCTTGCCCTACATCGAGACACCGGTGACCCCCGGCCACGAGTTCGCGGGCGAGGTCGTAGCCCTAGGAGAGGGTGCGGGGGAGAGATATGGCCTGTCCCTGGGCGATCTGGCTGTCTCGGAGCAGATCGTGCCTTGCGGGCGGTGTCGCTTCTGCAAGCGGGGCCAGTACTGGATGTGCCAGCGCCACGACATCTACGGCTTCAAACACGAACAGGCTGAGGGCTCCTGGGCGGAGTACATGAAGTTCCCCGCGGGGGCCATCAACTACAAAGTACCCCCCGAGGTCAAACGGGAGCACGCAGCGCTGGTGGAGCCGCTGGCCTGTGGTATCCACGCCGTGGAGCGAGGGGAGACCCAACTAGGAGACGTGGTGGTCATCGCCGGCATGGGCCCCATTGGGCTATGCATGCTCCAGATCGCCCGGCTCAAGAGCCCAGGCCTGCTCATCGCCCTCGACCTCCAGCCCAAACGGCTGGCCCTGGCCCGCGAGCTGGGAGCCGACATGGCCCTTAATCCGGCTGAGGAGGATGTCATCCAGCAGGTACTGGATCTGACCGATGGCTGCGGGTGCGACGTGTACATTGAGGCCACCGGCGCGGAAGCAGGGGTGATCCAGGGGCTGCAGATGATCCGCAAGCTGGGGACCTTTGTGGAGTTCAGCGTCCACGCTGGCCCGGTGGCGGTGGATTGGTCCATCATCGGCGATCAGAAGGAGCTGAATGTTCACGGCTCGCACCTGAGCCCCTACTGTTACCCTCGCGCCATTCAGTATATCTCCGACGGCACCATCGCCGCCGACAAGATCGTGACCCACACCCTGCCCCTGGAGCGCTTCCAGGAGGCCATCGAGCTGGTCCACAGCCAGACCGAGTCGGTGAAGATGGTATTAATTCCCTGAAAGCTGTTCGTGCGGAGGGGGGATCGGATGGATGTGCTTGATGAGGCTCGACGCTGGTTGGAAGAGGCGAAGTACGATCTTCAAACGGCCACCGATGTGTTGAAAGCTGGTCGGTATAACTGGGCGTGTTTCATTGCCCAGCAGGCGGCGGAAAAAGCAGTGAAGTCCCTGCACATTGCGAGGGGGGAGGATGTAGAGCACACACACAGTGTAACCATCCTGATCGCCGGCGATGAGCGGCGGGGTGTATCATCCTTAGAGGCCATGCGGCCTGTGTTGACAGAGGCCCAGGAATTGGATGGGCACTACATACCTTCTCGCTATCCCAACAGTGTGCCCTTCGGACAGCCCTATGAGTTTTACAATGAGGAAAAGGGGGAAAGGTGTGTGACCTACGCGCAACGGATTGTGGAAGCTGCCCAGACTTCGTTACGGCGTTCGTCCGTGGGCTGACTGAGCGGCTGGACGTGAGATTAGTGCTGCTCTTCGGCTCCCAGGCTCGGGGGGACGCTCATCGCACCAGCGACTACGACCTCTTCGTCTTGGCCGATGATCTCCCTCATGACTATTGGGCTCGACAGGACACGCTCCGGCGGGACAAGCCCCTCTGGGTGGATGTGGTGGGGTTTACAGTTAGGGAAGCCCAGGAGCTGATCCATCGAGGGTTGATTTTGGATGCGCTGCTGGATGGAGTGTTGCTCTGGGGAGACAAGGTCCTGCTGGAATCACTGCAAGAGCGAGCGCAACAGCACCTGTCGAGATACAACCTGCGGAAGACCCCCTGGGGGTACTTCAAGCGAGAGGCAGCTTGAGTGAAACATTCCAGAAAGAGAGAGGAGCAACGATAATGACACAGAACAATCAATATCAACGACTAACTGACCAACTGACTGCGCAGGGTGTGGACGTCGAGTCGGTGAAAGGGGCGTTGAAAGCCCAACGGGTGGAGACACCCTCCTGGGGCTACGGCGACTCAGGGACGCGTTTCAAGGTGTTCCATTTCCCCGGCGCAGCACGAAATATATGGGAGAAGCTCCAGGACGCGGCGCAGGTGCATCAGCACACCGGCATCTGCCCCTCCGTAGCCATCCACATCCCTTGGGATCGCGTGGAGGACTACGGGGAACTGGCAGAGTACGCTGAGGAACTGGGGCTGGAGCTAGGCGCGGTCAACCCTAACCTCTTTGAGGAGCAGGAGTACAAGCTGGGGAGCTTGTGCCATCCCGATCCAGAGGTGCGGGCCCAAGCGGTGGATCACATGTTGGAGTGCATTGACATCGCTGAGGAGATAGGATCGGATATCATCAGCCTCTGGCTGGCCGACGGCACCAACTACCCTGGCCAGGACAACTTCCGCCGCCGCAAGCACCGCTTAGAGGAAGAGCTGGCAGAGGTGTACAAGACCCTTCCCGAATATATGCGGCTGCTCATCGAGTACAAGTTCTTCGAGCCCGGATTCTACCACACCGACGTGGCCGACTGGGGCATGGCCTACGCCCTAGCCCGCAACCTCGGCCCCCAGGCGCAGGTGCTCGTTGACCTGGGGCATCATCCCCTGGGCACCAATATCGAGCATCTCGTAGCTTTCCTGATTGACGAGGGCAGGCTGGGCGGTTTCCACTTCAACAGCAAAAAGTATGCCGACGATGACCTCACCTCCGGCTCCATAAACCCCTACGAGCTTTTTCTCATCTACAACGAGCTGATTGACGGCGTGCGCGATCCTGAGGTGGACATGGAGGTGGCCTACATGATCGACCAGAGCCACAATGTCAAGCCCAAGATCGAGGCCGCCATCCAATCGGTGGTCAACCTCCAGATCGCCTACGCCAAGGCGCTGCTGGTGGATCGGGAGAAGCTGGCCGAAGCGCAGCAGGCGGGGGACATCGTGGCCGCTGAGGAGACGTTCCAATCGGCCTTCCAGACGGACGTGCATCCGCTGCTCGCCGTGGTGCGAGAGGAGATGGGCGTGCCCGTGGACCCATTGGAGGCCTTCCGAGCCAGCGGGTATCAGGAACGCATCGCGGAGGAGAGGGGATAAAAGGCCGAACTGGAGAGCTTCGTTTCACAGGTCTAAACCTTGACAGTTTGAGCCGATGCGCTACAATATAATGCAGAAGTAGCCCAGGGTGCCTGATCGCCGGGCGAGAGAGGCGCTCTTTTCTGTGCTGCGCCGGAGATCAGGACATGAACAAGGAGACGCAAATGGAACAGGTTGAGTTGACCGTGCAAAAGAGAGAGATACTGGGTAAGCGGGTGAAACGACTGCGCAGAGAGGGGTTAATACCAGCTGTTATTTACGGTCCCAACGTAGAGTCGCTGCCCATTCAGGCTGATCAGAAGGAGCTGAGGGGGGCATTGGCTCAGGTTGGTCTATCCCATCTGATCACCCTTCACCTGGATGACGGGAAGGAACCTCGTACAGCCTTGGTCCGAGAGGTACAACAGGATGTACTGACTGGGGACATACTGCACGTGGATTTTCTTGAGGTTCAGATGGCGGAGAAGATATCCACAGAAATCCCCTTGGTTCTGACTGGGGAATCGCCGGCTGAAGCGAAGGGAGGGATACTCCTGCAAGGCTTAACGAGGATGGAGATCGAATGCCTGCCCGCTGATCTGCCGGAGGATATCAAGGTGGATATCAGTTCCATCACAGAGCTGAACCAGGAGCTCACTGTGGCTGACCTTGAGATCCCCGAGGAGATTGAGGTACTGACAGACCTCCACGAGATGGTGGCCCGAGTTATTCCTGCCCCCAAGGAGGAGGAGATAGAAGAGGTGGTGGAGGAGATCCCAGTCGCCCCGACTGAGGTGGAGGTTATCGGTCGGCCCCGACCCGAGGAGGAGATCGAGCCAGAGGGCGCACCCGTTGAGCCTGCCCCCGAACCCGAAGCTGAGACAGGAGCTCCGGGAGAGGAATAGATCTACAAAATCAAGGCTCTTCGTCATAAACTGTGAGTAAAGTTGTGGTACATCTGCTAGCCCTCTATAATCTATGGGGTGACAATCTCCATAGAAGAGGAGCTAGCAGATGCAACAAGATTATATCACGCTTTCGCTTG
>JAYEMR010000028.1:0-5136 GCA_034718215.1 Chloroflexota bacterium
AGATTGTAGTGCACTTCGCCTGTTTGGTCAAATCGAAACAGGGCGACGAATGGACAAGGGAGCAGCCTGCTCGCTGCCTCATCTATCCGTTACTTGTTACCAGGTAGCCAGAAAGGTGGCTCAGTGGTATAATAGATTTACCCAGGAGAAATCGCAACTGCAAGGAGGGATGCTTTCATGGCTTACATCATTGGCGTGGATATCGGCGGTACGCAGATACGAACCGCGCTCAGCGACCTAGAGGGAAATATCATCCATAGGGTGGCCCACCCCACCCTAGCCGAGGAGGGGGTGGGGCCTGTGATCGGGCGCATCAAGGAGGCTATCCGTGAGGCGGCAGGCGAGCATCTTGAGGAGGCTCAGGCAATCGGCATCGCCTCGGCCGGCCCCCTGGACCCCTGGGAAGGGGTGATCATCAAGGCTCCTAACCTCCCTGGCTGGCGGAATGTGCCCCTCAAGGCCATCATTGAGGAGGAATTTGAGCTGCCCACCTACGTGGGGAATGACGCCAATCTGGCCGCCCTGGCTGAGCAACAATTCGGCGCCGGCAAGGGAGCCCGGGATCTTATCTACATCACCCACAGCACGGGCATTGGCGGAGGGATCATCGTGGATGATCGGCTTCTTCTGGGCAGCAAGGGGCTGGGGGCTGAGGTGGGGCACATTACCCTCGATATTGACGGCCCGCGCTGCGGCTGCGGCAGCATCGGCTGCTTGGAGGCCATGGCCGCCGGCCCTGCCATCGCCCGCAACGCGGTCGAGGCCATCGAGGGCGGCCGGGAGACCATCATCCCCGAGTTGGTGGACGGCGACCTGAGCCAGATCACCGCCAAGGAGGTGAATCAGGCCGCTCAACAGGGGGATGAGCTGGGAATCGAGCTGATCCAGCAGGCGGGTAAGCTATTGGGGATCGGACTGGTTTCTCTCATGCACCTCTTTAACCCGGAGATCATTATAATCGGCGGGGGAGTGAGCAAGGCAGGCGATCTGCTCTTTGAGTCCGTACGCGAGACGGTTCGCGCTCGCTGCATGACCGATGACTACTGGCGCGATACTCCCATCGTCCCTGCGGCCCTGGGCGACGATGTGGGGCTGATGGGGGGGATCGCCCTAGTGCTCTCGCAGGAGGAGTTCTCCTGAATTAGCCTCGTAGGTGACGGAGGGGGAGATGTCCGAGGAGCTCCTTTGCAGCTCGCTCAGCTCTCCCGTGGGGCCGCTTATGATAGCGGTCTCGGCGGAGGGGGTGTGTCGCGTGGCTTTCGGAGGAGATGTGACTTCTTTCACCGCTGAGCTGGTGGCACGAGGTGACTCTCCAGTGACCGAGGCTTCGGAGCCGCCTGTGCAGATAGCAATTCAATTCGCAGATTACTTCGCTGGAAAGCGCAAGCGCTTCACCCTCTCCCTCGATTACCGCTTCACTACCTCATTTCAACGGTTGGTATTCAAGGCCTTGCTGGAAGTGGAGCGGGGCAGAGTGGTGAGTTACGGGGAGTTAGCCCGACGCATCGGGCGACCTCGGGCCGCTCGGGGTGTGGGAAGCGCGCTGGCTCACAACCCACTGCCCATCCTGGTGCCCTGCCACAGGGTCATCCATAAGGATGGCACGCTGGCGGGCTATTCAGCCGGGGTGCGAGTTAAGGAGTATCTTCTAACCCTGGAGGGGGTGATGCTCCCCATTCAATGGTAGCTCCGTAGGGGTCAAATATGCAAGTGACAATCAACAAATCGCGGTTAGAGCTCGTTGAGGGCGACATCACGGAGCAGGACACAGAGGCCATCGTCAACGCGGCCAACCCAACTCTGTTGGGCGGAGGAGGCGTGGACGGAGCCATCCACCGAGCGGCGGGGCCGAAGCTTCTGGAAGAGTGCCGCACTCTGGGTGGCTGTGAGACCGGGGATGCTAAGATCACACAGGGCTACCGGCTCAAGGCGAGGCACGTCATCCACACCGTAGGGCCGATTTACTATCGAGAGGGGCCTGAGCGGGCGGAGGAGCTTCTGGCCAGCGCCTACCGCCGCAGCCTGGGGGTGGCATCGGAGAACGACATCCGCTCCATTGCCTTCCCCTCCATCAGCACCGGCGCTTATGGCTATCCCATGGAGGAAGCGGCTCCCATCGCTTTGCAAACTATCATCTCTTACCTGGAGTCCCATACCGACATTGAGCTAGTGCGCTTAGTCCTCTTCGACCGCCGCGCCTACCAGATCTACGAGGAAGCGCTCCAGGAAGTGCTCGGCCTCAAAGGGGGTTCCGATGAGACGCTTCTTCATCAGCTACAACAGCGCTGACCGCCAGTGGGCGGAGTGGATCGCCTGGCAGTTGGAGGAGGCAGGGTACACCACCCTGCTCCAGGCCTGGGACTTCCGCCCGGGCTCCAATTTCGTGCTGGAGATGCAGCGGGGAGCCACGGAGGCCGAGCGTACCATCGCCGTCCTGTCGCCAAACTACCTGGGCGCGCGCTTCACCCAAGCCGAGTGGGCGGCCGCCTTTGCCAAGGACCCCACGGGCGGGAAGGGCACGCTGCTGCCGGTGCGCGTCCATGAATGTGACCTGGAGGGGTTGCTGCCCCAGATCATCTACGTTGACCTGGTGGGATTGGACGAGTCAGCGGCCCGGGACGCCCTGCTGGCCGGGGTGCACCGCGGGCGCGCCAAGCCGACCGCTCCGCCGGGCTTCCCCGGAGCTGCCCAACGATCGGTGCCCCAGCGACCCCGTTTCCCCGGAGCCCTGCCGCCCATCTGGAATGTTCCCCACCTCCGCAACCCCAACTTCACCGGGCGAGAGAGCCTGCTGACCCAGCTCCGGGCGGCGCTGACGTCGGGGGAGCCTGCTGCCATAACCGGGCTGGGCGGGGTGGGCAAGACGCAACTGGCCCTGGAGTACGCCTACCGCCACGCGGAGGAGTATGAGGTGGTGTGGTGGGTGCGGGCGGAGGAGGGGGCCACGCTGGCTGCCGACTACGCGGGGCTGGCCGGACCGCTGGATTTGGAGCAGAAGGACCAGCCGGATCAGCAGGTGGTGGTCGCAGCCGTGCGGCGCTGGCTGGGGCAAAACGTTGGCTGGCTGCTGGTGTTCGACAACGCGCCGGGTCCGAGGGCAGTGCGCCCCTACCTCTCCCAGGGAGCGACGGGCCACGTGCTCGTCACCTCCCGCAACCTGGTATGGCGGGGCGTGGCCAGTCCGCTGACCGTGCAGGTGATGGAGCGCCCAGAGTCGGTGGCCTTCCTCCTGAAGCGGACGGGGCGGGCCGACGAGAAGACAGCCGACGCGCTGGCGGAGGCCCTGGGTGATCTGCCATTGGCTTTAGAACAAGCGGGGGCCTACGTGGAGGCCAGCGGTGGAACGCTGTCTGGATACCTGGAGCTGTTCCGCCAGCACCACCGGGAGCTGTTGAGGAGAGGCAAGCCTCCCACTGACTATCCCCACACCGTGGCTACCACCTGGGAGCTTTCGTTTCAACAGGTGAAGCAGACATCGTCGGCCGGAGCGGACCTGCTGAACCTATGCGCCTTCCTGGCCCCCGACGATATTCCCCGCGATCTCTTGACCGAAAGAGCGGCCCATCTGCCGCAGCCCCTGGCTGAGGCCGTGGCCAACCCCCTGGCCTTCAACGAGGCAGTGGTGGCCCTGCGCCGCTACTCGCTGATGGAGGTGGCGGGCGACGCCTTTTCCGTGCACCAGTTGGTGCAGATCGTAGCGCGCGACCGGCTGGGAGAGAAAGCTCGCAGGACGTGGGCCCAGGCCGCCGCGCAGCTTCTGGGGAGTGCTTTCCCATCCGGCAATGATCCTGAGAACGTGCGATCCTGGCCCCAATGCTCACGCTTGCTGCCCCACGCCCTGGCCGCGGCGGGCTACGCTGAGACCTTGGAGGTAGCTTCCGAAGCCACGGGGCGTCTTTTGAACCAAGCGGGCGCGTATTTGTGGGGGCGCGCCGAGTTTGCCGAGGCGCGGGGGGCCTTCCAGCGGGCGCTGCGCATAGACGAAGCCGCCTTCGGCCCCCACCATCCCCAGGTAGCCACTGGCGTCAACAATCTGGGGAGTGTGCTGCAGGACCTGGGCGACCTGGAGGGGGCGCGGGCGCACTACGAGCGGGCGCTGCGCATATGCCGAGAGTCCCTGGGCGAGGATCATCCTCGTACGGTGACAGTTCGGAGTAATCTGGAATCACTTCAGGATTGAGCCGCTCGATTGAAGAGGAGATTTTACCCAATGCAAGGATTAGAGCCTCAGGATGGAAGAGCCAGAGTTGGTAAGATGAGCTTGTGCACCACTGCTAGGCGATGAGAAGGAGTAAAGGAGGTCGCCAATGGCGATCAAGCGAACTTTTCTAGTGTTTCTCTGCTTCGGCCTGCTGTTGAGCGCCGGCAGGCTGTCCCTGCCCCGAACTCGCGCCGATGGCTCAGGGGATGAGCACGCCGGACGCATGACGCCCGCCACTCCTGACCCGCCACCGAGCTCAGTGGTGATCAACGAGGTATTTTACGACGCGCCCAGCGGTTGGTCGGAGCCGGAGGATGAGTGGTTCGAGCTGTGCAACAACGCCGGTCAGGACATGGACCTGAGCCACTGGAGCGTGGAGGATAACTCCGGCCAGTTCGTCTTCCCGGAGGGCGCGGTCATCCCCGCCCACGGCTATCTCGTGCTGGCCTACGATGGTACGAGCTTCCAGGCCCACTGGGGTTTCGCGCCCCTCCCCTACGGCGCGGCGGCGGGGGGTCTCCGACTGTCCAACAGTGGGGACCGGCTGATCCTCCGATCGGTGTCGGGCAGCATCGTGGATCAGATGTCCTATGGGGATGACCGCTCGGCGCTGGACCCTCCCTGCCCCGATGTGCCGGCCGCCCACTCGCTGGAGCGGGAGCCGGCGGGCTTCGACACCGACCGGGCGGCGGATTTCACCGAGCGGGAGAGCCCCTCCCCCGGCGGCGAGCCGCAGCCCACCCCCACGCCGGCTGCGACCGCCATCCCACCTCCCACTCCGACGCCCGCGCCTCTCCTCGTCAGCGAGGTGTGCTACGATGGCACCACGTCCAGCACCGAGGGCGACGAGTTCGTGGAGCTCTACAACCCGCTGAGCTGCACGGTGGATCTGGCGGGGTACAAGATTGGCGACGAGGAGACACAGGACGATAGCG
>JAYEMR010000029.1:0-4924 GCA_034718215.1 Chloroflexota bacterium
GGGAGAGAACCACTGGCCTAAGAAGAGGATCACCTTCATGAGCAGGTAACTGACCACCAGCCCTAGCAGGGGGGAGATGAATAGGGCCACAAGGACCTTTAGAAGCCCGTCGTAACGGATGACATCTGGCCCAAAGTCTAGGAGAACCGCCCCCAGGATGCCACCTATCAGGGCGTGAGAGGAGCTGGAGGGGAGGCCCAACAGCCAAGTGAGCAGATCCCAGATGATAGCGCTGATTATCGCTGCCAGGACAGCGGCTATGGTCACTGCACCCGGCCTCACCACTTTGCTGCCGACGGTGTTGGCCACGGCCACGCCGAAGAGGAAGGGCCCACTGCACTCGGCGACGGCGGCCAGCAGCAGAGCTTTGCGAGGGGATAGCGCCCGTGAGAAGATCACGGTGGCCACGATGTTGCTGGAATCGTGAAAGCCGTTTAGAAAATCGAACACCAGTGCACAGCCCAGCAGGACCGCCATGGGGGGCATCTTATAATTCCTTCCATCCGCAACGAGACCACGGCGCTGCGATCTACTGGCCGACTTTAGGCAGCCCATAGACCGACTTCCATCTTGGGCTCATGGGTTCCTTGAGATAGGGCTCCATCTCCTCGGCCGAGCGGAGGCTCACCTCCTCGGTGGGCGGCACCTCACCTGGCGGGAAAGCCTCCAAGATCTCATCGTGGAGGAGGGTGAGATAGCGCAGGATGGCCGCCAGGGGCCGCTTGGCCTTCTGCGCCTCAGCGAGAGTTGATTTACCTACCACTCCCTCCGGCGTCCCCTGCAATTCGATAGCGGCATGGCCCTCCCCCTCCGACCAGCGGCAGGGCCTGCGGTGAGCGTCAACGGAGGTGTCAAGGTGTCCCCCTGGGAGGAAGGAGATGGGTTCCGTGTCCACGGCGTGCTCCATCTCCACCATCTCTGGGAAAAGGAGAAGGGCTATAGATGTCTCCGCCTCGGCAGCATGCACGAAGTCGGTTTCAAATCTCCCTCCGTATTCCTTGGTGAAGAAGAACTCCCTCACGGCGCGGTGCCAGTCTATCACTCGGTAGATTCCCGGAAGCTGGTAGCGCTTGGTGAACTGGTGGATGGTCTCCTCCAGCACCCAGAGCTGGCCGTGGTTGTTGACCATGATCTGCTTGCGAAAGCCGTCATTCCAAAGGCCGAGCATGACGTCCACCAGGAACTCCTTGGCAATCTCGTCCCGGATGATGACATTGCCCCCCATGCCGATGTGGTGGTAGGGGTGAGCTCCGTACATCAGGGGAGGGAGAGCCAGGTTCACTGGAGCACCCCTCTTGGCCGTGTAGCGGCGAACTGCCTCGCAGATCAGGCTGACGAAGAGCGTGTCCACGGCGCTGACCATGTGCTCCCCGTGAAGCTCGGTGCTTCCCACGGGGATGAATATGATGTCATTCCTGCGCCGGTTCTCTACCAGCTCGTGGCGAACTGTGGTCTGGATATAGGACCCATGCTTCGCCCACTCACAGGGGGAGGGAACCCCGTATTCGGTCAGGATGGCGTCTATCTCCTCATCGCTGGCCTCCCATATCTCCTTCTTCAGTCTCCCCACTGCCGTGTTCTCGAAGGTAACAGCGGGCTGGGCTGTGGTCAAATATGGTCGCTCCTGCATTGTCATCCTCCTTCACAAAGCCTGATCGATCTCGCTCAGCTTGACCGGGCGGTTCTCCTCGTAAGAGCTCTCGGCGGCGTACCCCATCACCACGGCAGCACGTCCGTCAATGCCCGTCACGGGAGGCGTCTTATCCTGCTGGATGCATTCGATGAACCCCCTCATCTCCGCGATGTAGGCATCCTCGTAGCGCTCCATAAAGAAAAACAGAGGCGGCGAGGAATGGACGCCTTGGGCATTGCTGTAGGCTGCCGTATCGGGCTTGCTATTAGATACGACCACCCTCCCTCCGGATCCGAAGACCTCAACACGTTGATCGTAGCCGTAGACTGCTTTCCTGCTGTTGTCAATTACTCCTATGGCACCGCTTCTGTAGCGCAGCGTGATGATGGCGGTGTCTATATCGCCCGCGTCGCCTATCCGAGGGTCGACCATCACCCCGCCAATCGCGTACACCTCGGTGACCTCCTCGTCGATCAGATAGCGGGCCATGTCGAAATCGTGGATAGTCATGTCCAGGAAGATACCACCAGAGGTCTCGATGTAGTCAATGGGCGGTGGCTCGGGGTCGCGGCTGATGATGTGCACGATGTGAGGCTCTCCGATCTCGCCGGCGGCCACGAGGTCCCTCGCCCGCTTGAAACTGGGGTCGAAGCGCCGATTGAAGCCGATCTGTAGTTTAACCCCCGCCTTGCCAACGGCCTCGAGAGCCCGGTCAATTTTGGCCAAATCGAACCCAATTGGCTTCTCACAGAAAATGTGCTTTCCTGCCGCAGCCGCCTCCTTGATGATCTGGGCGTGGGTATCCGTGCTGGAGCAGATGACGACCGCCTCGATATCCGGGTTCTCCAGGAGCTCGTGGTGGTCTCTAACCGCCGAGGGTATCTTGAGATCGACTGCACACTCCTCAGCGGCCTCTAGGCGGACATCCGCTATGGCGATCAGGTCCGCGTCAGGTGTTCGAAGGGCGAGGTGCTCCGCGTGCAGCCTTCCGATCCTTCCCGCGCCTATGATACCTGTTCCAACTTGGGGCATCCTCTGTCCGCTCCCCTTAGATCCTGACCGTTATCTTCCCATCCTCCCTGTGAGTCGCCCTCTCCAGTGCCTCGATGGCATCGTCGAGGGCGAAGCGTGCGGTGATAATCTTGGTCATGTCTATGAGTCCAGAGGCCATCATCCTGATCACGCTGGGGAAGATGGAGTGACCGGAGTGGCCCTGCGAGCCGAAGAGCTGCGCCCGACGCACCTGGAAGGTCTCCAAGTAGAGGGGCACCCGCTGCGTCGCCCGGCCGATCTGCACTACTTTGGCATTGATGGCCAGCGATCTCTCCATCTCTGGCAGGGTGGCCTGTGGCGCACCTGCGGCCTCAATGTGGAAGTCAGCGCCTGCGCCTCCTGTGAGGTCCTTCACCACCTCGCTGGGCTTGTCCTCTTGAGGATCGAATGCGAAATCAGCGCCCATGAGCTCGGCTAACCTCCGCCTACTCTCCTTGAGCTCGAAAGCGATGACCTTGGAAGCGCCAGCCGCTTTGGAGAGAGCCGCGGCGGCTAAGCCGATAGGGCCCGTCCCATAGATAGCGACGAAGGCCCCTGGCCTGAATCCCCCTCCCCTCTCGAAGATGGCGTTATAGGCCACAGAGGTCGGTTCTACGAGCGATCCGGCTTCGAAGGCTTTCTCTCTGTCGCCGTATCGCTCGGCGATGGCATCTATCCTCCAGCAATACCTAGCCCCCACGGTAATGTACTCGGCCATCGCGCCTGGGATGGTGAAGCCGATCTCCTCCAGGTTGACACAGTGATTGGGGAAGCCGTTGCGACAGGGGGTGCAGTGACCGCACCAGATCATCTCCTCCGAGGTGACCATATCCCCGGCCTTGAGATCATCAACCTCGCTTCCCACCTCCTCCACTACGCCCGAGAACTCGTGGCCGATGATGGTGGGGAACTTAGTGAGGCCAGGGTAAAGCATGTAGCCATCGGCGTCAGTCTCATAGAAGTGGATATCCGAGCCGCAGATGCCGCAGGCCTTGACTCGGATCAGGACTTCTCTCGGCCCTGGCGCGGGCTGATCCACCTCTCCCAGCTGCGGCTTCGGATGTCGCCACACGCTGGATCCAGCGACAGCCTTGCCGGTCCTTCGCTCGAACTCCGAGAGGATGTACTCAGGGCGAGGATCCCGATCAGCCTCCAATACTAGTGCTTTCATGGCGAATCTCCTGTCCGATTCGTGAGATCGAGGTGAAGGGATAAAGGGATAGATGAAGCGAGTATATCATAGCTGTGAGGTTGTGTCAAATTTGATCTTGGGGCAAAATTCATTACAATGAGGATGAGATTTGGGGCAGGGCTGGCTGTGCTAGAGACAGTCAGGGAAGAGGTCGGAGCGCAGGAGATTGTCCACGATCAAGTATCGGGGGAGGTGGGCTGTCCTCCCACTATCACAAAGGAGAAAACCATGCCAAAGCGAATTCGATACATCCTGTTCTCTGTAGCTATGCTCTTGATATTATTGTACGCCCCTCAGGGGCCTGGGCGAAGCTTAAGCCAAGGGCCTGTGCCGCAGATGGCTCCCACGCGGCCAGCGCCTTTCAAGCCCCCTCCGCCAGGCACGGGGTTCATCCCACCGCCGATGGATCTCTCCCACCTGACCGGGCAGAGAATGCCGGAGGGGGTCAGGGCCCTGGCACTGCCCAGCAAGTTTGATTGGCGCAACAAGGATGGGAAAAATTACGTCACCTCGGTGAAGAACCAGCTCGGTTGTGGGGCGTGCTACGCCTTTGCCTCCATCGCCAACATCGAATCCAGGCTGTTGGTGGAGGGAGAACCCGACTATGACTTCTCAGAGAACAACGCCAAGGAGTGCAACTGGCGTGAGCTAAACAATTATATCGACTCCTGGGGGAGGCCTTGGGGCAGTTGCGACGGCGGGAACAACGACATGATGGCCAACCTGTTCTCCAAGAGAGGCACGGTCCTGGAATCGTGTGATCCATACGACGAAAGGGACGTCGCCTGCAAGTCCACCTGCTCCTACCAAAAGACACTGCTTGATTGGCGTATTATCAACGGCCCGGGAATACCCGCCACAGAGGTGCTGAAGAGCTACATCCACAACTACGGACCAGTCTATACATCCATGTATACCGGCTATTACGATGCCTGGTACTATGAATTCTCTGCCTATGATGGTTCCTACACGCTTTACTACCCAGGTACTGAAGAGCCTAATCACGCCGTGCTGATCGTGGGCTGGGACGACAGCCTCTCTCACGCCGGCCCGGGCACAGGTGGCTG
>JAYEMR010000030.1:0-4910 GCA_034718215.1 Chloroflexota bacterium
CCCACAAACGCTTGATGCGCCGCCTGTCGGACATCGTCTTTGCCATGATGCGTGACAAGACGCCCTACGATCCGGAGATCCATCGGAAGAAACAAGCCCAGGGAGGGAAAGAGAAAGAGGAAAGCGTAGCAGCCGCTGAACAGCGACAACAGCCTTCCGCTTTCCCCTCTCCCCGCAGTGTTAATATACCACGGGTCGGGGAGAGTGTCAAACAGCGAGAAGTTGCTGTTTGACATAGGAAGTCATATCTTCAACGAGAGGAACGAGGCGTCCCCGCCGAGGGATATGCTGACTAAGGTCGGAAGGTCTTTGGGTATTTGCATCCACCGCCGTGCTGCCCTCGTCGCTCAGCCATTCGCCTCCTCCACGTGGATCCACACCTCCTCTACATCACGCAACTGCGAGTACACACGCTCCCGCAGGACAAAGTTCACCATCTCGCCAGGACGTACGTAGCGCAGCCGTCGGCGGCGGATCACCTCCCCATTGGCCTCCACCTGCAGGTACACTGGCTTCTCGACAGGCCGATTCACCCGCATCTGCAGGAGCTGCTCCCCTCGTCGCAGGCTCTCCGGATCTAAAACCTGAGGCACAACATAGCGGATATTCTCTCTGGCCTGCATATCCACCCGTCGATCAGGCTCCTCCCTTTTCCCCAGTGCAAATTCGGCGGCCGCTTCACCCGCTCTCTCCCCGGCTCGTGACACGTTATCTACCGAGTCGTACACGTGTACCACATTGCCCGCGGCGAAGATACCGGGTAAGCTGGTCTGGAATCGCTCATCCACGATCGGCCCACCTGTGGCCTCGTCCAGCTTCACCCCCGCCTGTCGGGAGAGCTCATTCTCGGGGATGAGGCCCACCGACAGGAGCAGTGTGTCGCAGGGGATCACCTCCTCCGTGCCCTGGATGGGCTGCCAATCAGGTGTCACCTCGGCTGCTACTACTGCCTCCACCCGGCGATCCCCCCGAATGTCTACCACGGTATGCGAAAGCTGCAGCGGGATGTCAAAATCCTGAATGCACTGCACATAGTTGCGCCTCAGACCGCTGATGAAGGGTTGGATCTCCAGCACCCGTTCCACTTTCGCTCCCTCTAAGGTCAGGCGGCGGGCCATGACCATGCCGATGTCCCCTGAGCCCAAGATGACAAAGCGCTCGCCGGGCATGTAGCCTTCCATGTTCACCAGCCGCTGGGCTGTGCCAGCGGTGTACACGCCAGCTGGCCTCGTTCCGGGGATACCCAGCGCGCCTCGGGGCCGCTCCCGGCAGCCCATAGCCAGCACGATGGCCCTGGCCTTGATCTCCAGGACTCCATCGCGCCGGTTTGTGGCCGTGATGTGCCCAGGATTCACCTCCAGCACCATGGTATCCACCAGCGTCTCCACGCCCAGCTCGGAGGCTCGGTTAATGTAACGCTGAGCGTAAGTGGGGCCGGTTAGGTCTTCCCCGAAGACCCTAACCCCAAAGCCGGTGTGGATGCATTGGGGAAGTATGCCGCCCAGCTCTTCCGCTCGTTCGATCACCAGCACACGCGCATCCCGTTCCCGCGCCGCAATGGCTGCCGCCAGCCCCCCTGGCCCTCCGCCTACCACTGCCACATCATAGCGCATCGCCACCCTCCCTGGTCTCGCGAAGTACCAACTCCGAGCCCCGCCCCTTCTTGGTGACCTCCAAGGGCGAGATGCCCAGCTCGCGGGCCAGGATGTTGATCACCCGTGGAGTATCGAAGGCTCCTTGGCAACGCCCCGTGCCGCAGCGTGTGCGCCGCTTGATGGCATCGTAGGTGTGGGCGGGAACAGGGGAGTGGATGGCCCGCACGATCTCCCCTTCGGTCACCATCTCGCAGCGGCACACTATGCGCCCGTAGCGGGGATCTCTCTCAATGAGCGCTGCCTGCTCCTCCCGTGAGAGCTCATTGAAGCGAGGAGGGGAGGGGCGGATGGGGTTGAGATCCCGTTTCTCCTCCATCTCTAGTCCATGCTCCTGAAGGGCCTCTACCACCCACTGGGCAAGCGCAGGAGCGGCAGCCAGCCCCGGAGACTCGATCCCCGCCAGGTTGACGAACCCTCCAGGGCGACCACAAGCGGTCGCCCCTACCTGGTGCACCTCTATCAGAAAATCGCCGGTGGAACCGGAGGGCCGCAGCCCAGCGAAGACGGCGATTACATCGCGCTCATCCAGTGAGGGCACCAGCCTTCGGGCCCCCTCCAGTACCTCCGCCAGCCCCTGGGAGGTGACGGCACGGTCCCCTTTATTCTCGATGTTCTGCGCGTTGGGGCCGATGAGCGTATTGCCGTGCGTGGTGGTCGTGACCATGATACCCTTGCTGATGGGGGTGGGGCAGGGGAAGAGAATGGTTTTGACCGCGCTCTTGGCCTTGTCGAAGACGTAGTACTCCCCCTTGCGCGGGGTGATGGCGAAGCCATCCAGCCCTGCCCAGGCCATGACCTCGTCAGAATGTATCCCGGCGCAGTTGACGACCCACCGACAGCGGAAGGTGCCACGGTTGGTGCGCACGCCGACGATACGTCCCTCCTCTTTGATGAGACCCAGGGCCTCGGTCTCCAGAAGCAACCTCACCCCATTGGTCACCGCGTTCTCGGCCGCGGCGATGGTGATCAGGAAGGGGTCCACAATGCCTCCAGTGGAGGCCCAGAGGGCACCGAGGGCCTGAGGGGTTAGGGCCGGCTCCGCGCTCCGCACCTCGTCCCCGGTGACGATCTCCATCCCTGGCACGCCGTTGCGCCGACCGCGATCCTGCAGCTCCTCCAGCGTCCGCATGTCCTCCTGGGAGAGGGCCACCACGTAGTCCCCCTGGCGCTCATACGGCACGTTCAGCTCCGCGCAGAGCTGGGGGTACATCCGGTTGCCCCGCACGTTGAACTTAGCTTTGTTGGTGCCGGGGAGGGGGTTGTAGCCGGCGTGGACGATGCCCGTGTTGGCCTTGGTGGCCCCGGTGCCCACGTCGGAGGCCTTCTCCAGCAGCAGTACTCGCAGCTTGTAGCGTGAAAGCGCCCGTGCGGTGAGGCAGCCCACCACCCCGGCGCCGATGATGATCACGTCATAATAGTCCATGGCCCACAGTCCCCAATCCGTAGAGCGTTTAGCGTGGAGCGGATGCGCGATTACGCTGCACGCTTCACGCTGTACGCTCCACGTCTCACTGTTCCTCCACCCATCCCCGCGCTCTTTCGACCGCCCGTTTCCAGCCCGCATAACCCGCCGCTCGCTGCTCCTCATCCCATTGGGGCTTGAAGACCCGATCCACAGCCCAGTTGGCCCGCAGCTCGTCGAAGCCTCCCCACAGCCCCGTGGCCAGCCCGGCCATGTAGGCCGAGCCCAAGGCCGTGGTCTCCTCCACCACAGGACGCACCACCTCCACTCCCAGGATGTCGGCCTGGAGCTGCATCAGGAAGTCGTTGACCGTCGCTCCGCCATCCACCTTCAAGGCCCTCAGCTCGATCCCTGAATCGGCCTCCATCGCCTCCAGCACATCTCGGGTCTGATAACAGATGGACTCCAGCGTGGCCCGCACCAGATGGGCTCGATTGGTGTAGCGGGTCAGCCCCACGATGGCCCCCCGGGCGGTCATGTCCCAGTAGGGGGCGAAGAGGCCGGAGAAGGCGGGCACGAAGTAGATTCCCCCCGCGTCCTCCACTGAACGGGCGATCTCCTCCGTCTCGGCCGCGCTCTGGATGAGCCCCAGATTGTCCCGAAGCCACTGCACTGCCGCGCCGGTGATGGCGATGGAGCCCTCCAGGGCATAGGTGGCATCCCCTGGCTTGATCCTGTAGGCCACCGTGGTCAGGAGCTCCGAGGAGGGCACGATCTCCGAGCCGGTGTTCAGCAGCAGGAAGGAGCCGGTGCCGTAGGTGTTCTTGGCCTCGCCAGGCGCGTAGCAGGCCTGCCCCACCAGCGCGCTCTGCTGATCCCCCAGGTCGCCGGCCACGGGGATCGCCGCGCCCAGCGGCCCGTCCCTCGTCGTGGTGGAATACACCTCGCTGGAGGGGCGGATCCGGGGCAGCATCTGGCGAGGGATCCCCAGAAGTGCCAGAAGCTCCGGGTCCCAATCCAGGGTTTGGAGGTTCATCAGCATCGTGCGCGACCCATTGGTGACGTCGGTGACGTGGACGCCCCCCTCAGGGCCGCCGGTGAGGTTCCAGATGAGCCAGGTGTCGACATTGCCGAAGAGGACCTCGCCGCGCTGGGCCTTCCGCTGCAGGCCGGGGACGTGATCCAGCATCCAGCGGATCTTGGTACCGGAGAAGTAGGTGGAGATGGGGAGGCCGGTCCGAGTTCGCACCATCTCCTCGGCGCCCTCGGCGATGAGGCGCTGACACAGGTCGCGGGTGCGGATGTCCTGCCAGACGATGGCGTTGCACATCGGCTCCCCTGTGCTGCGGTCCCAGACCACGGCGGTCTCCCGCTGGTTGGTGATGCCCAGGCCGGCGATGTCCTGAGGCACGATGGCGCCGCTCGCCAGGACCGCCCGTATCACCTCCTGCGTCCTGGCCCAGATCTCAGCCGCGTCGTGCTCCACCCAGCCGGACTGAGGGTAGATCTGCCGATGCTCGGCGTATTCCCTGGTCACTACCCGGCCCTCACGACTGAAAACCATGAATCGAGTACCGGTTGTCCCTTGGTCAATGGATGCGGCGTAGCTGGCTGTCATAGAGCTTGCTCTCCCATCGGCTATCAGTGGTAAGTCCGCCGGAAAAAAGTGTACAGTTCGTGAGCGTTCGTCAAATGATCGAGGTCCAGCCCCCGATTATCGTCATACGGGATGAAGGGGTACAGCTGCTCCCCGCCCACTCCACCATGGCTGGCCGCCTGGTCCTCGAAGGTGATCACTCGCTGAGGCGGCTGCGGCTCCCAGGCCCCGAGGAGGATCAGGTCGCCGCTGTGCG
>JAYEMR010000031.1:0-4490 GCA_034718215.1 Chloroflexota bacterium
CACCCCAGGTATAGCTAACCTCCGTGACGTGGGGGGCGTAGATTATAACCTCCCCTCCATCGGCCACGACCGGCTCCACCTTGTACATCCCCTTGCCCCCAGTCCACATGTCGTCGTACATCTCAGGCAGAACCGAGAGCACCTTCTCGACAGGGTGATCGAGATATCGGATGTGCAGCTCAGATGAAAGGTCGGCCGCAGCGCTCCAGGCCTCCTCCGGCGAGCCGAAGTAGAGCCCGGCTAGCCCCTCGTCCTCGACCACCATACTGAAGCATGCCTTGGGCTGATCTATGAAGGACGCGGCGCGGTCAATCATCCGCCGCACCGGGGTATCCTTTGTGCCAATGATGGCCATGCTGGTCATCAGCGCCCCCAGCCAATGTGTGGCATCTATCACCTCCTGGCCGCAGATGCCGGGGAGGAAGTACTTATTGCCGCCCGAGAACCCTACCACCTCGTGGGGGAAGACAGGTCCCACGATGATGAGCTGGTCGTAGTCCAAAATCAGCCGGTTCAGCCTCACCGGCACATCCAGGGAGAGCCTACCCTCACTCAGCTCCTCCACCTCAGCGGCGGGGATGGTACCCAGCGTGACGAAGGTGTCAGGCAGGTCCCAGCGATGGTTGAAGATGCGCACTCCTGCGTATTTGCCCCTTCGCTCCTCCGCCGTGATACCCACCCGTCGGTTGAGGGCTTTCTCGCTCATGATGGGGTGTGTTCCCAAGGCGACGAGATAGTCCAGCACCTCCGCCTCCTCGCCGATCAACTCATAGAAGATGCGGAAGAAGAGGGGGATGGGAGCAGTGCGGGTCAGGTCAGGGATGATGATCAAAACTTTTTCGCCTTCTATGTCGAGCGTCTCCAGGCCCTCCTCCATCACATCCCGAATCTCATGTTCAGATAGATTTCTGTCTTGATATCCCTTTCCGATGGTCATGTCTCATCTCCTGTACTCAGCTTATGTAGGACATCGAAATTTTCCTCCACATCCCGATATAACCTCTGAAAGAGACCGTGGAGCTCCCGATAGCGGCGATGGTGCTCCATGTCGGGCTCGTAGATCCTTTGTATAGGGACAAATTCTCGCACCTCGGCCAGCTCCTCGATGTAGCCTAGGGCCTTCATGGCTAAGAAGACCGCGCCCATCCCGGAGCTGGCCCGCGCCCTCAGGGTGGCGACCGGGTGGCCGTACACATCCGATAGGATCTGCACCCAGAGGGGCGAGCGGGTGAACCCTCCCGTGGCCCGTATCTCCTTGATCCCTCCCAGTGCCCCCTCCAGCGCCAGCAGGATGTCGTACATGCAGAAGGCAACCCCCTCCATGGTGGCTCGGGCTATGTGTTTTCGCCCATGATGAAGTGACAGGCCGAATAGAACCCCCCGGGCTTGGGCGTTCCAATGGGGATTGCGCTCCCCAGCCAGGTAGGGAAGAAAGAGGAGACCCTCCGCTCCCAGCCCCACCTCCTCCGCGTATCCCTCAAGCTCCTCGTAATCCACCTCATCCCGCTTGAAGAATCGGTCCCGGAACCAGTCGTAGATCAAGCCCCCGCTACTGATCGCGCCCCCCGCGAACCACCTTCCATCGGTCAGCAGGTAGCACCAGGTGCGCTCCTGCGGATCTAAGTAGGGCTTCCTGGTGACCATGCGCACCGCCCCGCTTGTGCCGATGGTCGAGGCCACCTGTCCTTCCTCTACCGCCCCCACTCCCAGGTTAGCCAGCCCTCCATCTCCAGCCCCCGGCACGATGGCCATCTCAGGGGACAATCCCAATTCCCGTGCCCACTGAGGGACAATCCCCTCCAAGACCGCCTCAGGGGAGACGAGCTGGGGCAACTGGTCCCGATCTATGCCCACCAGCTTCAGGATTTCGTCGTCCCAGTCCAGCTTGTGGGTATCCATCAGCCCAGTGGCCGAGGCAGTGGATTTATCAACCAGATATCGGCCGGTGAGCCGGTGAAGCACGTAGTCCTTGACGGAGATGTACTTGTAAACTCGCCGATACACCTGCGGCCGCTCCTGGCGCAGCCAGAGGATCTTGGCTGGGAGGAAGATGGGCTGCACGGGACATCCGGTCCGCTGGTATAGCCCGTGCGCATCAGCCTGTTGACGGATCATCTCGACCTGAGAGGTGCTTCGTTGATCGGCCCAGATGAGACATCGGGTGAGGGGAGCCCCCTCCTCGTCCACTGCCAGCACCCCGTGCATGGCCGTGCTGAAGGACAAAGCTCGCACCGCAGTGGGATCGTCGAGGCTTGCCAAAGCCTCTCTCACAGCCTCCACCATCCCCTCCCAGACCTCCTCCGGGTCCTGTTCGGCCCAGGAGGGATTTGGGGTATAGAGGGGATAGGTCGCCGAGCCGCTTCCTAGCTCCCTCCCCTCGGGGCTGACCACGATGGCCTTGCAGGCCGTCGTCCCCAAATCCACACCTAGGATAAGATCCCTTTTCATCCTCACACCCCGCTGAAGGCCGAGAAGCCCCCATCTATCGGAACCACGATTCCGCTCACGAACTTTGACCCCGGAGAAAGGAGCCAGAGGACTGTACCCAGCAGGTCCTCCGGGTCGCCAAAGCGTCCCACGGGAGTATGATTGGTGATCGTCTGTCCTCGATCTGTCAGTTCGCCTGTCTCCTCATCAATCAGCAGATAGCGGTTCTGCTGGGTGAGAAAGAAACCAGGGGCGATGGCATTGACCCGGATATCGGGAGAATATTCCTGGGCCATGTGCACAGCCAGCCATTGGGTGAAGTTGCTCACCGCCGCCTTGGCCGCCGAGTAGGCCGGGATTCTGGTCAGAGGGCGGAAGGCATTCATGGAGGATATGTTGAGGATAATGCCTTCCCCCTGTTCCTTCATGATTTTGCCGAAGACCTGACTGCATAGGAATGCGCTCAAGAAGTTCAGGTTGAAAACCCACTGCACCGCGTCCTTGGGGAGGTCGAAGAAGGGGAGATCAGGCCCAGTTGTGGCCTCTGGCCTGTTTCCACCGGCGCCGTTGATCAGGACGTCAACCCTGCCGAAGGTGTCCATCGCCTTCTCGGCTGCCGCTTCTATTCCGCCCTTCTTCAGCACATCAGTGCGCAATCCCAGGGCCTCTACCCCTTCTGCTTTCAAGTCGGCCATCAACCTGTCAATCGCCTCTTGACTTATGTCCAGGATGACCGGCTTGGCTCCCGCTCGGCCAAGCCCTCGTGCCATGCAGCTGCAGAGCACTCCTGCTCCGCCGGTTAGTACGATCACCTTGCCCTCGACGCCGAAAAGGCCTCTCAGATACTCCTCATCCATCTTGCTCTCCTTTCGGTGTTCAGTTGACTCACCATGCATTGCTCACCCACTCATGCTGGGGATCGTCATGGGGCTGCATCCTGCGCTCCTCACCGGCCAGGGCCCACAGGTAGTAGAGCTTGTAGCCTGGCGCAGCCACCACAGGGTGATAGCCCCGGGGGAAGATGACGGCATCGTTGTTCTGGAGTACGAAAGCCTCATCCATGTCGCCTTCGGCGGTGTACAGCCGCTGGATACCGAAACCCTGCTGGGGGGTGATCTTGTACAGGTACACCTCCTCCAGCTTGGTCTCCACGCCAGGGATCACCTCATCGTGCTTGTGGGGTGGGAAGCTCGACCAGTTGCCCGGCGGGTTGATGGTCTCCCCCACCAGCAGCCGCCCGGCCTGGACGTTATCCAGCATGACGTTGCGTATATGTCGCTCGAAGTTCCGCCGCCCTCGCCAGGCGGTATCCCCCTCATCTGAGCGCACAAGTCGTGGCTCACCCCGGAAGTCGGTCAGCGCCTTGCACACCCCGACCTCCAGGTCGGTCTCGGCGGTGACAGTGTATGATGCATCGAGGGGCACATACACGCTGTCACCCGGCCCCTGGAACACATCTTCCCTCCCGCCTAAGCCTCCCCAGCGCTCACCTCCGGCCTCGACGGTGGCCCGGCCGCTGAGGATCACCAGCGCTGTCTCCGAGTCCTCGGCGGTGGTGGAGTAACTTGCCCCAGCGGGCAATTTGAGGATGCCGACCTCCAGGTACTCCAGCCCCTCCTCCTCGGGACTGACGAGAGGGGTGTAGCCCTCAACGATGTCCTTGCGAAAGTGGTATTGCAATGTCATTTCTGATCCTCCTGTCTGCTTTTCTATTTGTCTGCACTTTCGAGCCAAAGCAATGGTCCAGTTTGTGGAACCTGCCCACCCAAGTCCCTTGGCTAGCTCATATGTCCAGGCGAGTGGCGCGAAAATCGTCAACCTATTTCTAACCCGCACCTATGGGTACAGGTCCTGTCTGCCTGTACCCGATCACCTGTACCCGATCAGGTGCGGGCAGGCACGGGTGCGCAGGCAGGGAACCATCCCGTTGCTTGAAACCTACCCGCCAAACACCTCCTCCACCAGCACCTTAAATCCCTCCAGGACCTGGGAGCGAGCCGCTTCTCCGGAGCCGAACTTGCCCAGCAGGGTGTAGGCGCCTTCCTCGAGGGTGAAGACCTCGA
>JAYEMR010000031.1:4590-23101 GCA_034718215.1 Chloroflexota bacterium
TGTAGGCGCCTTCCTCGAGGGTGAAGACCTCGATGGTCTGAGCCTCGGGGTCCACCAGCCAGTACTCCTCCACACCAGCGCGGGCGTATTCCAGGAACTTCTCGTCCCGATCTGTACTTCGGGTGCCGGGGGAGAGGACCTCGACCGCCAGATCGGGCGGTCCGTAGACCTGCTCCCCAATGCGGTCGGAGTGAGTGTGGAAGACGAACAGGATGTCCGGCTCTCTGATCTTGCCCGGCCACAGCCGCACCGGAAGAGGAGCGAAGCGGATGGTGCCTAGATCGTGGGTCTCAACGAAGGAATGAAGACGTCTGTACAACATGGCAACAATCCGCTGGTGCGTATCTGTTGGATGCGGGGGCATGATCAGCTCTCCTTCCGATAGCTCGATGAAGCGGTTGGTGTCGGGCAGGGCGAAGTAATCCTCCTCGGTCCACTCACCTCGTAGGGGCCAAAGCTCGGCGATCTGGGTGGCCAGGCGAGGCTCCACCTCTTGCAGTACTTCCTGAATTGCCATCATATCACCCTCTCTACTTTTGGCGCGGGATACTCTGCGTCCTGCCGCTGATTATACCGTGGTAGAGGGAAGAGACAAGCCTGCTAACCAGCAGGCTTAGTCCCCACCAAGAAGCGAGCCTGCCAGGGCTCGTAGCGGCTGAAGAACCGATCCTCGTGCACTAACCTCTGGCCCTCATATACCCGACGGATGACGGTGACATCCAACCCATCCACTGCCCAGTCTACCTGCTTACGAGTGCCCGCTGGCAGCGTGGGATCTTCCTCGATGATCGGTGGCTCGTGAGGCACGCGGTTCTCTACGATCGGCTCCTCCATCTCCACGCGACGCCCGACGGAGGTGCTGTAGAAGCGAAAGGCCACGGTTTTCGTCTGCCGATCCACCTCCGTCTGGATCAGGAGATAGTAAGGAGTGTCGTTACGGAACTTGAAATCCACATCAGGGGCATACACGGTGGCATCCAGCCCGATCGGAGGCTCGTAGACCCGGACCCGATAGCCGTGTGCCCAGCGCTCTTCAATGGGGTATCCTCCCCAGAAGGCGGCGCGGAAAGCGGTGGTGGCCACCTGGCAGACCCCGCCCCCAATCCCCATCCGCGTGCGGTCACCCACGATGATCAGCGATTCCTCGTACCCCTCCTCCGCGCTCACCTCTCCCAGATGCTCATTAAAAGAGAACACTTCCCCTGACCTCACCACGACACCATGGAAGCAGGAGGCGGCGGTGGCAATGTTCTGAATCCGGTCCTGTGAGGACCCTTCGAATGAGGTGATGCCCTCCGCCACGAGCTCCCGGATTCCCAGATCGCGCGCGTTGGCCGCTGTCACAGTCGGCCTCAGAGGGGTGAGAGGCAGTAGGACCTCTCGACGTTCGCCCTCCGCAGCAGCAAGCACCCGCTCCAGAGCGGCTTCCACATCCAGTCGCTGCCCCAGCCGGCTGGGGGTCAGCTCGGTGAAGGTTCCTCGGTCAGGATCGTATCCCAAGCGGGCATCAACTGAGGGAAGAGCTAACTCCTCGGCCAGAAGCTCGATCTGAGAGCGAAGGAGGTCCGCTTTTAGATGGACGGCCAGCTTGTCCCTGGAACTGCCCTCGATCCGCTCAATGTGAAGAGCAGAGGCCAGGAGATCGGGGGAGATAACCCAAGGTCCGGAGGAAGCGCTTTCAATGGCGTTCTGAGGCAATCTCAAGGTAATAGGACCGGAGAGGATGCGCCTCACTCCCTGAGGGGCCTGGCCCACTTCAGGAAGCTCCGGCGGTACCTCACGCACCACAAGTTCTACCTCTCCGCCTGCGAGGTCCGCTAGTTGAGAGAAGATTCGCTCTCGGCTGGCTGTCACATCCAGCTTCCACCCCACCTGGCTAGGCGTGGTGATCACGCGCAAGCCCCGCAGCTCCAGAGTCGCATCTCGCGCGGGACGATTGATCTGTCCTGCCAGATCGGCCAGGAATCGATCGGCTGTATCCTGATCCCAAGCCAGTTGATAGGATACCTCGTACCCTGCCTCGAATATGGCCAACTGCTGCCAGAGGTCTACCCGCAGACCATGGCCCCTACCCGCCCCGTAGGCCAGGCGCGCCATCGCTGGCCGATCGAAACGCACACCCACCTGGGCCGCGTCCACCACCCATA
Source organism: Chloroflexota bacterium (assembly GCA_034718215.1). GTDB lineage: Bacteria > Chloroflexota > Anaerolineae > JAYEMR01 > JAYEMR01 > JAYEMR01. The sequence continues at coordinate 6,738 of JAYEMR010000031.1, forward strand.
CCCGATCGCCGTAGCTCAGCCGCAGAGGTCTCTCCAGATAGGGGTTCACCTCCTGTGGCAGGGCCACGACCGCCTGGGAGGGGGTCAAACCCCCTAGGGGGATGCTCAGTGCTCGCACGCCAGGGTAGATACGTCGCAGGTAATAGCCCTCGTAGAGCACCAGGCCCAGGAGGCTCAATACCAGGGAGACGCAAACACTGAAGAGGAGGAGTTCCACGAAGCGAAGGATCGCCTTAAGCAGAGAGCTAGAAGATTGAGATCGCTGTGATCCGCCTTGATGGTTTTTGAAGGAAGCAGTCATAGCGGCTTAGTTCCCTTATACAGTGACAGGCCCCATCACTCCTCTACGTGAACTTCCCCTACATAGATCTTGTCACCTCTATCTCCATCAGCCTCGCTCATTGGGAGTCTGCCCTCGGAGTTGTAGAACCCTATCTCAATTTGATACTCGCCTGGCTCCAGGTCTTTCGGTATCAGGAGAGCGCGGCGATCCAGGATCTCCTGGCCTGTGCGCCAAGCTGAGGTGGGCAGGGCGCCGAAGAGGGGTTCTCCATCAGGGCCATCAATGGTCTCTCCGTCGGGGCTTAGAAGATGGACGAAGAGAGCATAATCCCTGTCCATCTCCTCCCTGGCCAGAAAGTGGAACTGTAGGGGCAAGATATCACCGGCCTCCACCCTCTCCGCTCCCTGCGCGAAACCGACTAACTCTATACCATCCCTCCATAGGCAGGACATCCTCCTCACCGATAATGGCCTTCGCGGCAGGAAGTAACCAAACACCTGATAGCCAGTCCCCATCCAGGTCGCCTCATAGCGGTAAGCCCTTTTGTTCAGCCACCACTCTAGATGCTGGCCTGAATGGTCCGGTTGCAGGTGAATCCGATCAACCACCAACCACAACCGTCTGGCTGGTATCGGGGAACTCAGAATGTCGTCGAACTCTCCCTCTTGAGCAGGTGAGTACCAGTAATGTACAAAGTGCCCTTTAAGGAAGTTCATAACGAGGGAATGCTCGAACTCGTTGGAGACGGTAGCCACAATGTATGCCTCATCGCTGTCTTTATTTATGCGGCCGGCGATCTGTCTAAGTGTTTCTGTGTCTACTCCTTCGTACCCCTTAGTACTTCTCGGGCCCTGCACAAGCAAAGCTCCTAAGCCTACGATCAGGGAAGCGCTTGACAGTAACGCCATTCTACCGATTCTACCCCTCTTTTTCATGTAAGAGACCAGAAGCAAAATAGAAAGGGCAAAAACGATAGCCAGGCTTGCCAAAAGGAGCCAATCAAGGTACACCTCTCCGGTCGAGGACATGTGCCACCACAAGAGGTCAAAATGGGCGGGACGCCAGATTCGGAATTGCCCCAGTATTGGGGAAAGTGAAAGGCGAGCTGGGTCCATCCAGATCCCCGTTTCAGGCTGGGGGTAGCGATTGGAGAGTTTCCTATAATATTCTGCCCAGTCGGCGGTGGAGGCTGCTAGCTGCACCAGGAAGCTTGCTGCAGTGAGTGAAATTTGTCCTATTTTTGACAGGAAGTGACCTTTCCCCAAGACCTCCCCTATAGGCAGGGTGAGGAAGGGGATCAGGGGGACTAGAAATCGTGGCCCCCAACACACCCCGCCATACCAGCTTGATAGTTGGGTGTACAGCCCCAAAAGGGCCACCAGTGAGACAGCGATCACAACGGTGATCGAGCGGTGTCGAGACCAGAGAGAAGGGATTCCACCAAGCCCTAAAACTAAGATGGGTGAGAAAAGGAACAGCCCCTTGCCCGGGCTGAGAAGCAGTCCATATCCATTGTGGAGGATGGCCGGGCAAGAGATGCTCGTTACAAAGCGATATATCCTGCCCAGATTCACGTGACCGCTGCGAAAGGCGAGGATGAATAAGAAAGTGGCACCGATCACTACCCCAGATCCCACCAGAAATAGTGCTCGTCTCTTTTTCACCTTTGAGGTCATTAGAAAGGCGATCAGATAGCCGGGCAGCAAAGCGATACTTGTCAGCTTAACAGTGACGCTCAGCATCAACAGGAATAAGCAGAGCAGTGCCCATTTGGACTGTGATGACTCCGACCAGCGGAGGAAGGAGAGGAGGGAGAACGTCCAAAGGAAAGCTAGAAAGGGCTCTCGAAAAAAGGTGCGCGTATAAGGCCAACTCATAGTGCAAAAACCATAGATAAGGGCCAAGATCAGCGCCCGTGTGCGAGAGTAGTCAAGAAGTCTGCTGGCAAAATAAAGTACACCTGCAGTAAGAGGGGTGACCATCACATTGAAGAGCATTACCATCTGAATGTTTCCCACCTGATGCCAACGGATGGCTACCCAGTACAGGGGAAGGGCTGCTAAAGGCTGCAGGGGCTCGAATTGGCCCACAGGATTGTGATGGGAAGCGAAAGTTAGCTGGGGGGTCTCAAAGGAATGGCTTTGAACCAGACTCTCGGTCATGCTAAACATAGTCAATTCATCAATGGAGCGGAATAAGCCATTATAGGTGAGGAGATACACGCTGCTTAAGAAGCAAAAAAGAGCCAGGAGTGGGAGGAGGCTTCTCGTCCACTGTAGAAGTTTCTCTTCGCTGGGAGAACGTTCAGGCACTGTCATGATCGCCACCTGCCTCCACAACCATCCGCCCGAACATAAAGTGTTCGGGCTACGAAGCAGCGCCCCGTGAACGGGACTTGCCTGTACCAGGTACTGGTGCCTGTACCAGGTACTGGTGAAAACGTATTTGGCATCACACCTGTGCTCGCCTACACCCGCCCGCGACTGCCCGTGCGCAGGCGATCACCTGCGCCTGCCCGCACCTAATCGCCCGTGCCTGCGCAGACAGGACCCGCGCAGGTACGGGCAGGCAACGGTGGAACGCGTTCATCAAATTTGGGCCTGGCAAGCTCCGGAGGAAATCCCGCCGGAGTCAGTTTGCTTCCTGTCATCCCAATTCCCGCCGGATGACCTCAGCGATCCCCTCGGCCAGTTCCTCTACCAGCTCCTGCTCTGGCCCCTCGATCATCACCCGGGCCACCGGTTCCGTGCCCGAGTAGCGCAGCACGATACGTCCTTGCTCGCCTAACACATCCTCTGCCTCGGCCACTTGATCCTCCAACGGCGGCTTGCTGCGTACCGGCACGTTGACCAGCACTTGGGGGAAGTCGGACACGCAGGCAGCCAGCTCGGAAAGGGACGCTTGGCGGCGGATCAGCACCTGACACAGCTTAAGCGCGGTGTAGAGCCCATCACCCGTGGTGTGTTCCTTACAGGGTAGGCCCTGATCGAAGATAACGATGTGTCCCGCCTGCTCGCCCCCCAGGGTGAACCCTCCCTCGCGCATGCGCTCCGTCACCCACCGGTCGCCCACCGGCATCCGCTCCAGACGGATACCCATCTCCTTCAAGCTGACCTCCAACCCCATGTTGCTCATGACAGTGGCGATCACCGTGTCCCTGGCCAACGTCTCAGCGGCCATCATCTCCCGGGCCAGGATAGCCAAAGTGTGATCGCCATTCACGAAGCCCCCTCGCTCGTCCACGAAGATCACGCGGTCGCCATCACCATCGAAGGCAATGCCCAGATCGGCCCCCTCCTCAATCACAGCCTGAGCCAGGGAGTGAGGGGTGAGATACTCGTAGGAGGTGTTGATATTGAGCCCGTCGGGGTCGTTGTGGCGCACTAGACACTCCGCGCCCAGGGCCTGGAAGAGTTGGGGGGCCAGGGTTGAGGTAGCGCCGTTGGCGCAGTCAAAGATAATGCGCATCCCCTCCAGCGAACCCTCCTCCCATGCCCCCAGCAGGAATTGGCGATATATCCTTTCACCCTCCGAACGCTGAAGACTGCGCCCCAGCTCCGCTCCCCTTGCTTCCGTCAACGGCTCCTCCCCTCGCACCAGATCCTCGATCTGGGCCTCCATCGCATCCGGGAGCTTGAAGCCATCGGGGCCGAAGAGCTTGATGCCGTTGTCGGTGTAGGGGTTGTGGGAGGCGGAGATAACGATGCCGGCCTGCATCCCCCACTGGCGGGTGAGGTAGGCGATGCCAGGCGTGGGGATCACTCCCAAGTGATGGGCCTCCACGCCTGCGGACAGCAGCCCCGCCGTCAGCGCGCTCTCCAGCATCGCGCCGGAGAGACGGGTATCCCGCCCGATCACCACCTGGGCCTCGAAGGTGTCCTTACACAGTACCTGACCGATGGCCTGTCCCAGCCGCAGCACGAACTCAGGCGTCAGCGGCCATTGGCCCGCCACGCCCCTGATTCCATCGGTGCCGAAGAGCTTACCGCTTGTCATTTCTTATCCTCACGGGGCAATGAGTCAACAAGGCGCCAGATTGGAACTCGTTGACCCGTTTACTCGTCAACTTGTTGCCTTCTCTATGCCCCATATTTAGCTAGCCTCATCGCATTGGCCAGGGCGATGGGCATAAGATCGGTAGCTGGCCGGCGACCCAGGGCGCCCCTGGCGCACTCGCCCTCGTTGAAGCCTTGGGCGGAGTCGGTGCGACAGTGTTTGGACCAGATGAGGACCGGCACTGGGTGCCAGGAGTGGTACCGGAGCAGGGCGGGCGTGGAATGATCGCCGGTCACCACTACTACATCGGGCTCCAGGGCCATCAGCCGCTCCACCTGCTCATCCGTCTCCTCGATCAGATTTATCTTAGCCTCGAAGTTCCCGTCCTCGCCGTAGGAGTCAGTCTTCTTGACGTGCAGGTAAAAGAAGTCGTAGTCGTCCCACTCCTGCTCCAGCGTGTCGAACTCCTCGGAGACAGTCGCCCCCGCCTTCAGTGTCTCCATGCCCACTAACTTGGCCAGGCCCCGGTACATGGGGTAGGAGGCGATGGCCGCAGGATTCAGGCCGAAGGCTTCCTGCATCTTGGGAATGTCGGGCAATTTGGAGGCCCCGCGCAGGAGCACCATGTTAGCAGGGTGCTGATCGGCCAACACCAGCCGGGCCTGGGCCACGAACTCATTCAGCAACTCGGCGCTTCTCTCGGCCTCGGGATGGGTGGCCCGCGCGGGCAGGGGTTTGACCCCCAGGGCCTGAGGGTCGGTGTCGGTTATCCTCTCAGCCAGCCCGTCACCGCGCAGCACGAGCACGAAGCGGTACTCCTTCACCGTCTCGATGAACACCTCCACTCCTGGCAGGCTCACCTCCCGACGAAGAAGCTCGCACAGCTCCTCATTCTCCTCGCTGGGGATGCGCCCCGCCCTCCGGTCAACCACCAAGCCCTTCTCGTCCACAGTGCAGAAGTTGCCGCGGCAGGCCAGATCTCGCTTGGTCAGTGGAAAATCAATCCCCGCCGCCGACAGCACCCCTCGCCTGATCAGGCGCTGACGGGGATCGTAGCCAAAGAGGGCCAGGTGCGACGGCCCGCTGCCGGGGGTGATCCCCGGGGCCACGGGATCGTGCAGGCCGCAGAGTCCCTCCGCAGCCAGTGCGTCCAGGTTGGGGATGCGCGCGGCCTCAAGTTCGGTGGGGCCGCCCACCTCCATGGGCAAGCCCCCGACGCCATCTATGATTAAGAAGACAATCTTCGTGTCCACGTCAGGGATGAGTAAACTCTTTATGAAATCCAGATCAGCCATTTATTACAACCCTTTCATCTCTCCATGATCTTTGAAGTCCCATACAGGCTGAGGTCGAGTTCCTTGACCGTGCTGATCACCTCCTCCAGAGGTGCAGGGACGATCTCGCTGCCCTGCAACCCCACCATGACCCCATGCTCTCCATTCATCAGGAGCTCCACGGCCGCCTGACCCATGCGGGTGGCCAGGATGCGGTCGAAGGCGGTTGGAGCGCCGCCCCGCTGAACGTGGCCCAAGATAGTGGTGCGCACGTCGAAGCCCACCTCCTCCCGCCGCTCGAGCAGATACTCCCCAATCTGAGAGGCGTTATAGGCCGCCCCCTCAGCCACTATAATGATGCAATGATCCTTACCACGCAGGTAAGCGCTCTTGGCGATCTCCGCCACATCCTCCAGTTCGAAGGGGATCTCCGGAATGCATATCATCTCCGCGCCGCCGGCGATCCCGGCCATGAGGGCCAGGTAACCAGACTCACGGCCCATGGTCTCCACCAGGAAGGCCCGCTCCAAGGAGGAGGCAGTATCGCGGATGCGGTCTATAGCTTGCAGGACGACATTGAGCGCTGTGTCCACTCCAATGGCCATTTCAGTAAAGGGGATATCGTTGTCAATGGTCCCCGGGGCGGCCACTACACTAATGCCCTTTCCCTCCAGCGCGCGGCAGCCGCGGAGGGAACCGCTCCCTCCCAGCACCACCAGCCCATCTATGTCACGGTCATTCACATTGTGCACTGCCCCCCGCAGACCCTGCTCGGTCTTGAACTCAGGGCACCGGGCGGTCTGCAGGATGGTACCCCCTTGATGGAGGATGCCGCTCACATCCCGAGGGCCATCAAACTCCTGTATGGAATCGTCGAGGAGGCCCGCGAAGCCCCGCTTGATGCCATACACCCGCAGCCCGTGGTAGAGCCCGGTGCGCACCGCGGCCCGGATGAAGGAGTTCATCCCCGGGGAGTCGCCTCCACTGGTTAGGATACCGATGGAACGCATTCTTCCCCTCCTCTCAGTAGGGGTGACCAGCCGGTTGTCCCTACTCATGGCTTGGCAACACGTAATCGTCCAGCTTTCCACCCAGCAGGCCGATCACCAGGTGGTATAGGGCAAATAGCTCCAGGATGAAGGGCAGATAGCCGCCATAGCCTAGGATGGGCATCTCGAAGATGTTTAAGAAGTCCACAAACGGGACATGATAGATCCACTTGGGGAAGGAGAGGTAATTCCACATCTCCCAGAAGAAACCGCAGATCAGCGCGCCGACCCACAGCGCTGCGACCGGACGCCAATCACCCTCCTCGGTATGTTCGGACAAGGATCGATTTCCCAGCCAGGCGTTGAGCGGCGCTAGCATAAAGTAGACTGACTGCCAGATAAAAGGGAAGAAATAGCGAGGCCAAAGCATCATCAGCGCGAACGTCGCTGCCCCGCCGATGGAGAATCCGATCAGCACTGGCTTGGTTGGCCTGATGATCGGGCCGCGTCGGAGCCGCTGCAGGGGGGGAAAAGTCGATGCCAGCTCGGCGGTCTCGAAAAGGGCGGGGATCACAGTGGAGAAACACAGCGAGGCCCAGAGCACGTACTCCAGATCAGTGAAGAAGCCGCGGCCCAGGTACTCCCAGTTCTGCGTGCGTTGGTTTATGAGCTCGAATATCCACCATGCCGGCGCCGAGATGGCGAACAGGCCGACGAAGGCTCGACCATTGCGCCTCAGGAGGGAGGTATCAGCCCTTCGTAGCACCAGCGCGTCCATGGTCAGGATATAACCCAGCCAAAGGGGGAAGAAGGTGAGCCGAATGCGCATCCCCGGAAAAACCCAACTCAAAGGCCAGAATATAGCTATCAGCGTCAGCCCGATCCAACCATGGAGGGGCCAGTTTCTTGATCCCTCAGCCACACTAGCAGGTCCTTTTGTCATCCAGGGCCGCGATGCCGGGCAGCTCCTTGCCCTCCAGAAATGTCAATGATGCTCCTCCGCCGGTGGAGATGTGAGTCATCTCCTCCGTCAGGCCCACCTGCTCGACAGCGGCCGATGAATCGCCGCCGCCGATGATGGTCGTGGCCTGGGACTCCGCCAGAGCCTGGGCGATGGCCCGCGTCCCAGTGGCGAAGGGCTCGAACTCGAAGACCCCCATAGGGCCATTCCAAACCACCGTCTTAGCCCCTGTCAGCTTCCTCTTGAAGAACTCAACGGTCTGAGGGCCGATGTCTAAGATGCGCCAGCCGCTTGGAACCTCGTTCACCTCCACCACCTGAGAGTTGGCATCGGCGGAGAGGACATCGGCTATCACCATATCAACTGGCAGGACCAGCTTGTCGCCTCCCTCTTCCAGGAGCCGCTCCGCAGTGGCTGCGCTCTCCTCCTCGACCAATGAATCCCCCACTTCGTATCCCTGGGCCAGGAAGAAGGTGTTGGCCATCCCCCCGCCGATCAGCAGCGCATCCACCTTCTCCAGCAGATTCTCGATAACCCCAATCTTATCCGATATCTTGGCCCCGCCCAGGATGGCCACGAAAGGGTGCTCGGGTGATTCCAGCGCCTGGCTCAGGAACTGGATCTCCCTCTCCATGAGCAGGCCGGCCACCGCTGGCAGGTGCTCAGCGACGCCGCTGGTGGAGGCATGGGCCCTATGCGCGGCCCCGAAGGCGTCGTTGACGTAAATATCCGCTACATCAGCCAGTTGTCGGGCGAAGGCGGGGTCGTTGGCCCGTTCGCCGGGATGGAAGCGCGTGTTTTCCAGTAGGAGCACCTCGCCGGACCTCAGCACCTTGGCCGCAGCCTCCACCTCCGGTCCGACGCAGTCATCTACTTTCTTGACCGGCTTATCCAGCAGCTCGCTGAGCCGGTCGGCCACGGGATCCAGCCTCATCTCCGCGACAGTCCTCCCGCCGGGGCGCCCCAGGTGGCTCATGAGGATCACCGCTGCGCCGTGGTCCAGCAGGTACTGTATAGTAGGCAGCGCCGCGCGGATGCGAGTATCATCGGTCACCTCTCCTTCCTCCAGCGGCACGTTGAAGTCCACGCGGACGAGGACATTTTTGCCTCGTACGTCAATGTCTCGGATGGTCTTCTTGTTCATAGTTTGTTTCCTCTTTCTGAAGATAGTGGGGCAATGAGGCAACAAGGCAACGAGGGAGCATCCCCCTCTGGCCTTTTAACTTATCGACTCGCAACCTATAACTATGATGCCACCACCTGGACCTTCATGATATCCGTCGTCCCTGGCCCGCTGCTCGCGGACCCAGCGGTGATCACCACAGTATCGCCTGCCTTCACAATCCCAGAGCTTCGAGCTGTGCGGACAGCGCGGGCTATGGTCTGATCGGTGTCCTCAGCCCGCTTGGCCAGCAGGGGATGGACTCCCCATTGAAGCATGAGCTGCCGCTGCACCCGTGCATTGTGGGCGATCGCCGCTATGGGCATCTTAGGCCGATGTCTGGATACCATCCGTGCCGTATAGCCTGAGGAGGTGGGAGTGATGATGGCCGCCGCGTCAAGCTCATAGGCGGTCTGGCAAGCGGCGTGGCTGACCGCATTAGCGATAGCTCGCTGACCTCGGGCCCTCCGGTCCTCCGATCCAGCTGAACGGGAGGGCGAGAAGGAATTGTACTGGCTTCGCTCCACCTGCTGGGCGATGCGGACCATGGTGTGCACACTGGCGGTCGGATAATCGCCTACAGCGGTCTCGCCGGAGAGCATGATGGCGTCCGTGCCGTCCAGAATGGCGTTGGCCACATCGCTGGCCTCGGCGCGGGTAGGCCGAGGGTTGTGGATCATAGAATTCAGCATCTGGGTGGCGATGATCACCGGTTTTCCAGAGGCGTTGCACTTAGCGATGATCATCTTCTGCACCATTGGCACCTCCTCGGGGGAGGTCTCAATGGCCAAGTCGCCGCGGGCGATCATTATCCCATCGGCAGCAGTGATGATCTCGTCAATGCGTGTCACCGCCTCCGGTTTCTCGATCTTGGCGATCACTCCGGCCTTGATGGGCTGAGGATTATAATCCTCTATAAGGGCTTTCAGCCTTTCCACATCCCGCTCACTGCGCACGAAGGAAAGGGCTACCCAGTCCACTCCCTGCTCCAACATGAAGCGCAGATCATCCCTGTCCTTGTCGGTGATGGCAGGCCTGGAGAGGGACGAGCGGGGGAGGTTCACGCCCTTATTAGATTTAAGCAGCCCTCCCACTACCACCCTACAGACGACTTCGGTCTCCTTGCTGTGTAGGGCTTCCAGTTCCAGAAGCCCGTCGTCCAGGAGGATGCGGTCATGGATCTCAATATTCCGCGGCAGATCCTCATATTGGACCGGAATCTCCCCCTGGTGTCCGACGACATCGCGTGTGGTGAGGGTGACCTCTTCACCCTCTTTCAGGACTACGCCCCCCTCCTGTATAGTGCCCACCCGCAGCTTTGGCCCCTGCAGGTCGCAGAGGATGGCCATCGGCCGGCCCAGTTCGGCGGCCGCGTCGCGGATGCGGGCCATGGTCTCCCCATGGTATTCCTGGTCGCCGTGGGAGAAGTTGAGGCGGGCTACATCCATCCCCGCTAGGATGAGCCCTCGTAATGTGGTGGGGTCGCGGCTAGCCGGCCCGATAGTGCAGATGATCTTGGTGCGATTCATAATCTAGCTCCACGTATATGATAGAGCGGCGGTATGGAATTGTCAACTGCGACTGGTCTTTTCGCTGAAGAATCCCTGGCCGGGAAAAGTACGGCCAAATGAGAGCTGACGAAGTTGACAAAATCGGTGGACTAGGTATAATTTACCTGCTGAATCACACTTCTCTTACTTTTCCGTCCTTTCAGGGAGACAAATTGACTTGCAAGCGAGGGGATGGAATGATGCGAGATCACCCGAAGTTGAGTATCGAGTGTGGCACCAAACTGGTCGTGTTCCGCTCGGGAAGCGTGCATGGCCACGGGTTTGGTGCTCATAACCGCTGGCTTCTCTCTCATCTTTCAGCAAATCGGGGACAGGAAGGAGTGGAAGGTGAAAGGTTGGAAGATATGGACAGCGCTGGCCGTGACCATCATCACAGCCGCAGCAGGCATCTATCTGGCCTACAGGTGGTGGCTGGCTGAGCCGATCAGTGCCTCCGCCGAATGGCAGACCGTCCCTGTACGACGGGGTCCTCTGGTGGTCAAAGTGAGGGCTCTTGGCGCTGTTGCTGCTCCCTCAGATGTAACGCTAAACTTCGGCATAGGAGGGCGGCTTGAGGAGTTGAATGCAGAGGAAGGGGAGATGATCCAGGCTGGGGATGTGCTGGCCCAGCTTGATACGACCGATCTGGAGCTGCGGTTGGCTCAGGCAGAGGCGGCCCTGGCCCTCAGCCGGGCACAACTGGCACGCACTAGAGCCGAGGCGGCTGAGAGCGAGCTCGCCTCGGCGGAGGCGAGCCTGGCCGCGGCCCAGGCCAACTATGAGCAGGTCAAGGCCGGCCCTCTGGCAGCTGACCTTGCCGCAGCCGAGGCCGCTTTGAGGAGTGCCGAGACGAGCTATGAGCAACTCCTGGCTGGCCCCAGCGAAGACGAGGTCGCTGCCGCCAAGGCGAACGTCGATAAGGCTGAGATCTCCTTGCAGGAGGCACAGGCGGAATATGACAAATTCGCCTGGCGACAGGGGTTTGAGGCCAGCCCACAAGCAGCGGCTCTACAGCAGGCCACCATTGATCATCAGCAAGCCCTGGCCAGCTACAATCTGGCGATGGCCGGTCCCACCAGCGATCAGTTGGATAGAGCCCAGGCTCAGATCGCTCAGGCCCGCGCTCAGTTGGAGAGGCTTCGCGCTGGTTCCACAAGCTCTGAGCTGAAAAGCGCGGCAGCTCAGGTTGCCCGGGCGCGGGCTGAGTTGGACAGGCTTCGAAACAGCCCAACACCTGAGGAGCTGGCCGTCGCTCAAGCTCAGGTACGCCAGGCCCAGATCGGCCTGGAGCAGGCCAGGCAACAGCTCAGCTATGCCACCCTCGTCGCCCCCATCTCAGGCACCATCATCGCTGTGGAGGCCAACGTTGGACAATCAGTCTCCGCAGCCACCCCCGTCGTGATCCTGGCCGACCTGTCCCACCTGCAGGTGAAGGCTGGCGTCAGCGAGATGGATGTTGGGGAGGTCCAGGAGGGGCAAAAGGCTGCCATCCGACTGGAGTCCTTCCCCGACCGCGAGCTGGAGGGACGGGTAAGAGATATCGCGCCTCTTCCCACGGTGACGGCCGGCGTAGTCAACTACCCCATGACCATAGAGCTGGCCTCCTCTAGTGTGCCCGTGAGGCCTGGCATGGCCGCTCAGGTGGAGATCATCACCTCCCAGAAGGCCGATGCCCTCCTAGTGCCCAGAGAGGCTCTCAAGCTGAGGGAAGGGAGATGGGTTGTGAGAGCGCTGCGCCACGGCCGTCCGGTGGAGGTCGAGGTCGAGACAGGGCAGAGAGATGGCAGGCTGGTGGAAGTGCTCAGGGGGCTGGCCGAGGACGAGGAGGTGATGATGGGCATTATCTCCCCCAGCATACGGAGGACTGACTAAGGGATGAAAAATAGGATCGCTATATTTGCGGGTATCGGCGCATTGGTCTTTCTGATCGTATTAGGGTTAGTGGGGTACCTCTACTGGAGGAGTATCGCCTATGTTGACACCTTTCACGCCCAGGTCGTCGGCTCGCTGGTGGAGGTGAGCTTTCCCAGCGCTGGCCGGGTGGTGGATTTGCCCGTGGATGCAGGCGATACGGTAGCTCAGAATGAGGAACTGGCGACTTTGGAGTTGGGCGGCCAGGGGGCCAGTCGGGCGGGGTTGAATAGGGTCTTGGTCCCGATCAGGGCCCCCATCACGGGGATGGTCGTGGAGAAAGCGGCCCAGGTCGGCGACCTCCTCTCACCCGGCCAGCCCGTCGTGACCCTGGCTGACCCGCAGCAGGTGTGGGTAAGAGCCAACATCCATGAGACCAGGATCGCGCGGGTTCAAGTTGGCCAGCCCGTCCGCATCCGTATCCGGGCTCTGAACAATACTCCACCATGGCGTCATCGTACTTTCTCCGGCCGGGTGGAAAAGATCATCGGAGCCACCACATCGGCCCTCGCCGCGCGGGGAAGTGGGGCCGACATCTCCACACCGAGCCTGGTTGAGGTGCCGGTGAAGATCTCCATTGACTCCGAGGGCTACACCCTCTATCCCGGCATGTCAGCGGAGGTGAGGATACAACTGAGCCCCAGGCTTTGGTAAATGGATTATCAGCAGTTGACGAAGGGGGCATGCTTGACAGCCGCCCTTAAAGCGAGAGGATGAAATAATGGGAGAGAGAACGAAGAGGCTGGGCAAGTGCTACGGGACGGCGACGGTCAGCGAGCGGGGACAGATAGTGATCCCCGCCGAGGCGCGGCGGGAGCTGGGTCTCGAATGCGGCACCAAGCTGCTCGTGTTCCGCTCAGGGCACATGCATGGATTAGTATTCATGACCGCCGACACGGTCACCGATTTCGTCCGCGAGGCGGTGAGCCGGCTGACTGAGTTTGAGCGGACCGTCATGGAAACCGCGGAGAGCGAGGAGGAGTGATATGAGACCACTGATACGTCTATTGAGATACCTGAGCGGATACCGAGGGGCACTGGCCGGTACCTCCATCTGCCTCATCGTCACCACCCTGCTGGGGTTGGCCACACCCTGGCTGATGCAGCAGGTCATTGACAAGGCCCTGGAGTTGGGGAGCCTCTCGGTGGTGGGACTTTATGCAGTGGGAGTAGTAGCTGTGTCCATGCTCAGCGGGATCTTGGGCATCGGCCAGCGCTATGGAGTGGCCTACACCGTACAGGGAGCCGTGTACGATATCCGCAACGATCTCTACAATTTCATCCTCCACCTCCCCTTCAGCTACCATGACCGAACCCGCACTGGACAGATCATCTCCCGTATGACCAGCGATGTGGATCATGCATCACGTTTCTTCTCCTTCGGCCTCAGCCAGATCATCTCCATAACTCTCACCTTCGCCGGGGCCAGCTTCATGCTCTTTCGCATGGACTGGCGGCTGGCCCTGCTTGGCCTGATGCTGATGCCCCCCATGGCCTTCACCGCCCTCAAGGGGTCAGGCACGCTTGGTCCCCGATTCTACGGTCTCCGCCAGCAATTCGGCCGCATCACCGCTCAACTGCAGGAGAACTTCAGCGGGGTGCGGGTGGTCAAGGCCTTCGCCCGGGAGGAGGACGAGATCAATAAGCTCAGGCGCGAATTGGAGGAGTTCTTCCAGCGACATATGGACGTGGTCAAGGTGTTCTCCCTGTTCATGCCCACCATGTCCTTCCTGACTAACCTGGGGACGTTGCTCATCCTGGGCTACGGAGGCTGGTCGGTCATCAACGGCCGGCTGAGCTTGGGGGAGTTGGTGGCCTCCCAGGGTTATCTGATGATGCTCACCGGCCCTATCCGAATGATCGGCTGGATGGTGGTGATGGGGCGGCGGGCCTCGGCTGCTGCGCAGAGGATATATGAGGTGCTCGATTCACAACCGGAGGTAGAGGAGGCACCAGACGCGGTGGAGCTGCCCCGCCTGAGGGGTGAGGTGCACTTTAAGGATATCTCCTTCGCCTACAAGGAGGGAAGTGATGTGCTGCACGATATCAATCTGACGGTGCGGCCAGGGGAGACGGTGGCTCTGCTGGGGGCTACTGGCTCAGGAAAGACCAGCGTCGTGAATCTCATCCCCCGCTTCTATGACGTCACCGCCGGTCAGGTCACCGTGGATGGCTACGACGTGCGAGAGGTGAAGCTGCAATCGCTGCGGGAGCAGATCGGCACTGTTTTCCAGGAGGCATTCCTCTTCTCCGGCACCATCGCAGAGAATATCTCCTATGGACGGGATGGGGCCTCTATGGAGGAGATCACCCGCGCCGCCAAATTGGCCCAGGCCCACGATTTCATCATGAGCTTCCCCAAAGGCTACCAGACCCGAGTGGGCGAGCGGGGGATCACCCTATCCGGCGGGCAAAGGCAGCGTGTGACCATCGCCCGAGCCCTGCTGCTCGATCCCCCCATCCTCATCATGGATGATTCCACATCCAGCGTGGACATGGAGACCGAGTACCTGATCCAGCAGGCCATGGCAGCGGCGATGGAGGACCGCACCTCCTTCATCATCGCCCATCGCCTCTCCACGGTGAAGAACGCAGACAGGATCATCGTCCTCAATGACGGGCGCATCGTGGAGCAGGGCACCCACGAGGAGCTTCTGGCTCGCGGTGGCCTCTACCGGCGCATCTATGAGACCCAATTCGCCGATCAGGGGGAGGTGGCTTGATGGGATTCCATGGGCATGGTTTCGGCTTGGCTGCGGCAGAGAAGGGGACCTTTGATTGGAATCTGCTCATCAGGGCGTTCCGTTTCATGACCCCCTACAAGCTCGCTGTCCTCCTATCCATCCTCTCCGTGCTGGTGGTGACGGCCAGCGATCTGGCGAGGCCCTACCTGCTCAGCACGGCCATAGACCGGGACATCGCCAGAGGGAACTTTGGAGGGTTGATCCACACCTCCCTTCTCTTTCTGGGCAGCGTACTCATCAACAACATCGCCACCTCCGGCCAGATCTATCTGACGGGCTGGATAGGTCAAAAGGTCATTTTTGACCTCCGTGAGCGGATCTTCACCCATCTGCAGACCCTCTCGCTCAGCTTCTACGATGGCCGAGAGATGGGGGATACCATCTCCCGTCTGACCAACGACATTGACATGCTTAATGAGCTGCTCAGCAACGGCCTTGTCACGCTGGTCAACACCCTCTTCAGCCTGGGTGGAGTGGTTGCGGTCATGGTGGTGATGAACCTAAGGCTTTCTATCTTGACCTTCACAGTTATGCCCCTTTTGCTTCTCGTAACGGCCATCTTCCGCCGCTGGGTGGGCGCGGCCTACCGCAAGACACGGAAGAAGATCGCTGACGTGACCTCCCATGTGGAGGAGGGGGTCTCGGGGGTGCGCATCATCCAGTCCTTCGCCCAGGAGGATCGGGACTTCGGCGGGTTCCGGTCGATCAATGAGGAGAATCGAGCGGCCAGAATGCAGGCCGCGGCCGTGCGCTCGGTCTACTTCCCGCTGGTGGACATCATCGGATCGCTGGGAATGGGATTGGTGCTCTGGTTCGGCGGAGTGGCCATCCTGAGGGGGGATCTGACCGTCGGTGTGATGGTGGCTTTTATCATGTACCTCTTCCGCTTCTTCCAGCCTATCCGCTCGCTGACCATGCTGTATGACAGTGTACTAGCGGCCATGGCCGCCTCGGAGCGAATCTTTGAGCTGCTGGACACCGAGCCGGATGTCTTTGATCCTCCCCAGCCGATGCATCTGGAGCGCATCGAGGGACTGGTGGAGTATCAGGATGTGACTTTCGCCTACGAGCCGGGGCAGCCAGTGGTGCGCGAGCTGGAGATCGTCGCCCGGCCGGGGGAGACCATTGCCCTGGTGGGCCCCACCGGAGCGGGGAAGTCCACCACGGTCAGCCTCCTGGCCCGCTTCTACGATGTGGGGGAGGGTGCGATCCTAGTTGACGGGCACGACCTGCGGGAGATCGCCGTCCACTCCCTGCGACACCAATTGGGCATCGTGCTGCAGGAGGGGTTCCTATTCTCCGACACCATTCGGGAGAACATCCGCTACGGGAGACTGGAGGCCACGGACAAGGAGGTGGAGGCTGCGGCCAGGGCAGTGGGCGCGCATGAGTTCATCGTGCATCTGCCAGAGGGGTACGACACCGAGGTGCGGGAACGGGGGGAGAAGCTCTCCATCGGCGAGCGGCAGCTCATATGCCTGGCCCGGGCGCTCA
>JAYEMR010000032.1:0-22866 GCA_034718215.1 Chloroflexota bacterium
CAATCCCCTTTATGGGCTCCAGATGCTGCTTGCTCTTCGTAACCTGAGGGATTGACTTCAAGAGCGCCCTGGTGTAGGGGTGCTGGGGATCGTAGAAGATGGAATCCACATCCGCCCTCTCCACCACCTTCCCCAGGTACATGACGATGACATCGTCGCTCATCTCGGCGATAACCCCCAGGTCATGGGTGATGTAAATGATGGTCATCCCCATCTCCTCCTGCAGCCCACGCATCAGCTCCAAAATCTGCGCTTCCGTTGTCACATCCAGGGCCGTGGTGGGCTCATCGGCGATGAGCAGGCTGGGATGGCAGGAGAGGGCCATCGCTATCATCCCTCTCTGGCGCATTCCACCGCTCAGCTGATGGGGGTAGCTGTCTATGGTCTGACTCGCCTTGGGCATCTCCACCCGATCCAGCATCTCTATAGCTATCTCCCGGGCCTCCCTACTACTTACATCCTGGTGAAGGGTGATAGCCTCCATGACTTGACTACCTATGGTATACACAGGATTGAGGGAGGTCATAGGCTCCTGGAAGACCATGGAGATTTCATCACCTCGTATGTCCCTCATCCTCCTTCCTCGTGGATGCAGTTCAGTGAGGTTGATCTCCTCGGTCACGTTGCTGGCGCCGTTACCTCGGGTTTGACGATAGTAAGTGATCTTACCCTCAACGATCTTGCCTGGTGGGGGGACGACCCTCATGATAGACTGGGCTGTGACCGATTTACCGCATCCACTCTCACCAACTACTCCAAGCGTCTCCCCCCTTGGAACCTCGAATTCTGCACCATCTACTGCTCGAACTGTACCTTCCTCTAGGAAGAAATAGGTTTTTAGATTCTTGACCTTTAGAAGTAAAGATTTATTGTCCATCTGATATCCATTTCAATCACTATCTTATCTGGCATAGGGATCCGCCGCATCTCGAAGACCATCTCCCACGAAATTAAATGCTAAGACCGTAATTATCACGAAGAGGGCTGGAATGACTATCCAGGGGCTATCCAAGAGTACACGAGTATGCTGAGCTTGTTTTAGTAATACCCCCCAACTGGTCATAGGAGGTTGGATTCCTAATCCCAGAAAACTCAAAGATGTCTCTCCCAGTATCATCCATGGAATGGAGAGCGTGGCTACCACTAGCACATGGCTTAGAGTATTAGGGAAGAGATGCTGGACTATGATTCTGAAATCACGGGACCCCGCGGCTCTCGCTGCTAAGACGTAATTTTCCTCCCGTAGGGCCAAGACTTTGCCTCGCACCTGCCGACACAGGCCGGCCCAGCCAATTAGCGATAGTACCACTGAGACCGCAAAGTATGTTTTGATTGAAGACCACTCTGCTGGTACCGCTGCCGCAACAGCAAGCCAGAGAGGTATACGGGGAAAAGATTGAAGTACCTCTACCGCCCGCTGGGTAATATTATCCACAACTCCCCCGAAAAACCCTGAGGCGACTCCCAGCAATGAGCCGAGAGTCAAACTCAAGAAGACACCTATTAAACCTATGGACAGGGATACACGAGCCCCATACAGGACGCGGGAGAAAAGATCCCGGCCATTTTTATCCGTACCAAAGAGAAAGAGTTTCGCCGGTTCCTTCACCCCAAACAGGTGAATGTCAGTGGAAAAGAGACCCCAAAATTGGTATTCATCTCCATGTACTAAGAAACGAATAGGAAACCTCTCTTCCTTTCTCGGCTTGTATATACTTCCAAAGGTATCAGGGTCTACTTCACGCTGCATGGCGTAAGCAAAGGGGCGATGGAAACTACCTTCAGCATCCAAAATGTGGGGCAACTGTGGGGGAGCCAGGGGATAGACATCATGGATGGTTAGTAACCCATAGGGTGCAAGGAAATCAGCAAAAATCGCCGAGGTATACATAACAATCAAGATCGCCATACCTATGCGAGTCAGCCGATTCCGTTTGAACTTACGCCACACCAGCTGCCAGTATGATAACCTCCCTATCTCCTGTCGCTTTTCAGCCACGTTTTTCACCCTCCTTGAGAACCGACTCTTCTAGAATTACCGTAATCCCTCCGGCATGGCTTCTCCGTGAGCCTCAATCAGCTCGTCGGTCATGGCCCAGATATCATCTAAGGTAAGAATAGAGGAGGCCAGTGGGTCCAACATCACCGCATGGTAGACATGTTCGCGGTTCCCCTCTAGCGCCGCTCGTACAGCCATCTCCTGGACATTGATGCAGACCCGGTTCAGTGCAGCGCACTGGGGAGGGATCTCACCGACGTAGCAGGGGGTGATGCCGGTCTTGTCCACCAGACAGGGCACCTCCACGCAGCAACTCTGAGGCAGGTTAGGGATGAGGCCTGTATTCTCCACATTTCCGTAGATCACCCGCGGCTGCCCGGTCTCCAGGGAATGTATGATCAGGGGGGCATACTCTGGGCTCACCGAGGCGAACTCGCCACTGATGAAGGCAGCGTAATCGGGGCTGATCGGCGCGGCGTACTTGGCCAGTGCATGGATGTCGAAGAGCTCACCTGATCTGAGCATCTCCCACGTCCTCTCGAATATCTGCAGGTTCACCTCACTTCGGCGGATGTACTCATCAATGGGGATATCCAGCTCCTCGATCAGCTCCTCGTGTTGGATGAAATAGGGAACGTACTCGGCGTTGTGCTCGCTGGACTCGGTGGGGAAGTAGCCCAGCCGACGGAAGAGCTCGAAGCGCACCTTATCCTTCATGTACACCTGAGGGTCTTCCATCACCTTCCGTAGCCTGGGGTAGAGATCTCCCCCATCCCGCTCGAAGCGCAGAAGCCAGTTCTGGTGGTTGATGCCCCCAGCCAGGAAAGCGATCTCCTCCAGGGGCACGCCGATGTAGTTGGAGAGCTGCCAGGTGGTGATCTGCACGCTGTGGCACAAGCCCACGACCTTGACCGATGTACCTTTGTAGACGGCCCAGATCAGCATGGCCATGGGGTTTGTGTAGTTCAAAAGCCACGCATCGGGACAAACCTCCTGCATGTCGTGGCAGATCTCTAAGAGGACGGGGATTGTGCGCAGGGCTCGGAAAACGCCGCCCACTCCGTGTGTGTCGGCGATCGTCTGCTTGAGGCCATACTTTCTGGGGATGTCGAAGTCCAGCAGAGTGGCCTCATACCCTCCCACCTGGATCATGTTGATGACGTAGTCCGAGCCCTCCAGCGCCTCCCGGCGATCCAGGCTGGCCTCCACTTTAGCATGAGCCCCTAACTCCTCAGATGTCCGGTTAGCCATCATCTCGGCTGCTTCCAGCCGCCGGGAGTTGATGTCCATCAGTGAGATGGTTGCGTCCTGAAGCTCTGGGAAGCTCAAGATATCATTCAACAGGGTTCTGGTGAAGACGACGCTTCCTGCACCGATCATGGTGATTTTAGGCATGGTTCACTCCGCTCTAGAACTCAGGTAAATATTCCTTCTCCGCTTCGAACAATTTATTACATCTCCCTTATCTCGGCCAAGGAGCAGACGGCTGCGGTCAATGGATCTAGCATCATGGCATAGATCGCGGCCTCCTTATCACCTTCCAAGGCTGCCTTCACTGCCAGCCTACCCACCATCATATAAGGATGGTTTAGAGCCGCCAATTGAGGAGGTAAGGGGCCAAAGTGGCAAGGATGGTAACCAGTGTTATCAACAATAACGGCTACCTCCACCACTCCGTCGGAGGGAAGATTGTCTATCAAACCAGTGTTTAAGACATTACCATAGATTACCTCCGGCTGACCACTGCTATGAGCTTTGATGATAACAGAAGCATATTCATGACTCGGGCTCATATCCATCTGCTTTTCCCCAGAAAGTAATCCATGGATATACTCGTCACGTTTTTCTCGCCAAATGGGCCAGTTAGTGGCATAAAAGCCAGTTTCCCCTAAATAGCCCTCTCGACAGTATTTGTCGATCAGGTCTTAGCGCTTCCTGAAGTAAGGTACATATTCGGAAAAGTGCCCACTGCTCTCGGAGGGAAAGAATCCCAAGTGCAGCATAGTTTCAAACCGAATAGGGTCCTTCTCATAGATTTCTGGATCTCCAGCCCTTTCTCGCAGGCGAGGATACATATCCTTCCCTTCACAGGAAAGCTTGGTGAACCAAGACATATGGTTTACCCCTGCGCATTCCCAGTCCAGTTCCTCATAAGGAATATCTAGATACTTCGCCAACTGCCTAGAAGTCCCTTGTATGGAATGACAAAGACCGATGACCGGCATCTCACTAGTTTCAATAGCTGCTAAGGTCACCATAGACATGGGATTCGTATAATTCATGACCAGAGCCCCTGGACATAACCTTTCAGCGTCTTTAAGGATATCCACCCAAGCGGGAATAGTTCGCAGGGCCTTGAAAACGCCTCCAGGGCCAATAGTATCCCCAATACATTGTTTCACCCCATACTCCAAGGGAATCTCATGGTCATATTTCACCGTCTCCATCCCACTCACTTCGATGGTGTTAATCAGATAATCTGCATCGGCCATCACATCGGTTCTATCCGTCGATGATATTACCATCCAATCTTTACCGCTTAATTCGACCACTTTCTCCACTAATCTATGAGCTAACTTCAATCTCTCCCCATCAATATCAACCAAGGCAAAAACCCCCTCAGTCAAATGAGGAATGTTGAGGATATCTATAGCTAAACGACTAGTAAAACCACTACCGGCACCGATCATTGCAATTTTTACCATTTTTATTTACTCCCCTTTAGTGAATCCTAGCTTAATGACATTGACCTTTCTGGGACAGGCACTCTGCTTCAGCTTCGAAAATCTTCGCGACCATTTGTGGATTGCCGGCCGGCAATTCGCCCGGCGTGCTAGGCGAACTGCGGCAGCATCTCTTTGGAAGCCGCTAGTAACTCGTCAAGCATAGCTTCAGTTTTCTCTGGCGGAATTGCCATCTCATCAAGTAAGAGAGCTTGGAGAGCCAAATCTCGATCACCTTTCACTCCTGCTTCTACTACAAGTTCCTGCCATGCAATTCTTTTCTCCAAAAAACCCTTCAGATAAAGCGGAGCTTCTCCCATGTGGATGCCTCGAACACCACAAGAGTCAGTAACTCCTTCGATTTCGACTATTGCGTGTTCAGGAAGATTAGGAATAGCCCCTTTGTTTGGGATATTGACGATATGGACCCGCCGCCTTCCAAGCGCGATGTTCTCAATTAAATTCCCGATTCCCTCTCCAGTAAGAGGGTCTGAAGATTTCTCTGGAAGCTTTAGCTTCTTAAGTTCTTCTTCATATTCCCTAAGTTGAGTCCTCCTCCTTTCCTGCTTTTCGGCATCGGAGATCTCAGGTTGCTCTTCTAGTTCGAGTTCGGTGTACCTTGTCCCATGCACGTGTTCAATAAGCCCATATGGAATGCTTTCAGCATCTGGTACCTGACTCAGAAACGGATAGAATTCGATCGCGTGGTCATCGGGAGGATAGACGATCTGGTACCCATAAATCTCAGAGAGCTTTTGGGTCATCAGCTCTCCAGCGGGATGCTTACGTTCAGCCAGCCTGCGCCGGACTTCGGGATAGACATCCTTACCTTTGTGACGGATGCCTGTAAACCAGTGGTAGTGATTTGTGCCTATCCACACTATGTCGAGCTCATGCGGCTCCACCTCGAGAATGTCAGCTATGCGTATGATTCCTCCTTGCACTCCGTGGCAGATCCCTATCACCTTCTTGATACCCGTATGCTTTATCATCGCCCGACAGAGAACTGCCATCGGGTTCGAGTGATTTAGAAGCACGACTTCTGGGCAACGCTTTTCCATCTCCCGGCAGATATTGAGGTAGATAGGAATACTCCTTAATCCCATCATCATGCCAGCCGGTCCAGCAGTGTCGCCTACGATCTGATAAATCCCATATCGAGCTGGAATGAGCATGTCCTGGATGTGCATAGTGGTACCGTAGACATTGCCGACAGATCTGCCAGCCCCGCCGATGGAAGAGATGGCGAAATCAGCACCATCTACAGCATCTGCAAGCTCTTTGCATGCTCGCACGCGCAAGTCAGTTCCGCTTTCTTCAGCCAGGCGTGCGCCGTACTGGGCCATGATCTCAGCTTTTTCCATATCAATATCGTAGAGAGTTATTTCACTCCCAGCCAGGCCCTCAGTTACAGCAAGGTCCGCGAGCGCTCTGGCGAAATACCTGCTGCCTCCCCCGAGACAGGCGATCTTCTTACTGGGCATCTTTTTCTCCCCCCTTCCTTCTTCTCTTCTGTAAATTCGGTTTAGATACATTAGCCTATGGATCTGTGTTCCTTACTCATAACGTATCCGCGGATCCATCAAGGCGAGAGCGATGTCTGCCAGCAGATTCCCGATCACTAGAAGTAAGCTAATCAGAACTAGGAAGCTGCCGGCCAAGTACATATCCTCCTCCTGTAAAGCCGTTAGATAGAGAGGGCCAGCGGTGGGTAGGCTCAAAACGATGCTTGTGATGGCAGCCCCGGAGATGATGGAGGGTAAAGTCATGCCCAACTGCATGATCAGTGGATGCAAGGCGAGAGGCACCGCGTGCTTGAGAATGACTACCCTTTCCTTCAACCCCTTGGTGCGAGCAGTTTGGACGTAAGGTTGATTCAATATGTCCAGGAGGTTACCCCGCATGATCCTTATAAGGCTAGCAGTGCCTGCGGTTCCTATCACGATAACCGGGATCCACATGTGAGATAGCATATCCAGGACCTTGGCGAAACTCCAGGGAGCCTCCTCAAAAGCAGGGGAAAATAACCCCGATGGCACCTTACCAAACTGCATCGCACTTATAACCAAGAGAACTAGGGCGAGGAGGAAGTTGGGCATCGCCAGACCTATAAAGCCTATAACGGTAAAGATGTTATCGCTCAGTGAATATTGATGGGTTGCAGAATAGATTCCGATGGGAATAGCGATGGCCCAAGTCAATATCAAAGTAGAGATGGAAAGGGTTACGGTGAGCATCAAACGCTGCCCGATCAACTCCCTCACCGGTTTCCTGTAAGCGAAGGATTCACCGAAATCACCCTGTACGAAGTTCGTTATCCAGATAAAATATTGCTTCCATGCCGGCTGATCAAGGCCATACCGCTGCTTCAAATGTTGAACTACGTCCTCGACCCCTGTGAAGCCTTGCGCTTCCATATGGGCGATATAGTAGCTCAGATAATCGCCAGCAGGCAACTTTATAATTACGAAGCCTATAATGGAGATGATGATTAATGTGGGGATCATATTAAGGACACGACGTAAGATATAAGAGAGCATCTGACTTTCTCCTTCCAAATCAAGGAAGAATGGGGAGAGCAGGCAACTGCTGCTCTCCCCTGTTCCGCGTTCCGTCTACTCCTTTCGGATGAAGAATTGCTCCGGGTTGGAGTTGCCAGGAAAGCCAAGATCCCAGGAGCCCAGCTCGCCAAAATCCGGCACATTGCGGAAGTTGTTCTTGACGACAACTGGGTCGGACACGTCGGCTACATTCCCAATCATGATGGGCCCCTCGTCAACGTGGACCTTAAAGGCTTTGAGCACGTACTCCGTCCGCTTCTCGGGATCGACCTCCTCCTTGGCCTTGGTGTACCACTTCCATATCTCCTTCCAGAAACTGCCCTCTGGCGGCTCTTCGCCCTTCTCTCCCCCAGTCTCATACCATAGGGAATAGAGGGGAGCAAGTCCGTAGCCAGTCTGCTCTATAGCCGCCCAATGATCGGCAGCGGAGACCATGCCCCAGGCGCATGCAGACCCATGGACATCCAAGATGTAGTCACCTCGAATCTCCTTCTCATGTAGAGCTGCGCTGGGCAAAGGGTTGACAGTGGTCTTTAGACCAACTTTCTCCCAGTCCTCCCTTATGAGGTCGCAAACGTCGATGGTCACTAGGTCATCTACATGTACGCTTATGATGAGATTCAGCTCCTTGCCACTTGGGAGATCTCTCCATCCATCCCCATCCTTGTCCACCACCCCTGCTTTATCGAGGAGAGCCTCTGCCTTCTCAGGATCATGCTCGGCAGCGAGAGCGGACCACTCCCTAAGCATCTTCTCACCCTCAGGGGTTTTCCAGCCAAGCCACCTCTTGCCTACTGCTGCCTGACGCGGGGTCCCAAGGCCGACGAAGACAATGTTGTTTATCCTCTCCTTGTCCTCAGCGTATGAGAGGGCTTTGCGGAAGTCCTGATTGTGCATGATCTCCCTTATCTCAGGATCTGGATTGTTATACCCGGGGTTGATAACCGGCCAGGCGAAGTTTCCTCTGGGCCATATTATGACCCTGTAGTCGCCCTTAGTCTGATTCTTCATGAGTGTGGGAACATCCTTGACGGAAGGGATGCCGCGGAACTGGCAATCGAGCTCACCCGCGACCGCCTTCAAAGTCACCATCTCGGGCTTATCGACATGGCGGCTTACAACCTCGTCGATATAGGGGAGCTGGTTGCCCTCCGGGTCAACCTTCCAATAGTATGGGTTTCGCTCGAAGACAGCCCTATCTGCAGCCGCGAAGCTCTTCGTCCTCCAGCTAAAGATGACGGGATAGTCGGGGTATTTGTGTCGATTGTCGTAGCGGTCCATGAGCTTGGTTGGCTCCTCCTCCTCACTGTAGTCGGGATGGAGCTGCTTCATATAGTGCTCGGGGACCACATTCCAGGAGGAGTGATAGAACCCACGCGACCCATATTCAAGGAAGAGAGGATTGGGAGCGGTGAACTCAAGCTTCAGAGTGAAGTCATCTATCTTAGAAGGCTTCATAGGCTCCCCGCGGGTGCGGCATTCAGGAGGCGTTATGAGAGGAACCTTGTCGTTCAAGACCATATCCTCCCACCAGAAGAGGTAATCATCCCAGGTCAACGGTTCCCCATCTGACCACTTGACACCTTTCCTTAAGTGGAGTGTCAACTCAGTTGCATCCTCGTTGTATTCCCATGTCTCGACCAGATTAGGCCTGTAACCTGTAGCGTCGCGTTGCCTCTTGATAAAGGACTCTACCCCATAGGCCTCCTTCCACCAGCCCATGCTATCGCCGATGAACACTCGATCCCATGTCCCTCCGTACTCCCCTATCTCCTCCACGGGTTCCACGACCAGAGGATTCAGGGGCAGCCTCTCGTCAAGTGGAGGGATCTCGCCTGCCTCGACCATCTCGTGCAGCATGGGAGCTTCGTGCACCACCTCTGGTGCTGGGAGAGGGGTCGCCGTCACGATCTCCTTGACGACCTTCTCCTTTTCGACCTCTACGGTCTCCTTGACCACCTTCTCGACCGGGACCTCTTTCTCCACCTCCTTTGTGACCACTACCTCCTTCTCGACCACCGCAGGAGTGGCTCGAGCGCAGGCAGCGGCTGTGACCCCGGCCGCGGTCATCGCCGAGAGGCGCAGAAAGTCTCTTCGTGTGAGTTTCCCATTTTTCATTGGATTTCCTCCTTTTTCTGATAGACGTGAAGGGCCTCTGTCAATAAGCTTTCGCTGCACCATTGGTTTCTCTCCTTTCTCATCTGGTGATAGATGTGATAGATCATTAGATGTAGATTTCCGCTTTTTCATCGTTCAACCTCCTTACGGACATCTAGCTCTCCGGCTGGCCTATCTGGACAGGCCTCAGCCCCCAGCAGAGCAGCCACAACCTAGAATTCACTCCCTGCTATCACCTCCCTTCCTCAGAGGACCTCAAAGCTAGCTCCCCTGCCTGACAGCAGACAGGCAAACGCCAGCAGGCAGCATTCCCCTCCCTGATGTCCTGACCCCAGGGCATAGAATCCTGCCTGTTCGGTAGCTGCCTCTCCGCAATTGCCTCATCTGGCCTTCTCCCGCGGGTAAGTGCCCTAAAAACCCATTTAGAATTATAGCATGGTTACGTTCTTGTGTCAAATCACCAGGATGAAGGGGTGCGCTAACGAGTTGTCACGCGACACAACGGGAGTAGGTGCGCCGCGGCGGTTGGCGTTGGTCGCAGAATGCATCCCACTCGCCGCTGAGATACATGCTGCGCGCTTTGATCACCTGTCGTGCTCCCTACACTGTCCAGGTCATTCCCGCCTGCTTCCCCGTCTGTCCGGCGGACAGGAACCGAGCCCCAATCACGCGCTTGCAGCCACTCTCGATTGTTCCGCTTCCGACCTGATACCCTTGAGCTCGGAACTCGGGGTAGCGCATACGGTGTCGATCAGACCCATTTCGCTCCATCAGCGACGAAGACGACCTCCCCCGCTTTGTGCGCGCCCTGCTGTTGCCCTTTGAGGTACACAAGACGGCCAAATTCCTCTGCCTCCTTGATGTCTCCATAGTAGCTGATGGCCTCCGCTCGAGGCGCCCATTCCTCCGGAGGTTTCCTCTCAGGCGGCTTGTCAGTCGTGTACCAACTGCCCAACTTGGCCTCCCGCCATCCCTCTTCTGTACGCACGGAGGTCCTATCAATCGCCCGTGCCTGAGCATGGGCACAGGCGAGCCATAGAGACGATCCGGCGGATCCTCAGGCCCATCAGGCAGCTCAAGGCGGTCCAAGTCCCAAGCAGCTTCCACCAGAGCTTGCTCTGCCTCCAGCCGCTCCTGCCCAATGCACTCCGTCGATTCACGCACGCCATTGTCACTGATCGAAACCTGAGTTAGCCGCTCCAACAACTCGCTCGACATCTCGCCTGTGCCACCCGTGCCGGGTACAGGCAGGCACTGGCGAAGGGGACGTGAATGCCTATCAGGGCCAGCGTCTCCTGAAGGGCTGCACTCAGCCCTCCCGCACACAGCCCCAAGCGCTCATCGAGGGGATAGGTCCCTTCGTGACACTCAGGGCAATAGTACGCCCGTGTGAATTCAATCTGGTCAAAGGTCGTGATGACTGTGCCCTCCCCTGTTCGTACAGGCGTAGGATGTGGCCCTTGTGAGTCGGACGGCTGCTTTGGTCGAGCACATAGCCCTTGACAGGCACCTGTCTGCCGTCAGGCAGGAGAGCTCGTCAGTTTGCTCAAAGTGCTCTTGAATGTACCGCCCGACCGTGGCGATCGAACGGTTGCCCGCACCTGCGCGGGTCCTGTCTGCGCAGGCAGGACAGGTGATCAGGTACAGGCAGGACAGGCACCAAGCGGACCATGCGACGGATGCTCCGTTCGCGTGCCCAGGTGACGCCGTGCTTCCCCGCCGGGCAGCCTCGGGCTCTCTCGGCAACATCGTTGTCGGTGATCAGGGGCAACACGGTGGTCACCGTCGGTTCTTCCTCGGCCCGCCGCCCAACCGTGGGCTTGTGTCCTGTGTCCAGCGTTCCGTGCCAAACGACGTGACCGGGTGGCACCTTGTCGACATCGCGATAGTACTCAGCTTGCAGCTCGGCTTTGCCCTTGTTCTAGAATGCCGCCGTATCGCATAATGCGCCGTGAATGACGAGGTCAGTGGGAGCCGAGTTTCTGGCTCCGGATGTTGCGCAAATCCCGATTACGTGATAAAATCTTTGAGCGTGAGCGAAATTTACTGATTTGGTATACGTGAAATTATGAAAGTATTCATTAGTCACACCCAGCACGATGACGTGTTGGCGAGAAAAATCGCAGACGCCCTCCAGGAATCCGGTTTGGACGTTTGGGACGACCGCTATATCATGCCTGGCGATAACTGGGCGGAAAAGGTGTCACAGGCCCTGGAAGAATCCCAAGCTATGGTCGTTCTTATCTCCCCGGAAGCGCTTCAGTCTAAGTGGGTTCGCCGTGAGATTGAGTACGCCCTTGGAAAAAAGGACTACAGCAGAAAGCTGATTCCGGTCTTCGTTGGGCCGCGAGACAGTATTCCGGAGGAGAAGGTCCCATGGATCTTGCGGCGCCTCAAGACTATAGAACTGTCTGATCTCCAAGAGCAGGAGGAAGGCATCAGGCAGATAAGAGAGACCCTCTTGAAGGCTTCCTGAAGTCCGCCCAGCAGAAGTCCAGGCCTATGCTGCCAAACGAAGTGTTCTTGTCCCATTCGTCCGATGACCGAGACTTCGCAGGCCGCTTGGTCCAAGTCCTGCGGGCTCACGGTATCCCAGTCTGGTTCAGTCGGACGGACATCGTTGGTGCTCAACAGTGGCATGACGAGATTGGTGCTGCTCTCAAGCGCTGCGATTGGTTTCTCGTGGTCTTGTCACCGAATTCCGTCGAGTCGATCTGGGTGAAAAGAGAACTCCTGTTTGCACTACAGCAGGATCACTTCGAGAATAAGATCGTTCCTGTCCTTCTTCGTCTGTGTGACTACGAGAAGCTATCTTGGACGCTGTCTATTTTCCAGTTGGTAGACTTCACCCACTCCTTCGAAGATGGCTGCCGCGACCTTCTACGAATATGGGGTTTGGGTTTCAGAGTAGGATAGCGGGACCTGGAGTTGTCCGTACTTCATGGGATACTGCGCCGTCCTCTATCATGATGGCTGAGGACAGCTTTCGTAATATTATGAACATCGCCATGCTCGGCCCCTTCGGGCTGCGGCCCAAATCCACCGTGCGCCGCCGTGCACTTCCCCTGGGCAAAGCGCTGGCAGCACGAGGGCACCGTGTCAGGGTCATCGTTCCCCCCTGGGATTGGCCGGCTGACGCAGGGCGCGAGTGGCGAGAGGATAGCGTCCAGGTTCAGTGTCTGACCCTTTCCCCATCAGCTCCGGGCCTCTCCTCAGCGGCCCTGCTGGTACGATTGGTGAGAGGCGCGCTCGAAGTCCAGCCCGATGTGATCCACTGTTTCAAGCCCAAGGCCTACGCGGGGCTGGCGGCCTTTCTCTTGTGGTATGCACGAGGACTGGGCGTTTGGCAGGGACGGCTGGTGGTGGACAGCGATGACTGGGAGGGGCCGGGGGGCTGGAACGAGCGAGGAGGGTATTCCTGGACCCAGCGCCATTTCTTCGCCTGGCAGGAGCGGTGGGGGCTGCGCCATGCCGATGCAGTAACGGTGGCTAGCCACGCGCTTCAGACGCTGGCCTGGAGCCTGGGAGTCCCACCACAGCGTGTTCACTATCTTCCCAACGGCGTCTCCCCGCGCGCGCTGACCCAGGGAAAAGGAGAGGGCGTCGGACGAGGATGTGGGATGGAGGGTCGCCCAGTCGTCTTGTGTTACACCCGCTTCGTGGGCTGCGGACCGAGCCGTTGGGCAAGGATTGTGGCAGAGGTGGCAGATCGGGTACCGCTGGCCCATTTCCTGGTCGTGGGTGTGGGGTTGGCCGGGGAAGAGCGCGAGTTCCAGGATCGCATCCAGGCCCAGGGATTGGCGGAGAGGGTAACTCCGGCAGGATGGGTTCCGGAGGAGGATCTGCCCAGATATTTCGCCGCCGATCTGGCGCTTTTCCCCCTGGACGACACCCTGGTCAACCGAGCGCGCTGCCCGGCTAAGCTAGCCGACCTTTTGGCCGCTGGGGTGCCGGTGCTGGCCGAGGCGGTGGGAGAGGCTAAAAAATACATAGAGGATGGTGTATCCGGCGTGTTACTGCCTCCGGGCAGCCCTCCGGGGAGGTGGGGTGTGGAGGCAGCGGCGCTGCTAGATAACGACGCAAGACGGAGGCGGCTAGGAATGACAGCCCGAAGGGAGATGGAGAAGTTCACCTGGGGTCAGCTTGTTGAGGGGCTGCTGACTTTCTATCCGCGAGTAAAAGCTAGCGAATAGGTCATGCTTCTAAGTTTATGATGCCCTGATGAGAGGAGGAGAGAATGGGTAAGGTCTATATTGATGACACAACTCTGCGCGATGGCGAGCAGACAGCAGGGATAGTCTTCGCCAACTCGGAGAAAATACAGATTGCCAAGCTGCTTGCTGAGATTGGGGTGCCTCAGATTGAGGCTGGCGTCCCAGCCATGGGAGGTGACGAGAAGGAGGCCATAAAGAGGATCGTAGACCTGGGACTGGACTGTTCCATCCTAGGGTGGAACCGTGCTGTGGTGGCCGATGTCCAACACTCGCTGGACTGCGGCGTGGATGCGGTGGCGGTTTCCATATCCTCCTCCGACATTCACATCCAACATAAGCTGCGCAAGAATCGCCAATGGGTGTTAGACGCGGTCAAGCGGAGCGTGGATTTCGCCAAGGACCACGGGCTCTACGTCTCGGTCAACGCGGAGGACTCCTCACGGTCCGATCCGGAGTTTCTCCTTGAGTTCGCCCGTACGGCCAAGGAGCATGGCGCTGACAGGCTCCGCTATTGCGATACAGTGGGCATGATGGATCCCTTCCGCATCTATGAGCAGGTGAAGATGCTGATTGATGAGGTGGGGCTGCCCATCGAGATGCATACCCACAACGACTTCGGGATGGCTACCGCCGACGCCTTAGCAGGGATCCGGGCTGGAGCGACCTACGTCAATACCACTGTGAATGGCCTGGGTGAGCGGGCCGGCAATGCGGCTTTGGAGGAGGTAGTCATGGCCCTCAAATATCTCAATGGTCAAGACATCGGCATTGACACTACCCGGCTGCGAGAGCTGTCGGAGTATGTCTCTCACGCCTCAGGGCGCTTCCTGCCCACCTGGAAGGCCATCGTGGGGGACAATATCTTCACCCACGAGTCAGGGATCCACGCCGACGGGGTGCTTAAGTACCCGCAGAACTACGAGGCCTTCCCACCCGAGGCTGTGGGGCTTACCAGACAGCTCATCATCGGAAAGCACTCCGGGTCGGCGGCCATACTGCACAAGTTCCAGGAGTTTAACATCAAGCTTACCCGGCAGGAAGCGGCCGATATCCTGAAGCAAGCCCGATCAATGTCCGTTGAGTTGAAACGCTCCCTCTTCGACAAGGAGTTGATGTACATATATCGGGATTATATAGATGAGGGGACTAGCTAATACACCTCGGCGGAAGTCCTTCGGTAGTTTAGGCGGTTAAGAGATGTCCTGTATACGTCCATTCCAGTGTATCCTATGGTTGCGGTTCTTGGAGAACAAGCAGCTAACATGATCCGAGCCATCTTGGTCTCAGCCGCCTACATCGCCGCCCAGATGCTGGCAGATGTGACCAGCCTCAAGATCGTGCTGTTCTTTGGCCTGTCTATGGACGCTGGGACCTTCATATATCCCATCACCTTCACTCTGCGCGACCTGGTGCACAAGACGGTGGGCGTGAGGGGCGCGCGGGTGCTGATAGTCACAGCGGCTGCCATCAACCTGGTGATGGCTGGCCTGTTCTGGGTGGTCTCACGATTGCCAGGAGATCCAGCGGTGGGGCCGCAAACTGAATTTGCCGCTGTGCTGTCACCAGTTTGGCGGATCGTGATGGCCAGCATCACCGCTGAGGTGATGGCGGAGTTGACTGACACCGAGATCTATCAGCTGTGGGTCAAGCGCGTGACTCACCGGTATCAGTGGATGCGAGTGCTGACAAGCAATGTCGTGAGCGTGCCCCTGGATAGCATTGTGTTCTCGTGGGGTGCGTTCGGTGGGAGGTTGGCTGATCCAGTTGTGTGGAACATTGTGCTGTCCAACGTGCTGGTCAAAGGAGCGACTACCCTGCTCAGCTTACCCCTTATCTATGCTGTGCCGGATATGGATGAGCGCAGACCACTCTTGCCTGCACCTGATCAGGCACAGGTGATTGGGAGTCGAGTGGAGTGAATCAGCGGACAGGTGCCTGCGCACCCGTGCCTGATCGGGTACAGGCAGACAGGAGACAGGACCCGCGCAGGCGCAGGCAGGAGTTCGTGACTGAGGTCCAGGTAGATCCCTCCTTCGCCGCGTATGTGGATGTCGAGAGGATACAAGAGATAGCTCATGAGGTGGTCGCGAAGCATGCCTCCGGCGAAAGGCAGGAGTGGGTCACGAAGAAAGAGCTAACGGTGGTGATCACCGACGAAGAAAGGGTGCGAGAGCTGAACCGCCGGTACCGGGGGGAGGATCGGCCCACCGATGTCCTGGCCTTTGGAGGTACGGCCGAGGGGTTTGTGGAAGCACCGGGTGCGCCTTCCTATCTGGGGGATGTGATCATCTCCTATCCTCGTGCTCAAGCCCAAGCTGAGGAGCTGGGACACTCTCCAGATCGAGAGTTGGC
Source organism: Chloroflexota bacterium (assembly GCA_034718215.1). GTDB lineage: Bacteria > Chloroflexota > Anaerolineae > JAYEMR01 > JAYEMR01 > JAYEMR01. The sequence continues at coordinate 15,968 of JAYEMR010000032.1, forward strand.
CCTGCTGGTCATCCATGGAATTTTGCACCTCTTGGGATACGATCACTCAACTCCCGAGGAGAAAGCGATCATGTGGAATCGGCAGGAGGCCATTCTGGGGCGGGTAAGTTGAGGAAAGCCTCTAGGTCAGCCTTCGACAAGGAGCCCAGGAGAGGCGGTGGATGGGCGAGGGTCCCAGCTGGGACAACGCTCTCCGATGAGCGGGAGTGCCGTAGCCTTTATGCTGGGCGAAGCCGTATCCTGGGAATCGGCCGTCGAACTCCACCATCAGCCGATCCCGATGCACCTTGGCGATGATGGACGCCGCAGCGATGGAGAGGCACAACCTGTCACCATGCGCTATCGCCTTCTGAGGCACATCCACCTCTGGCAAGGGAAGATAATCGATCAGGAGATAATCCGGGGCGACCTCCAGCCTAGCGAGCGCAGTTTGCATCGCCTGTCGGGTGGCGGGGACGATCCCCTGAGCATCAATCCCCCTCGGTCCCACCACTCCTACACCCACCATCCGGGCCCTCTCCCGAATGACATCGAAAAGCTCCTCTCGCCTGTGGGGAGAGAGGAGCTTGGAGTCGCGGATACCCCTGAATTCCTCTGGAGGCCCTGCCTCGATCTTACCCCTCAGAGGTAAGATCACCGTTGCGGCCACCACTGGACCAGCCCACGCTCCTCGACCAGCCTCGTCCAGGCCAGCGATGTAGCGGAATCCATGGGCCAAAAGCCGACGCTCCCGAGTCAGGGTTGGACACTGGGCCATGTCAGGCTTAGAAGCGCTCCTCGCGCAGGCGGGCCTTCCTGCCCCGTCGCTCGCGCAGGAAGTAAAGCTTAGATCGCCGCACGTGCGCGCGGCGGAGTACTTCGATCCTCTCCACTCGCGGTGAATGGAACAGAAAAGTGCGCTCTACGCCAATGCCGTGACTGACGATGCGACGCACGGTGAAATTGGCGTTCAGCCCTCCTTTGCGCACGCGGATAACCGTGCCTTGAAAGGACTGAACCCGCTCTCGGCCGCCCCCCACAATGCGGTTATGAACCTGCACCGTGTCGCCGGGTCGGATGTCGGGTATTTCTGCTTTTAGCTGGCTTTGTTCCAGTGATCGGACTAGATCTACCATAGGACACCATCCTGAGAGCTTGTAGCATAGCTCATCGCGGGGGACTGCCTGTCCGGGCCAGGGAAAGCCACACCGCGCTGGGGAGTCATCTATCACATGAAAGATTATACCACGTTAGACCCCCTGAGGCAAATTGGGCCGAGGAGTAACGAGCTGCCAGGACATCGAGTTATTCAGCCCCTCGCTACCTGTTGCCTCTACCCCATCAGCTATTCCTCCACATCCATCTCCACCATCTCTCCCTTGACGGTGAAGACCACCCGCTCGCAGATGTTGGTCACCCGGTCGGCGGTGCGTTCCAGGTTGTGTGCCGTCCACAGCAGAAGGGTGGCCTGATCTATGTTGCGGGGATTGGCCATGATCAAGGTGAGCAGCTCTCGATAGACCTGATTGTAGAGCCCGTCCACCTCATCGTCCTCGGTGGGAATAGCCCGGGCCAACTCTACATCCCGATGGATAAAGGCCTCCAACGAGCGGTGAAGCATATCCTGCGCCTTGTCAGCCATGCGGGGAATGTCAATGAGGGGCTTGAGCAGAGGCTCCTCGCCCATCATGAGGTTGATTCTAGCGATGCCCTTGGCGTAGTCCCCCGTCCGTTCCAGTTCGGTGGCGATCTCCAGCACGGCGGCGAGGGTACGCAGGTCACTGGCCATGGGCTGCTGGGTGGCGATGAGGGCCAGGCAGTTGTCCTCAATAGCAAAGCGCTTCTCATTCACTATGCGGTCCTCGGCGATCAGCCGCCTTGCTGCCTCATGGTCCCGACGCTCATGCCGAACAGGCCGTAGACCACCGATGGGATGCCGGCCAGGAGTTCCACCGCCGGTCGGACGAGGTCTCGCACGCTGTCGGGAGCCACCTCGGCCAGGAAGACGGCGCAGCCCAGTGCCAGGGGCACGCCCAGGATCATCGCCCCAATGGTGACCAGGACCGAGCCGGCGATCATCGCCACCAAGCCAAACTGCTCCCGCCCTGGCCGCCAGACACGGCCCGTCAGCAAGTTGTCCAATCCAATCCCTTGGATAGCCGGCAGCCCCTCCCTCAAGGTGAAGAGACCGATGAGGAAGACGATGAAGATAGAGACCAGGGCGCTGAGGAGCAGGAGATATCTGACACTACGGTCAATGAGGTATCTGGTTCGCATACATTTATTGTACCTGCGAGACGCGTGAGAAGTGGCGTGTATTGCGTGTTGCATGGATGCAACGGACCACGCAACACGCTTCACTTTTCACTTGACCGGGATGTAGTCCTCGGCCACGACCTCCTGTCTCTCATCCCGCGACACCACCACGATGGATTTGTCCGGTCCACCCACCTCGCTCCAGTTGGTGATCTCACCGGCGAAGATGTCCTTTACCTCATCCTTCGTCAACTCGTCCACTGGCACGTCCGGATGGCCCGCGATGGCGATGCCGTCGCGGGCGATGGTGTAGATCTTCAGGTCCGGGAACTCCTGCTTCTCCGAGTCCTTGACCTCGCGGGAGGCCGCTCCCACGTCCACCGTCCCCTGCCCAGCGGACTTGACGTCCACGCTGGAGCCGCCGCCCTGGACAGTGATTTCAACCTCGGGATGCTGGGCGCTGAAGGCCTCGGCCAGCTTCTCCGCCAAGGGCTGCACCGTCGTCGAACCAGCCTCTACGATCTCGCCCGATAGCTCGGCTCCAGACGGGGCGGATGGCTTGGCTCCACCGCCGCAAGCGGTGACCAGAAGGGCCCCCAGGACCAAAAAAGAAACCCACAAGTTACGCATTTTTCACCTCCTAGTTGAAGATTTGAGTTTTCTCACTTGTGGGTAATGATACCACACCCGGTTTAACGGTGTTTCAAGGGCAGGTTAATATTTTGTTAACGTGCAGTAAAGGTTTGTTTAACGGCTCCGCTTGTCACCCTTCCTATCCGTCAGCAGCGTGAAAGAGAAGGTGCTGCCTTGGCCCTCGGTGCTCTCGACCCAGATACGCCCGTCGTGGGCCTGGACGATATGCTTGGCGATGGCCAGCCCCAGCCCTGTCCCGCCGCCGCTGCGCGCCCGATCGGCCTTGTAAAAGCGCTCGAAGATGCGGGGCAGATCATCGGCCGGGATACCTACACCCGTATCGCGCACTGAGATCACCACCTCCTCGCCAATTGACTCGGCCGATAGCATCACCATTCCTCCCGAGGGCGTGAATTTGATGGCGTTGTGGACCAGGTTGGTGACCACCTGTTGGATGCGCTCTGCGTCGGCCAGTACAGGAGGGAGGTCGCCCGGCAGGTCAACGGTGAGCTGCAGGCCGGCTCGTTCGGCCTGAGGCTGCAGCCGCTCCACAGGTGGGAGCACGACATCGGCCACTACCACCGGCTCTAACCGGAAGGCCGCCCGGCCCGACTCGATGCGCGAGAGCTCCAGCAGTTCCCGTACCATCTGTGTCAGCGCGTCCACCTCGGTTTCCATGTGGTTCAGGAAGCGTTGAGCCGCCGGGGGGTCCTCCAGCGCCCCGCCCCGCAGAGTGTCGACCAGCGCCTTCAACGAGGCCAGAGGAGTGCGCAGTTCGTGGGAGATGTTGCTGATGAAATCCCGCCGTATCGTCTCCAGCCGCCGCACCCGTGTCAGGTCTTGGAGGATGATCAGGCAGGCCTGCGGCTCGGCTTCCTGGAGTGGCGTCACGATGACCTGCAGGAAAAGACCTTGGCGATCCATCTCCACTGGCTCGACGCTATGCAGGCGGGCCACGTGGGCTTCGATCTGGCGCAGGGGGAGAGCCACGCGCACAATCCCCCTAACGCATCCCTCTGTGGTCAAGGGGATTGCCACATACATCATCTCGTAGTCCATCGTCCGACTGAAGCGGAGGCTGCTGCCCTGCCCTCTGGCCAGAGCCTGCTGCACCTCCGGCCGGTACAGGTGGTTGTCCATCTGCGCTCGGTCCTCGTGTGATTCTCCCAGCACTGTGCCATCCGCCCCGATGAGGGTCACCCGCGCTTTCAGCAGCTCTGCGTAGTGCTGGGCCGAGGGGTCGAGGTCACCATCCGGCTCGTCCCAGGCAGGCGATGATGTAAGAGCGTCCTCAATAAGTTGGGCCTCGGCGGTCAATTGGGCCTCCAGGTCATCCAAGTGCGCGCCCCGTACCAGCTTTGACAGGTGGAGGACCAGGCCGGCCATGGCCAGCAGTATGAGGAGCATATAGGGGATGGCGATGCGCCAACGAATGCTGCGGAACACGGTTTACTCTCCCCTGTAGGACAAGTTGGCAACTTGTCCTACAAGCTGTGCTTACAATAGCTCCACTCCCAGTCTTCCCAACGCTCAACCAGTCCAGCCGCTACGGGATTATTAAGCACATAGGTGATGATCCGACGCCATTCTGCTTCATCTCGTACCACGTGGTCATAGTTCTCGTGCTGCCAGAAGGCTCCCTCTCGTCCTAAAAGCTGGTTGGCCTGGCGTGCAGCGTAGCGTTTGAGGGAGTGCATGATAGCAGACACAGCGTGATAAGTGCCGTTTGCTTTGGGCAAGGGCATGCAGACCAGATGGACGTGGTTGGGCATAATGCAGAAGGCATGCAGGTCGTAGACCTGGCCGTTACGGTAGTGGAGGCTCTCGGATACCAGAGCAGCGATACGAGGGTTTCGCAACCAGAAAGGACCACTTTGGGCCGTACCCAAGGCTTTATCCCACTTGCCGAAGAGGCGGCGTTGTTCCAGATAAGCCCGCCGACGACGTTCCTGAGAGTCAGGAATGTTCTCCAGTATGGTTTCAACCCGCTGGCTTTCTTCCAGCAATTGTTGTAACACCTCGGCCGGGATGGAGTCAGCCAAGCGGAAGGTGAGGAACAATGTAGCACCTGGCGGTTGGATGTGGGGCAGATGCCGTCGGTAGAAGAGCCGGTATTCCAGATTGCCCAATTTTTCGCTCCGTATTCTGTGGGACAAGATGGCATCTTGTCCTACTCACTCCTCGAATCGGTAGCCGACGCCGCGCACAGTGAAGATGCGAGTGGGATGGGCTAGATCAAGCTCGCCTGCGCCACATGCGCGGGCGAGCTTCTCCCGCAGCCAGTGGATGTGGACGTCCACAGTGCGGCTGCTGCCGCCGTAGTCCCAACCCCAAACTCGCTCCAGGATCAGGTCTCGGGAGCGGTGAGCATCAGGATGGGAGTGCTCATCTCCTGGCGCAGGATACGACACACCTCGAAGCCATCCAGCTTGGGAAGCATGAGGTCCAACACGATCACATCCGGCTGCTCCCGCCGCGCCACCTCCAGCGCGGCGAGGCCATCGGCCGCCGTGTGGACGTCGTAGCCTTCGTGAGTGAGGTTATAGTCCAGTGTGTCCAGCAGAGTGGAATCATCCTCTACAATCAGCACCTTTTTGCCCATGGTTACTCTCCAACCTGCGTGGGCAGGTTCCCTTTCGCCGTTCGCCGTGGGCATGCTTCGCGACATTAACCAGCGAAAAAGGAAGGGTAATTGGCCCTTAATTCCTCCCTGAGGTCGCCGAAAACACCAGGGGCTATGGGGTATAGAAGCTCTAACATCCTGAGAGCCACGCCCCGAATCTCCCATTGAGCCTCGGGAGATATGCGCAGCCTGAACAGATGCAAAAATTCCCTGAAGTTGGCGCTCATCACGATGCGAGTGGCGGTGGCATTGGGCAGTAGGAACCTTGCATCCTCCTTCTCAACATCCAGCGCGCGCAATTCTTGATAGGCAGCCTTAAGTTCATCCACGACACCTTCCCATATTTCCATGGCCCTGGCGTTGGCGGCGATATCAGGGGGGATGACAAACTGAGGATTGGACATATCCACCCTCCGCTGCGATTCCTGGGTGTAGCTGGCCAGCCTGTGTCGGACGAGTTGATGGCTGCAGGCTCGGGAGATACCAGTGATCTCGAAGGTGGCCGAGGCATGTTCGATGATGGACTCATGACCTTCGCGGACACGGGCCCGAATGAACTTTTCGGGTTTGCCCTTGGAACGAGAGCGGTAACTCACCCGCCCCGCATGCTCCAAAAGTTCATCAGGACTGTCCCCCTCCAGGTAGTTCGTGACGGCAATGAGCTTCACTTCCATTTTTCCCCTCACTTTCTGCATCTCTTCCATTCGCTACGGTAAAGGTCGTGCTGGGCCGTGCGCTGCAGCAGATCCCTACACCGATACCATGTACAGTTCACCTGAGCCGGTACGATCGGAGGTGAAGAGCACCGCCTTGCCGGTGGGAAGGAAGCGAGGATGAGGATGCAGCTTCTGATTAGCCCAACTGGACCCTGTCCGACACAGCACTTTGGGCTCCCGAGAGCCCTCGTAGGCAACCCAAAGGTGGTCTCGGTCGTTGAACAGCTCATCCACCACGAAGATGTCCTCGTCGGGACTGGCCGTGCCGTGGGCATGGGTGGCCCCGGCCAGCACACATCTAGGCGTCCCTCCATCCCTATCTATGACCCACAGCCCCTGCGGGGCCCGACCGCCGTAAGCGGTGAAGTAAACATTTTCCCCTCCATCCCCCCAGAACTCATGCCCCACGCCCTCGTTGTTCGACTGGTGGTACAGGGGCCGACAGTCGATTCCATCCCGATGTATCAGCCACATGCGCTGCACCTTGTGCCAAGGGCCCTCGTGGCAGTAGAGGATCAGCTCGCTATCAGCAGGGCAGAACTGAGCGTGGGAGATGTGGACATTGGCGTCCACGGCCAGCCAGGCATCGGAGCCATCGGTGCGCACAACCGCCACCCCACAGCGCGGGAATTGCTCCAGCAGCTCCTCCCGAGAGAGCTCCATCTCCCATAGCCGCTCTCGCGAGAAGGCGA
>JAYEMR010000033.1:0-22827 GCA_034718215.1 Chloroflexota bacterium
GCCCCTACTGTGATGGATTGGATCACCCTCCTCCAGGTGTTGAGACGTTGGCTAGTTTGTAACGTGGGACCTTGCCACCCTTCAAGTAAAAATAGCCAGCGATCTGTAGTTTGCCCTGTTCCAAGAGGGATCCGATCATCGCCTCGGCCAAGGCCCGCTGTTCGGCCGCCTGGAGGGGATTGGGAGGAGTGCCGCAGAGCTTCGCGGCGATAGTGGCTGCGGTGTGGCCATTTCCCCCAGCGTCATCTCGGCGCAGGAGGGTCAGGATCGTACCTTCCGCCAGCGCTTTGGCCATGTCTCTCTCACCTTTCCTCAATGGCTACGGCCCGCGCCCAGGAGCTATCCATCCGATCCACCTTATAGGGTAGAGCCATGAAGAAGAACTCACGGCTGCGGAGCGCCTCCAGGTTGTCCAGCCATTCAATCAAACATACATCCTCACTCTGCAGGATGTCGTGGAGAGCACGGGTGGAGGGGATGTCCTCGCCCAGGCCAAAATGGGTATCTATGCCCAGCATCTTGATCTTGTGATCGCGCAGCCAGCGGGCTGCCTCGGGGGTGAGCACAGGGTTTCGCCCCTCCTCCTTGGCCCCCGCGTCCAGGTTTCGGCAGATGACTATGTCTCCCTCTTGGATGAGCTCGCCGATGGCCTGCTCCAGGTAGGCGGGAGTGACCCTGGGCGTGGCCTCCACATCCTCCACGTCCAGCAGGATCGCCCGGCCCATAAAATGGGTGAGTGGAAACTCGGATGTGTTTTTTCCCTCGTCGAAGAAATGGGCCGGGGCTTCGACATGCGTGCCAACGTGGGAATGGGTACGCACATCGTGCTTGTAGGCCCTATCAGCCAGGTATCCCCGCTCTATCTCGAAGGGACGATCCTCGCTCCCCGGAGGAACGACCTCGTACGATAGATCCACAAGTCGGTATTTGTCCCAATCAACTGTAAACATCAAGAGCTCCTTTCATATAAAATGAGGGCGTTTCAAACAGGTTGGTAGGGGTGGGCCTTGCGCCCACCCTGGGCACCCACAAGGGGTGCCCCTACAACCCAAATGATCATTCATCCACACCATAGATGTCGAGCGAGGGCGTGATCTCCACACGCCCGTACCGTTCCGCTATCACCTCCTGTCCCTCCCCGCTGAGCACGAAGTCAGCGAAGCGCTGCGCCTCCGCCGAGCACTGCTCAGGGATCACGAGATACACCGGCCGGATGAGATGATAGCTCCCCCGGGCCAGATTATCCGGCGTGGGGGGGACCCCCTCAATGGCCAGGGGCCTGACCTCCGGCCTGAGATAGCCCACGGAGGTATAGCTGATGGCCGAGGGATCTGAGGCCACCTCCTCCACCGCCGCGGCGTCATTGGGCACGAGGAGCGCGTTAGTCGTCACGGCCCGCGTTCCCATCACTCGATCTGCGAAGAAGGTTCGCGAGGGCGAGCCATTGACCTGATCCAGCACCTTGATCCATCCCTGCCGCTCACTCAGCGCTTCCCAATCGTAAGCCCGTCCGGAGAAGATATCCTGCACCTGGAGCAGCGTAAGCTCCCGTACAGGATTGTGCGGATGGACGATGATGGCCAGCGCGTCTAGGGCGATGGGCACTCGATACCCTTCTCCGGCCTCCTCGTAGGTGAAGAGCAGGTCGAGGGATTCGGCGTCGGGTCTTCTCACAATAATCCCGATGTTGGGACTGCGGGCCTGATAGGCTTGGCCCAGGGTCTGCATCAGAGGGTGCAGAGCCTGAGGGCCGGCTAGTGTCAGCCCGCCAGGTGTGGGAGGAGGCTTCATCCCGATAGGCAGCGAGTGGAGGCTCATAGCCAGGGCTGCGAGCCCTGCCGCCCAGCAGTAAAGGGCGAAGGGATACAGGCTGCGGCGGCGGAGGTAGCTCAACAGAAAGCGAATGCTTAGATAGCCGCTGGCCGCGGCGGTCACGAAGCCCAGGACCAGCATCGACCACTCCTCTGTGCTCTGCCCAGACGTGACCAGTTTGGCGAGCTGAAGCAGCCCCGCGCCCAAGATCACCGGCGTGCCCAGAAGGAAGCTGAAGCGGGCCGCCGCCTCCCGTCGCAGCCCCCGCAGGATCCCGGTCCCCATCGTGGCTCCCGAGCGGGAGATGCCCGGAGCGATAGCCGCCGCCTGTCCCAGCCCGATGAGCAGCGCATCCAGCCAGCTCAACTCCCCCTCCCCGCGCTCGCGCTGACCCAGCCGCTCACTCACCATCAGCAACAGTCCCGTCACCAGCAGGAAGCTGGCCACTGTAGCGGGCGCGCTGAACAGGGCCTCGAACCACTCCTCGAAGAGCAGGCCCAGCGCCAGGGCGGGGAGTGTGCCCAGCAGGATCAGCCAGGCCAGCCGTCCCTGAGGCTCTGGCCAGGATAAGGAGCGCCATCCTCGCAGCCAGGCTTGGGCCAGCGAGGCTATATCGCGCCGAAAGTGCCCCACCACAGCCAGGAGAGTTCCCCAATGGACCACGGCGTCGAAGGCCAGCCCCGGCTCCCGCCAGCCCAGCAGCCAGGGCACCAGCACCAGGTGGCCGGATGAGGAGATGGGGATAAACTCGGTTGCGCCTTGGAGGAGGCCAAGGATAACAGTCTGGAAGATGTTCAGCTTGCAACCTCTTTTCTAAAGGATCTGATACGCTAGCCAGCCCACAAGGGAGGCGTTGCCGATGTGTAGAAGCAGGCTGAGAAAATGCAGGGGCCACGGATTGTGGGGGCCAAACAACCTGCCGAAGACCCTCCAAAGCGAAAGCAGCAGGGGCCTGTAGTGTTGCATTCCCTTGACGCTAATCCATCCTTCAAGCACACTTCGGCCCTCAAGCCATCGGAGATGTATGAGATCATCGAACATGAAGGGAAGGGACAGGACTGGCCCATAGGCGATCCAGGTGAGCAATACGCTCAATACCACAAGGGCCAAGCCGATCTTCCCCTCCTTCTCCATCTTCCTCATAGTTTGAGATCATTCCTGGCCTTATATCCCGCCAGGAACTCCTCCTTTAGCCTTGAGAAGGTGCCATCTAGGATCGCATCCCGCATCTGGCGCATCAGACCCAGGGTGAAGTGCAGGTTGTGGATGGTGGTCAGGTGCAAGCCTAGAATCTCCTTGGCCTTGATCAGGTGGTGCAGGTAGGCGCGAGAGAAATTCTGACAGGTGTAGCAGTCGCAGCCCTCGACGATGGGGGCTGGATCGTCGACATAGCGGGCGTTGCCCAGGTTGACCCTCCCGGTGGGAGTGAGCACCGTTCCGTTGCGAGCCATTCGGGTGGGCAGGACGCAATCGAATGAGTCAATGCCTCGAGCCACGCATTCGAAGAGATCATCCGGTGCCCCTACTCCAAGTAGGTGACGGGGCCTCTCCTCCGGCAGGTGAGGCACCGTCGCCTCCAGCATCGCTTGCATCTCCTGTTTGGACTCACCCACCGAAAGTCCGCCGATAGCGTAGCCGGGGAAATCGAGCCCCGCGATGTATTCCGCGCTGGCTCGCCGCAGGTCCGGGAAGATCCCACCCTGAATTATGCCGAAGAGGGCCTGATCATCACGTCTCTGCGCCTCACGGCAACGGGCAGCCCAGACGTGAGTGCGAGTCAGCGCCTCCTCATTATAGGCTCGATCATCCGGCTCAGGGCACTCATCCAAGGACATGATGATGTCCGCCCCCAGCTGCTCCTGGATGGCGATAGCCCTCTCCGGGGTCAGGCGATGGATAGAGCCATCGAGGTGGGAGCGGAAGGTGACCCCATCGTCATCCACTTCCCTCAGCCCTGCAAGGCTGAAGACCTGAAAGCCGCCGCTGTCGGTGAGTAACGGCCTATCCCAGCCCATGAAGCGATGCAGCCCTCCAAGCTGAGCGATGATCTCCGAGCCGGGGCGGAGATAGAGGTGGTAGGCGTTAGCCAGCACGATGGAAGCCCCTATCTCGTGCAGGTTTCGGGGGGCGAGGGCTTTGACCGTGGCCTGGGTGCCCACAGGGATAAAGGCTGGCGTGGAAACGGAGCCGTGGGGCGTGTGGATAAGCCCTGCTCGTGCTCGGCTGTTATTATCAGTGGCGATGAGGTCAAATCGGAAGCTCATGGAGACTCCTGGGCAATAAGCAGCTTTATTATAGCATGCCTTCTGTAGATGAGGCAACATCAACTCGTTTGCCCTTCCGCCACCTTGCCCATTCGATGCGAAAATGATACAATCATTGATGTAGCTTTTCCGCACCTGAGGGGACGAAATTGTGTATATCCGCCGCGCTGATCGCGCTGATCTCAGAGAATGTATGGCTCTCGATCATTCTTACACCACCTCCCATGCCTGGCGGTTTGAGGAACAGGAGCAGGATGGCACGCTCTCCTTCGTCCTGCGTCCTGTTCGTCTTCCCCACCGAGCTCACGTCTCTTATCCCAAACCTTTGGAGCACTTGAGGGCCGATTGGAGGGTGAGCCCTTGTTTCCTGGTGGCCCACGAGAGGGGTGAGATCTGGGGATACATTGACCTCCGGCTCCAGGAATGGCAGCGAGCGGGATGGATTGAGCACTTAGGGGTGGATCCTAAACGACGCCGGCAGGGGATTGGGACGGCGCTCTTGGCCCGAGCCGAGCGGTGGGCAGTAGCCCATAATCTCCGGCGATTGATGGCCGACGTTTCCACCAATAATCATGCTGCTATCTGCTTTCTTCAGACACATCGTTTCGTCTTCTGTGGCTTTCATGACCGATACTATGCTAACCAGGATATTGCCCTATTCTTCAGCAAAGACCTATCCTGACCGTCAACTCGGGGGGCAGTAGATGGATATTATGGCTATCCTGACAGCGGCGCTCATGCACGTTAACCCTGTCATCGCCTCGGCAGTGGTCATTATCTCCTTCTCGCTGCTGGTGTACCTATTGAGCCACAACCTGCGCAGCGGCGTGGCTCGATCACTCTGTGCTCTCATCGGCTTTGTGATGGTCGTCTACCTGGGCGATGTGGTGCTTCCTCAGGTGGGCTCGTTGAAGGCAGCCATCCCTTGGCTACGAGTGCAGTGGGTGGGCATAGCCTTCATCCCAGCAGCCCTTCTTCACTTCTCTAACGCCCTACTGCGTACCACCAATCTCTCCTCTCGCCCGCGACGGATGGCCGTCTGGGGGAGTTATACGCTCAGCCTCATTTTTCTGTCCCTCTCCCTCTTCACCGAACTGCTGGTGCGGGATGGCATGTACTCCTCCGTTGCCACTCAGCTGCGCGCCGGCCCTTTCTTCTGGACATTCGCCCTCTATTTCTTCGCCGCCCTGTTAATAGGCGCCCGAAATGTCCAGAACGCCCGTCATCGCTGCTTGACATCCACCTCTCGCCGGCGCATGACCTATCTGGCTGTGGCCTTCATCGTCACCGCGTTGGGAGTGTTTCCCTATCTTCTGATCACTGGGCTGCCCCATATGCTGCCCAATTGGCTTTTCCTCTCGCTTGTCCTCCTGGGTAATCTTGGCGTGGCGTTGATGATGATCGTCATGGCCTACAGCGTGGCCTATTTCGGTATTTTAACCCCCGACCGGGTGGTCAAACATCGCTTCATACACTTCTTGATGCGAGGGCCTTTCGTGGCTATCTGCGTGGTGATGCTACTTCAGGTGATGCCTCAATTGGCTCGACCGCTGCACCTACCTGTTGAGCTTGCCCTTACCCTGACCGTCGTAGGCACCATCGTCTTGCTACAACTTATCATAAATCTCCTGAATCCCATCCTGGATCGGATCATCTACTGGCGCGATGCGGAGGAGATCGCCTGGCTGCAGGAGCTGGACGAGCGGCTGCTGACCTCCACGGACCTGCGGCAGTTTCTGGAGAATTTGCTCACCGCGCTCTGTGACCTGCTGCGGGTGCGGAGCGCTTTTGTGGCCGTGGCGGCGGGAGAGAGGTTGCGGCTGGAGGCCCACTCCGGCCCCCAGGGGCCAGTGAAGGATCTCCTGACCCAGCTGGATTGGAGCCAGGTGCTGACCGGGGATGGTCAGGTGGTTCCTATCCCCACCGATGGGGAAGAGGAAGCCGATCCTCTACGTTTCCGCTCTCAGGGGGGCTGGTGGCTCCTTCCCCTGACAGCCAACTCCCACTCTATCCCCCTGGGCATGCTGGGCATTGAGGACCGAGCATCGCTCCGCGATCTGAGTTCAGATGAAGGGGAGGCCCTGGCCCTGCTGGTGGAGCAGGCTAGGGCTGGTTTGGAGGATCAGCACCTGCAGCAGGGGCTCTTCTCCGCCCTGGAGTTGATCATCCCTGAGATCGAGGAGATACAGCAGCGACGGGGCCAGCCTCGCTATGTGGATTCCCCTCTGCTGCCTGCGGTCGCCCCCCCGCCCTCTGCCGAGGAGTATCCCGATCTGGTGAAAGACGCCTTCAGCCATTACTGGGGTGGCCCCAAGCTGACGGAGAACCCGCTGCAGCGCTTGGGGATCGTTCAGGATGTCCTGGCTGAGAACGATTATAACCCAGCCAGGGCGCTGCGAACAGTATTAAAACAAGCTCTGGAGGCTCTGCGGCCCGATGGGCAGCGCAGCATGACCACCAGGGAATGGCTGCTGTACAACATCGTGGAGCTGAAGTTCGTACAGGGCCGTCGAACTCAGGATGTGGCTGCCCGTCTAGCTATGAGCGAATCGGACCTCTACCGCAAGCAGCGGGTAGCCATGGATGCCCTGGCTCAGATCATCGCACGTATGGAGGCAGCTCAACGGAGTCAGCCATCCGAATAATTAAAGGGAAGGGTGAGAGGACCAATGAACCAAGAGATTCATCCATGGGAAAAACCACTGAGTGACAGCTACTGGCAGGCGCTTTTGGAGGAGGAATCTACAATTGCTCCTTCAGAGTTCGAGAGGAAAGCGGAGGGAAACCGAGATAACTCTTGGCCTCCTGCTCACGTAGACAGGGGCCTGGATAGCTCCTCTCAAGGCAGGCAGCAAGCGTGCTGGGCAGAGGTGGAACGTTATTTCGAGAGAGGCGAGGTTATAGAGTTAGAGGTGGTAGGTTATAACCGAGGCGGAGTGCTCGTAAATTGGGAGAGCCTGCAGGGCTTCGTACCTGCATCCCAACTAGTAGGATTCAAGCATCCCTCATCGAAGGAAGATCGCATTGATCAATTGAGAGGTTTTGTAGGGCAAAAATTGGAGCTTAAAATCATCGAGCTCGACATGGATCAGAATCGATTCATCCTCTCCCAGCGAGCGGCGAAGTCGGGGCCTGGCAGCCCGGAGGCGATCTTGGATCAGCTGGTCGCCGGCGATGTGTGTGAAGGGAGGGTCACCAACCTCCGCCCTTTTGGGGCCTTCGTAGATCTAGGCGGAGTAGAAGGTCTCATCCATATCTCTGAGCTCTCCTGGGGACGGGTGGATAGCCCCAGCGAAGTGCTCTCCCCTGGGGACAAGGTCCAGGTCTATGTGCTTAGCGTGGATCGCGAGAGGCATCGGGTGGGCCTGAGCCTCAAGCGATTGAAGCCTAACCCCTGGGATTTGGTTGAGGAGAACTACCAGGTGGGACAGCTAGTGGAGGGAATGGTGACCAACGTGGTGGATTTCGGGGCCTTCGTGCGTATTGAGGAGGGCTTGGAAGGCCTGATCCACGTTTCCGAGTTGGCTGAAGGGAGCTTCCTGCACCCTAGAAATGTGGTGCAGAAGGGGGAGAAGGTCACCGTCCGTATAATCAACATAGATGTCGACAATCATCGGCTGGGCTTGAGCCTCCGTCAAGTATAAGTTACAAGTTAAAAGTTTGTAGGTGAAGATGAAACCCCCTGATGTGAGGGAGTTGTACTCCCGCCTGCGCGAGGGGCTCGGAGTGCAACTCCTCGCCATCATCGGAGGTGGGGATAGAACTTGAAACTTGGAACTATTTTTATGACCCGACGTAAATCGCGCTTTTGGCCTCTTCAGGGCCTCAATTGGGAGCCGACGCCTCTACAGCGGGAGATAGCGGCATTGCTGCTCATCGCGGTGGCGCTGGTCACGCTGCTGGGGCTCCTGTCTATCAGTCGAGGGGTGGTGATAGACCTCTGGGTTCGAGTATTGCGCCTCCTGTTCGGCTGGGGAGCCTACCCCGCAGCCCTGGGCTTTGGCTTGGCTGGGGGAGTGCTGTTCCTCAAGAGCCTGCACCGCGAGACGGAGATACACTGGCCAGGGATTATTGGATGGGAGGTAGCGTTCATCGCCCTGCTGGCGCTGCTCCACTTATTCCCCTCCCCCGCCGATCCCCGTTCTCTGGCGAATGAGGGAGGGGGAGGTGGGTGGGTTGGATGGGCGCTTAGCCATCTGCTCATCACCAGTTTAGGCGCGCCGGTGGCAGCTTTACTGCTGCTTATCGTGGAGGGGATAGGGCTGAGCCTGACTCTTCGGATCTCCTGGCCTCAGGTGCGCGAAGGGGCTTTGCGCCTGGGAGAGACACTGTCACGTTCCTTCCGAGCGCTTCTACGGCGACGGACCGCGCGTCCTGAATCTCGTGCACCAGCGCGTGAAGCGTCTTCCAGTCCCAAAAAGAAGCGGCCATCCCACCGACGGAGTAAATCCAGGCAGTCCACTGGTCCTAAACAGCCCAAAGTGGAGCTTCCGCCACTCGACCTACTCTACGAGGATTCGCCCAACCTTGGCTCCAGCGAGGCGGAGAGACAGCGTCGGGCGCGCATCATTGAGGAGACACTGGACAGCTTCGGGGTGCCGGTCAAAGTCGTAGACATAAAGCCAGGGCCGGTGGTCACTCAATTCGGCGTGGAACCCGGCTTCACAGAGCTGCGCAGCGGGGAGCAGCGCAAAGTGCGGGTGAGCAAGATCTCCTCCCTGCGCAAGGACCTGGCTCTGGCCCTGGCCGCCGCCCCCATCCGGGTGGAGGCGCCGGTGCCTGGCCGCCATGTGGTGGGGATAGAGGTGCCCAACGGCGAGACATCGTTGGTGTCGCTGCGGGGGGTGATGGAATCGGAGGTCTTCGAGAATATTGAGTCTCCGCTGCGCATTGCCCTGGGACGAGATGTGTCTGGCAATCCCATCGCCACCGACTTGGCCCTCATGCCCCACCTCCTAATCGCTGGGGCCACTGGTTCTGGAAAGTCGGTGTGCATCAACTCCATCGTCACCTGTCTGCTCTTTCAGCATCCCCCTGATACCCTCAAGCTGGTGATGGTAGATCCCAAACGGGTAGAGCTACTGCGCTTCAATGGGTTGCCTCATCTAATCAGCCCCGTGGAGACCGATGCAGAGCGGGTGGTAGGTATTCTCAAGTGGCTCAACCAGGAGATGGAGAGCCGCTATCAACGCTTCGTTGATGCTGGGGCGCGCCGCATTAAGGATTACAATCAACGCTTGGAGTCCAGGGGTGGGGAGCTGATGCCCTACATCGTCCTAGTGATCGATGAGCTGGCGGACCTTATGATGGTGGCCCCGGATGAGATAGAGCGGCTTCTATGCCGCCTGGCCCAGATGTCGAGGGCTACGGGGATACATCTAGTCATCGCCACTCAGCGTCCCAGTGTGGATGTGGTTACGGGGCTTATCAAGGCCAATTTTCCTGCCCGCATCTCCTTCGCCACCACCTCCCAGGTGGATTCGCGGGTCATCCTAGACACAGGGGGCGCGGAGGCGCTTCTGGGATCGGGTGATATGCTCTTTATGGCTCCTGATTCCTCCAAGCCAATTCGCATCCAGGGCTGCTTCGCCTCCGATGAGGAGATTGAGAATGTGGTCCACTTTTGGAAGATGTACGCTCCCCAGAAGATCCCTGCCCCTGAGGAAGCTCCTTGGAAGGAACTGGAGGCGCGGGAGGAGTTTGATCCGCTGATCGAGGAGGCGATCCAAGTGGTCCAGGAACATAACCATGCCTCGGCCTCTTTCCTGCAGCGTAAGATGCGCGTCGGATATCCTCGTGCAGCTCGGCTCATTGATCAACTGGAGGAGCTGGGCGTGGTGGGGCCGATGCGGAAAGGAGGCGGATCGAGGAGAGTGCTGATAGATACCGACGTAGACCTGAAGGAGGCCGAGCTGGGGACGGAGGCCTCTGTTCACTCTGAAGAGTATGGGCGCTGATGGCTCCCATTCCCCTTTTCCTCACTGCCTTCGTGGTGGGTTTTTCGGGGGCCATGACGCCCGGCCCTGTCTCTACGGTCACCCTGACCCAGAGCATGCGACGGGGTTTCTGGGTCGGGCCGCTCATCACCGCCGGCCACGCGCTGGTGGAGGGGCCTCTGGTCGTGGCGCTGGCCTTTGGGCTGGGCGGCCCCCTGCGGCGCCCGGAGATCATGGCCGCCATTGGGTGCGTGGGGGGGCTGGTGCTCCTGTGGATGGGATCGAGCCTCATCCTCCACGGCTGGCGGGAGGGAGGGGAACAGACCTCGGACAGCGAGGCCTCCTCGTACTTGGCTGGAGGGATGAGCTCCGTGCCTGCAGGCATGGTGACCAGCGTGGCTAACCCTTACTGGTTTCTGTGGTGGGCCACGGTGGGGGCCAAATATGTATTCGACGGCCTGGAGTGGGGTGTGGTGGGGCTTGTGGCCTTCTACAGCGGCCACATCCTATCCGACCTGAGCTGGAATAGCTTGCTGGCCCTGGCAGGGACCACGGGCCGGCGACTGCTCAGCGGACGGTTACACCTGGTCCTGTCCCTGATCTGCGGCCTCTTCCTCCTAGGATTGGGTGGCTATTTCCTGTGGGCAGGTATGCGATTTTGGACGGGAGTTCCAAGTTGAAAGTTTCAGGTTCCCCTGGCCACCCGTGCCGAGTACAGGCACCTGTCCGCCGACAGGCGGGGGACGGGGGACAGGCCGACTGACAGGCAACTTGTAACTCGATTGGAGTGAATGATGCTGCACATTGGCACCAGTGGTTTCAGCTACGATGATTGGGTAGGGCCATTTTACCCGAAGGGACTGCCTAAGCGCGCCTACCTGCGTTTCTACGCCCAGAAATTCTCGGCGTGCGAGCTTAACTTCACCTACTATCGCATCCCTGACGCCCGCACGCTGAGAGCCATGAGCGCCAAAACTCCGGACCGATTCCTCTTTACCCTGAAAGCTAATCGGGAGATGACCCACGAGCGGGAGGATCCGGAGCCGGCTTTCGAGAAGTTCGTGGCCGCCCTCGACCCTCTGATCCAGGCGAGGAAGCTGGGCTGCATTCTGGTGCAGTTCCCCTGGAGCTTCAAGAACACACCGCAGAACCGCGACTACCTCAAGCTGTGCCGCGAGAGGCTGGAAGGGCTGCCAGCGGTGGTCGAGTTCCGCAACCGGGGGTGGATCGTAGACGAGACCTTCGAGCTTCTTCGGGAGCTGGATCTAGGGTTCTGCTGCGTGGATCAGCCTCGCTTCCGAAGCCTCATCCCTCCCATCGCCGAGACCACCAGCAAAGTGGCCTACCTCCGCTTCCATGGGCGCAACGCGGCCAAGTGGTGGAAGCACGACCGGGCGTGGGAGCGGTACGACTACACCTACAGCAAAGAGGAGTTGCAGGAGTGGGTACCTAAGATTCAGGAGCTGGAATCTGAGGCTGAGGACACTTACATCTTCGCCAACAATCACCACCAGGCTCAAGCTGTGGACACCGCTCGGCAGCTGCGGATGTTGTTGGCTAACCCCGAGGCCGAGTTCAAGAAGTAAGGCTGCGGCCTCCCGATGGGCTTGAGAGGGATAGTAACTAGGATGCGGCGGTGGGATGTTATCTTGGCGGTGCCTCTGTTAGCAGCAGGGTTCATCCTGCTGCTTCTAGTGCCTGTCCACGTCCTCTCTGGGCGGGTGCCTATCCGCCGGCCAGGTGGGGAGGACAGGGAAGTCACTTACATCACCAGCACGCAGAATTCGACCCCTACTACCCCAGTCACTATAACGCCGACTTCCACTCCCACCGCCACAGCTACCGCCTCGCCGACAGCTACCGAAACTCCGACTCCCACGCCCACCGCCACTCCTACCACCACGCCGACGGTCACCAGCACACCAACATCAACTCCTACCGCCGTGCCGCCCCCTGACGTCACCGGTGTGGAGCCAAACTCGTTTCTGAACACCTAGGACACACAGATCACGATCCTGGGCACTGGTTTCCAAGATGGGGCGGCTGTCCGTGTCGAGTTTGTGGGATTACTGCTTTCTACCTACGTCAATGACAAGATGCTGATGGCCATCGTTCCTGCCGGGTTGAGCCCACGCAACTGCAACGTCATCGTCACCAACCCTGATGGCAAAGAGGATACTCTGAGTGATGCTTTTGAGATAGAAGAACCCACTCCTACCACCACCCCGCCGCCCACTTCCACTCCCCTCCCGACCTCCACTCCGCTACCTACTCCCACCCCCTTTAAACGCCCTCTGCTCTTTATCAAATCCTTCAGTACCAACCCCTCGTCGGTGCCTCCTGGGGAGTCGGTGGTCGTAACGCTGAAGATCAGGAACATGGGGGACACAAGGGCTGAGAACATCCGCGTCACCTTCGTAGGCGGCACATTTGTGCCCCAGGGTGCCAGCGGCACTCAAGTGGTATCTGAGCTAGGGTCCGGTTCCCAAACCACAGTAAACCAAAGCTTGATTCTCAGCAGGGAGGTGAGCACAGGGGTCTATCAGCAGCAGGTGGTGCTGGAGTACGAGGACCCCAACGGAACGGTCTACAGCTCCACTGAAGCGGTGAGCATCCCGGTCACAGTGCCTGAACCCGGCCTGCCGCAGCTCATCATCCGCGATGCCCGATCTAACCCCGATCCCATCGTCCCTGGTCAGCCCTTTTCCCTGACCTTCACCCTTCACAACGTGGGCGACGGCGCGGCCAAGAATGTTTTGGTGAGCATGAAGGAGGGGCCAGCTATAGCCGTTACGGGGGGTGGCACTCAGTCGGTAGAGATGCTGGGTGACCATGGCATGAAGGAGATCACGCAAGAGCTTATCATATCGGAGTCAACCCGGCAGGGCTCCCACAGGCAGGTCATCTCCATTCAGTATCAAGACGAGGAGGGCGACCTGCACACCACTGAGCAGCGGGTGGGGCTGGCGGTAGGAGGGCTGAAAAGAGGGCTTAAAGTGAGGCCCCAGTTGACCATCGCCAGCTACCGCAGCGAGCCCAAGTCCCTGATACCAGGTGAGCCATTTAACTTGTACGTAGACCTGACGAACATAGGGGAAGCGCCAGCCCAAGGTATTCAGCTAGCCCTGGGGAGCGGCCTGTCGGCCACAGGCGGAAAGCTCGTTGAGGGCGCGTCGGAGAAGGAGACGGACCTTGGGCTGGCCCCTTTCGCCCCTCTGGGCACGAGCAACGTCAAGTTTATTCCCCATCTTGGGGCCCAGGAGCGGAAGACGCTTGTGCAGCGCATGATCGTTGATGGCAAGGTCCAATCAGGGGTATATGCCATGGAGGTCATCTTTGAATATCAGGATGAGGATGGTGTGGACTACACCTCTGGTGAGCTGCTCAGCCTGCAGGTGATCCGCCAGCCTCACCTCCAGATCGAGATCCACCCCTCCATCACCGAGGTAGTAGCTGGCGAGTCCTTCGCCATGCCGGTGGAGATCATCAACGTCGGTCAGGAGACGGCCAACGTCAGCACCATGGAGCTGCGCAGCCTGGATTTGGAGATACGGGATGGAAAAGCATTTATCGGTCCGCTGGAGCCTGGCAGTTCGGACCTTTTGAGGGCTCAGGCAGTGGCCCGTCAAAGCGGGGAGGCCATCACCCAGGTAATCATCCACTATCTAGACGATTTCGGCCATCAGCAGCAGGTGATTCAGGAACTCCGCCTCCAGGTGCGCTCCTCTCTCCCGCCCACACCGACGGGAACGTCACAAGCGGGGCCATCCAGCCCCGAGTCCGAGCTTCGAGTGAGATTAAGCACCTTGGACAAGATAATGCGCCTCCTCAAAGCTCTATTGGGATTAGGGGTGGAGTGATCTTCCGAGATAGTATGGTTTGATGAGATGAGAAAAGCCACATTGCTCACCTTCTACTTCATCCCCCCAGGAAGCGATCCCGACTGGAGCCAGGAGGTGCGCGTCTTCCTGGCCAGGAGCTGGAGGGGGAAGCCTGCGGAGTCAGAGGAGATGGGGCCCCGCTGGGTCGCCTACGGGGATGTGCCCTACGAGGAGATGTGGGCCGACGATAGAATCTGGCTGCCCCGAGTGCTGAGGGGAGAACGGCTCGACGGGGTGTTCACTTTCGCCGACCTCGAGACCATTTTTCAGGAGAGCTATTCGAAGAAGAGGGGAAAAGTGAGGCGCTGACTTCTACCTTCTGATTTCCAACTTGTGTCAATGCTGCTCATCGCCGTATCAGGGGTATTCACCATGAGCTTCTTCGGTATCCATAAACTGCTCAGATTGCTCTATATTCTACGCCTGGGCCACGGTCCAGAGTATGTGGGCCTGTTCAGTGCTGCTAGTGCGCTCAGTTTCATGGGCATGAGCCTGCCTGGTGGGTCTCTGGGCAGGAGCTTTGGTACGCGGCGGATCATATTTCTCGGCAGTATCATCATGATAGTCGGCATGGTTATTCAACCCCTGGGCGAGTTCGTGCCGACCGCTATTCAAGACCTCTGGCCCATCGGGTCCCAGATGGTCATCACTGCAGGCTGGTCCATGCTCAACGTCAATCTGGTACCTGCCCTGATGGCAGCGGCCACGAAGCGGAATCGCAACAACGCCTACGCCCTGAGCAGCTCCCTAAAGGGGCTGGGCACTTTCCTGGGGATCATCTCTGGCGGGATGCTACCGGGCCTCTTTGCCCAGGCCCTCCATCAGACTCTGGACACCCCCGGGCCCTACCGTTGTGCACTGTGGGTGAGTGCGGCCCTCGGCACCTTTGGCCTCATCCCATTGAGCTTCATCGGGCAGGTCGAAGGGATAGCCCCCGAGGAACGGGAGGAGGCCCGTGGCCCCTTCCCTGTGCTGCCCGTGGCACTGATGATCGCCTACGTGTTCCTCCGTCACGGGGGCTGGGCCGCCTGCCAGGCCTTTTACAACGCCTACCTGGACACCGATCTGCATCCCACCGCCTCCTCGATCGGGCTGATCACCGGCACGGGGCAGTTCCTGGCCATCCCGGCTGCTCTGCTCACCCCGCGACTGACCGCCCGTCGCAGCAACGGCTGGATATTGGCAGCTACCACGGTGGGCATGGCCATAAGCCTGATACCCCTGGCCTTGATTCCCCATTGGGCAGCGGCTGGCGTGGCCCAGATGGCTATCTTAGTGCTGTCGGCCATCTGGATGCCGGCGCTGCAGGTCTTTCAGATGGAGCTCGTCGAAGCCCAGTGGCGCTCGATGGCCTACGGCGCAGTATCCATGGCTATGGGCCTCAGCTTCGGCTCGATCAGCCTGCTGGGGGGCTACGTCATCGCCGCAAGGGGCTATCAAACCCTGTTTCTGCTGGGCGCGGGCCTCAGCATGGCAGCCGCCGTGCTCATGGTGGGCATCCCCAGATGACTGAGCACCAGGTCGGCGGAGGCGCCAGCGCCGGCCACCAGCGAATCATAGCCTTCCGTCTGGGATGGTTCCCTGCCTGCGTAGACAGGACCTGTACCCACGGGTGCGGGCAGAAATTTGGTGATTACCCACATCTTCAACGAGAGGACCGAGGCATCCCCGCCGAGGTATATGCTGACCATCTCGTCTCCTGCCTGTCGGCACCCGTGCCTGCCCGCACCTGATCGGGTACAGGTGATCGGGTACAGGCAGACAGAGTCCGACGGACAGGGGAACAGCTTCGGCGAGGATGCCTCAGCCCTCAAATCTGCCAGTACCTGGTACAGGTGAGATGTGTAATCACCAGAAAACATAGAGTCCTGACTCGTTCAGCCTATGAGGGGATCAAATTCGACCCCCTCATAAATTGCCAGCACCCTGCTGTGCCGCGGCTTTGTTGAACTTCCGCATGAGGCGCGACTTGCGGCGAGCTGCGTTGTTCTTGTGGATGACCCCCTTCTGAGCTGCCTTATCCAGGGCGCTGACAGCTGTTCGGACAATCTCTCGCGCCTCCTCCAGACGCCCAGCTTCAATGAGCATCCGAGCCTGCTTAACAGAAGTCCTAGCACGGGTTCGGTATCTCTTATTGCGAAGGCGCTTTCGCTCTGAACTCCGCATAGCCTTCGCAGCAGATTGAGTATTAGGCAAGGATTCACCTCCTCCAGAATTGATGTGTATCGCGCTTAGATTTTACACTATCTCCGCCATTTTGCCAAATCCAGGCCACTAGCGACTACCTCAGTCAGCCTTGCTTCAGGGGATAGAAGCAGTTTTCACCGGGGTTTTGCGGGCCGATGCGGGTGCGCTGTCCTCGCCCAGTGACTGGCAGCTTGGCTCCGTCCACGGCGGGGTCCACATATCGGGCGAACCAATCAGCGAGCTGCTGTCTCATCTCCTTGACCCTTCCCCGTTGAGCTCGCTCGCCAATCAAGTTCTCCCTCTCATCTGGATCATTGACCAGATCGTACAGCTCGTGCGGGCCGTAGGGGTAACGGTGCACATATTTCCACTCCCTCGTGCGGATCATCCGCGTCGGCCCGAACTCATCGTAAACCACCACGCTGTCGCGGCTTCCCTGCACTTCGCCACTGAGCACTGGGAGAAAGCTCTGGCCGGGGAGGTTCTCCTCCGCCGGCGAGGGCAGATCAAGGTACTCCAGCAGCGTGGGCATGAAGTCATAGCCGCTCACCAGGGCATCAGTAGACTCACCCTCCAGGAGGTGTCCAGGGTGGCTGATGATCAAAGGCACCTTGACCGAGTTCTCGTACATGTTCAGGGGGAGGGTTCCGTTTCCCTTTCCCCAGAAGCCATGGTGTCCACAGCTGTACCCGTTGTCGCTGGTGAAGATGATCAGCGTGTCCTCCCGCAGTCCAAGCTCCTCGATTCTATCGAGGATCCGTCCCACATCCATGTCCATGACCGTCACCGCGGCGAAGTACCCCTTGAGAGTCTCCCGATTTCCAAGGCAGCGGTCAGACAGCGACGTCGCCCAGGGGTGTTTGGCCTCCTGAGGACAGGACTTGAAGGGGCAATCATCGTAGGAATCCACAATCTCCTGGGGATGTTGGCCTATCCAGGGGCTGTGAGGCGCGGTGTAGTGCACGCTCAGGTAAAAGGGGCCTTTCATCTCCTCGAGAAACTTTAGTGCTTCATTGGTGATGGCGTTGGTCACATAGCCGGGCTCGTTGACCAGCTCGCCCGCCCGGACCATCGGCGCGTTATTGTAGGGGCCGCCCCCCTTCTGGTGGACGAACCAGCGGGTGAAGTGATGCTGAGGATGCAAGCTGTCGCCCAGGTGCCACTTCCCGCTGATAGCGCAGGTGTAGCCGTGCTCCGCCATGACGTCGGTGTAAGTGGTTTGTCCCTCCAGATAGGGAACGGCTGGATAAGCCTCTTTCATGGGATCGCTGAGCATCTCCTCATCCGGCGGCACATTGCCATCCCGAATCCAGTCATGCACGCCGTGCTGGGAGGGGATGCGTCCCGTCAGGAAGCTTGCCCTGCTGGGGGAACAGACGGGTGAGGTGCAGAAGAAATTCTCGAAGCGGACGCCCGTCGCGGCCAGGCGATCAATGTTCGGAGTGCGGATCTCAGGATTCCCGTAGCATCCAGCCGCCCATATCCCCTGATCGTCGGTTAGGATAAAGATCACATTTGTATCCGTATTGTTCCTACTCCTGTATGCCGACATTCTCCCATCCCTTTTGATAAATCCCCGCAACAAGCTGCGGGGTTGTCTACTTGATCAGATCAGCATCGAAACACTGCGCCCTCTTCACATAGAGACGCTCCCGACGTCTCGTTGCCGCAGCCGGTGCACCCAGGTCGTTACCTGTCCTCTTCCATGACTTCGTACCCCAGTAAAACGGCAGCATCCTTGAGTGCCTGTCTCAGATCGCCGAGGGTGGCCGCCCTGTGGATGCCATATTCGCCGGGAGAAAAGAGCCTCTGTATCTTTCTTGGGGCGTCAACCCTGGCAACCAGCTTCGTTCTGCACAATATGTCGTCGACTCGGTCACCGTAAACAGAGCGCGCATTGACCACCTCTCCGGTGAAGAGGCCGATCTTACTGTGCAGCACGTAGACCTTCCAGAAGGTCACGGGTTCCCCCGAAGGCCACTCCACCTGTAGCCCGGTCGATGAACCGGGCTTCTGAGTGTCCCTCACAGGGCTCTGGGCGTGGGTCTTTATCGCGTATGGTACTATCCTCTCATCTCCATACGGGTTGATCGGAGCTCCACAGTGAGTCAGGATGGTAACGCTGTTAGCGGGATCGACGATGAGATCGCCCAGCATGCTGGGCCTACCCGTGAGGAAGTAGCCCAGCATCTCGGCCACCAGTACATTGGGGTAATTCTGGCAGACAGCCTGTATTCCCCTGGTCTTGAAACCACATTCAAGGCCCAGGCCAGGCCAGAACATGTCCTTCGTCTCTCTGGTGGGTTTCAGCCGCCTCATGTGGGTAGAAACTGCGTTGCAATTGTACTTCTCCCTCAAAGCCTCGAAGGCCAGGTATGATCTGGCCGTCTTCGTTATCTCCGAGGTAGCAGCCTCCACCTTTTTGGCTTGTGCCATCCATTTTTCCCCAATCCTCTTTGCCTCCTGCTCATCGGTTCTTTCATACGCCTGGTAGAACTCCTCAGGGAGCACTGGGACAAGCTCCACACCCAGCGATTCCTTTAAGGCCCGGGTGTAGGTCTGGTCGTAGCCCTTCGGCAAATGTCTGCGTATGTCATCCTGGTAATCGACCGTGGCAAGAACCCTGTGCGGGGAGACCACCAGAATCCTGGATTCCTTGAGCTTCCTGATGGCCTGTATCAGCTTGATCTTGTAAATCAAGTCCTTAAAAGCGACGGAAGAGACCGACGGATCGGACAGGCTCTGTCTGTCCAGCTCTGCGGTCAGGACTTTGCCGCCCTCATACTGGGGGCCCACCAGCACGCTTTCCTCCTCCTGCCCGGTGGCGAAAAGTTTGTAGGGGACATTCATGAATTCAAACAGGTTATACACCACGATGGTGGGCAGCCCCGAGAGGGCCAGTCGATAGTCCCTCGCCCTGTCGCCAGCTCCAAAACCTATCAGCACTACCCCATCCAGCTCTGCTTTGAGCTCCTCCAATTCCTTCACCAGGGACACAGGCTTTGTGCCGTCCCTGGTCACGTCCCTGGCGATGAACTTCACCCCGCTGCATTCACTTTTCAGTCTCTGCAGCAGTTCCTGGTTGCTCACAAATGACTCGGGCTCCGCAGGTCGCCCGGCCCCCCGTTGATACCCCCGGCTGAGAAACACCGTATAGATCGCTGTCTTCTTATCCATTGTCTCCTCTGTTTCCTCACGCGAAGCAGGCGGTCCAGGGCTATGATTCGACCGGACCATACGGGACGAGAGCGACGCTGGGATAGGAGTTAAAGATCACATCCTCAGTCCGCTCAACCCACCTCCACGTCTCATCGATGAGACGTCGCTTTACGCCCTCGTGGGCTGGATCAGAGGCCAGGTTCTCTATCTCGTACGGATCCTCCTGCAGATCGTAAAGCTCATCGAAATCGAACCCGTTGAAGACGTACTTGTACCGCTCATCTCGCACAATGCGCTGAGTGTTAATAATACTCCGTGCCACAGAACTGTCCGAAGAAGGTCTGCGGCCAGTCATCAGGCGTCGCTCCCTCGAACAGAGGAACCAGCGACCGCCCATGCACCTCATCTATCGGCTCCGCCCCGGCGATCTCGCAGAACGTGGGGGCGAAGTCGCAGAGGGTGATGAACTCTGAGCACACCGACCCTGGCCTGATTACCCCAGGCCACCTGGCCACCATCGGAACGTGATAGCTCTCCTCGAAGGGAAGCACCCCCTTGAGGAAGATCCCATGCCCGCCCACCTGATCCCCATGATCGGAGGTATACAGCACGAGCGTTCTATCGGCGACGTTCGTCTCCTCTAGGATATCCAGCAGCATCCCCACCACGTCATCACCCATCGTGCACAGGCCCCAGTAGTGCGCGATCGCCTCTCGGACCTGATCGTCGGTCAGCTGCGACCCCAGCTGCTGACGCATCCGGCGGTAGATAGCGGGTTTATCCTCCAGGGAATCATGGTAGTTCTTGGGCAAGGGGATTTCTCGCGGATCATACATGCTGGCATAGGGTTCGACGACGAAGTAAGGGTCATGGCTATCCGTCAGGCCGACGTACAGCACCCAGGGCTCTGGCTGCTGAGAGAGCCTTCGTATCTCCTCGACGGCAATCCTTCCTCGCTGGACGTCGAGTATATCCTCCGGCCCTCCGGGCAAAGTGCCGTCCTGCCTGTCGGCAGACAGGGAATGTCAATGAAGATCAGCCTCTTATACCCGCGCGGCCAGCTCGCTGCACCCTGGGGCGTCGGCCTGGTTTCTGGCTAGATCCAGCAGCCAGTCTGGGAAGCCTCCACCGGCGTCCTCCACCGCCTGGGCGAAGAGCTCGTTCACCAGGTCAGGGTGCTCATCGCCTACATTTCTAGCGAAGGGGTCGTCGGCCTCCAGGTCGTAGAGCAGCACGCCGGTGCCATCCACCTTGCTGTTAAACCACCATTTCTCGGTGATCACAGTGACCGCCGAGCCCCAACCCACGGTGGCGTGATCCCGCGATCCAGGTTCGCCGGCCACGGCATCTTGGAGGAAGGAAAACCCATCGATTGGCGCTGGTGGCTCAACTCCGGCGGCTTCCAGGACGGCGGCGGCTATGTCATGATACATCACGAAGCCACTCCTCCGGCCGGTGTGCTCCGCCTTTGGAAAGCGTATCATGAGCGGAATATCGAAAATCTCTGGGAACGAGGGGTAACCCCGTTTACCCAGGAAATTCCTGTCGCCGATAGAATGGCCATGGTCGGAGGTTAATATGACCATCGTGTCCTCCAGCAGCCCGAGCACCCGCATGCTCTCCATGAAGTACCCAAACCAGCGATCGCACATGGTGACCTCACCACTGTAGTTCGCGCGGGTGCGATCGAGCAGCGCCTCATCGAGTTCAGACACTTCCCCGTAGGCCGAGACAACCTGCTCATGGCCCTTCCCCATGGTGTACATTCGGCGGTAGTGAGGGGGGACCAGCCATGGCTCGTGCGGATCAAAGGATTCAACCACTAGGAAGAACCTTTCTGCATCTCGGTTCTGCTCCAGCCAATGCTCGGCCTCCTTGAGCACACGCGGCGCGAAGTAGTCCTCCTCCAGCCGTCGGTCGTGGATATTCATGATGCACTGCTGGATAAACTCCAGCCTGGCCTGGCCCTTGCCTCGCATCTCCTCTGGGAGCCAGTAGTCTACCTCCTCCTGAGTAAGACGCGGCCCAGAGCGTGCGGGATCCGTCTCCTGGCCGCGCAGGAAGGTCCACTGATCGAAGCCACGCCAGAAGTTCTTAGAGGGCTTGAACATGTGATAGAGGTCTGCGATCAGGCCGGTGCGGTAGCCCGCCTCGCTCAGTATCTCGGCCAAGGTCCACTGCTCCTCAGGGATCGGCCCCCAACCCGGCGCGCCGGTGAAGTCGCCCTTGAGCCGGAAATCAGCGTTGTAGAAGGGATAGACACGCTGCCCGGTGTAGAGGGCTCGCCGAGCGGGCAGGGTAGGGAGGGATTCGGGATAGGCTCGCTCGAAGACCAGCGACTGCTGGGCGAAGGCATCGAAGTGGGGCGTATGGACCTTTCCCCACGGAGGGGTGTCCCCGTACGTTCCCACGCAGTCCTTGCGCAGCGAATCGAAGGTCACCAGAATAATGTTCATTGTCCATATCTCCTGTCTAGGAATAGCTCGATCACCGGCACAGTCACGTTGGGCTTGCGCACCGGAAGCTCCAGGGTGAGGATGTCTTCCACATCCCCCCAGCGTGCCAGCCGATCCGGCCAGTCGGTGAACTCTATCTCTGAGGCGTCATTCAAAAGTTGGGCGTATTCGACCTTTCCCGCTAGACCATTCAGATGCAGGGCTTTGACTGGCCAGTTGAGGACGTGCACGTACAGTCGATTCGTGTCGGGGTTATAGGTCAGTCGGCAGTCCTGAGGGGCTGCGAACTCATCGGGCGCCTGTGTGCAGCCATAGATAGAGCGGCCGTGCTGCCCCATCCACTCGCCGATGCCCGACAGCCGATCCATGGCCCGCTCGTCGAACTCGCCGCGGGCCGTCGGCCCGACGTTTAGCAGCAGATTGCCTCCCTTGCTGACCGTGTCGATCAGCATCTGCACCAACTGCTTCACGCTCTTCCAGGTCGTCTCCTCGCGGTGATAGCCCCAGGAGCCGGAGAAGGTCTGGCAGGTCTCCCACAGCACCCGCTGGCCATCCATCTTGGGCCATTCTCGCACTGCAACCTGCTCGGGCGTCCTGTAGTCCCAGCCGCCGGGCACATCCATGAGATCCAGCCGGTCATTGACCAGGATATGGGGCTGCAGCTCGCGCACCATCTTGATGAGCTTCTCCGACTGCCAGTCCTCCCTGCCCTTGCCATCTTCACCAGGATAGGAGAAATCGGGGAAGAAGAGGTCAATCTGCCCAAACTCGGTCATAAGCTCCCTGACCTGGGCGTGCAGGTATTCGGCGTACTTCCTGATGTCCCTGTCCTTGGCCTTCTCCCTAAACTCCTCGTTATCTCTCATGGGATGGACGCGGTCCACGGGGAACTCCGGATGGTGCCAGTCAATCAGCGAGTAATAGAAGCCGACGCGCAGCCCCTCCGCGCGGAAGGCCTCGACCATGGGCCTGAGCAGGTCCTTGCCGTAGGGGGTGTTGGTCGCCTTGTAGTCGGTGTACTTCGAGTCCCAGAGGCAGAAGCCCTCGTGGTGCTTTGTAGTGATCACAAAGTATTTCATACCGGCCTTCTTGGCTGCCCGTGCCCAGGCCCTCGGATCGTAGAGGTCGGGGT
>JAYEMR010000034.1:0-4667 GCA_034718215.1 Chloroflexota bacterium
TCCTTGGCCAGCCGCACACCGACGAGGTGACAGGGGAGCAACTCGTGGCGGACAACGTGGTGGTGCTGTGGGCCAATCACGTGAACACCGACATTGTGGAGGACATCACTGGTTCTAAACCTCTCTACTCCATCGAGATCCAGCTCTGGGGCCGGGGGCGGATGCAGCTCTTCCGGGATGGACGGGTGTACGAGGGCCACTGGGTGCGTCCCCACCGCGAGGATTTGGTCCGTTTCGTGGACAGTGCAGGGGAGCCTCTCCCCCTCAAGCCTGGCCACACCTGGGTCCAGCTTGTGAGCTTGGATTTCAAGGTCCAGGTGGGGGAATAGAAACTGTCCACTTTCTCACAACCTGGATGGATCGGCCGTGAGTTCAGCCAGTCCGGCCTGTATGGCAGATACCACTTCTCCTTCGACAGCTCGTTTCGCTAATCGCATCGCGCTGGCGATGGCCTGGGCATCGGAGCGCCCATGGGCCACGATGACCACTCCCTTAACCCCCAGCAGGACCCCGCCACCGTACTCCCGGTAATCCAGGAGTTTCGCCGCGGCCTGAAAGGCAGGCCTAGCCAGAAGCGTCCCTAACATGGCCAAGGGGCGCTTCCTGATCTCCTTTCTCAGCACCTCCATGAGCATCGTGGCTACTCCCTCGGAGGTCTTGACGATGACATTGCCCGTAAAGCCATCGGTGACCACCACGTCGGCCATGTCTCGAAAGATGTCCCTGCCCTCCACATTGCCGATGAAGTTGAGAGGTGATTCCTTCAGCAGCTGATAGGTCTCCTGAACCAGGATATTGCCTTTGCCCTCCTCCTCGCCATTGGAGACGATGCCCACCCGAGGGTTCTCTATTTCCATCACTTTTTGAGCGTAGATGCTGCCCATGAGAGCGAACTGCAGTAGATATTCCGGCTTGCAGTCGGTGTTGGCCCCACCATCGAGGAAGAAGCAGCGGCCACCTCTTGTGGGCAGTATGGAGGAGAGGGCTGGCCGCCGAATTCCCTGGATGCGTCCTAATTGAAATAGAGCCGCCGCCAGTACTCCGCCTGAGTTCCCCGCTGAGACGAGGGCCTGAGCCTCCTTATTCTTCACCAGCTCCATCCCCACCACCATCGAGGAATCGGGTTTGGCTCTCACCGCTGCGGCGGGATGTTCATCCATCTCCACCACCTGGCTGGCGGGGATAATCGGCAGATACAGGCCCGTCGTGTCATGTTTAGCCAGCTCCGACTGGACGGCCTCTGGCTGGCCCACCAGTGGGATCTCCACGTCCAGCTCGCGTGCTGCGCGCACCGCCCCCTCAACGGCCACTTCTGGGGCGTGATCGCCGCCCATAGCATCTAAAACGATCTTCAATGTGCACCTCCTTCCTCTTGTTCCAGGAGCAGGAAATAAGATGGTGCGTTTCAAACAGGTTGATAGGAGCATCCCTTGTGCCCACCCTGAGCACCCGCAAGGGGTGCTCCTATAATCCAAATAAAATACACCCCAATAAGAAAGACCTCCCTGAGCGGAAGGTCATCATCTCTCAAAGCTTAACCGAGCTCCAGCCGGATGAGGCTCGGGGGTTGAACAGGCTATAGAGTCAGATAGGGTAAAGTGCCCCTGACTGGACTCGAACCAGCATGCCCTTAACGAGCACAGGTCCTCAACCTGCCGCGTATACCAATTCCGCCACAGGGGCACGACCTGTATTATAGGGAAAGAGCGCAATTTGTCAAATACTGCCGTGCGCAGGCGCGCTAACGTAACTATTGTGCAACCAAAGTACATTTTTCCCCGGGGTCGAAAAAAATTTGCACTTTTCCAACTCCATAATCTCGAGTAAGCTCATCGTGGATCAGCCGGATAGCCCTTTGTCAAGTTGCCAAGGAGGCCACGATGAGCGCGAAAAGATTTTATTCAGTCCACATTCGCCGAACCTGCCGTTGAGTACACCGACCACGCCATGTTGGTGGTTTGGGGTCAGTTTGCTCAGGACATTGGCTTAGTAGAACAATTGGAGGACTCCCCTGATGTGAGTTCGAGGAGGTCCCAATGTTCCGTGCCAACGACGGTCACCTGCAAATGCCCTTGTTCAGCAGCCTCAGCACCTTGCCCAAGAAGCTCTTGCAATGGCTGAAAGACTCCTGGGCCGACACGTTCTATCGCGAAATGTTTGTGCGCATACCGGAGAAGATTTTCGCTGTGCTCTACTCCGATAAAGCCTCCCGATCCAACACACCGGTCAACGTCTTGGTCGGGTTGGGGACTCTAAAGAATGGCTTTCCCGTCTGTCACGGACAGGGGCTGGAGTGATGAAGAGTTGTACGATCATTTCTGCTATGACCTACAGGTGCGCTATGCACTGGGCTTATCGTGATTTGAGCGAGGGCCATTTTCCCGTCTGTCCGACGGACAGGGAGCTTTGCACGCTCTACAACCTCCGTGAGCGTGTCACTAAACATATGCAGGAGACAGATGAGAACTTGATCGATAAAGCCTTCGAGCATGTCACCGACAAGCAGATCGAGGCATACCAGTTGAAGACGGACCAACAGCGTATGGACAGCACGCTGATTGCCAGCAACACGCGCGAGATGACACGGCTGCAATTGTTGGTCAAAGTGCTCCAGCGGGTGCATCGGATGCTGGATGAGAGGGACCGAGAACACTACGCGGAAGAGTTTGAGCCCTTCACGAAAGGGAGCTCGGGGCAGTACACCTATCATCTCAAAGGGGAGGATGTCCCCGACTGGGTGCTGCGATGTGTGTCCGAGGAGCACTTCCTGGCCGAGAAGAGCGCTCTGCGCCCCAAGGAGTGGAACGGTAGGTGCGAGAACTAAACCGTTCGAGCTAGAACAATGGTCCCGTTTGTGGAACCTGGCCCACCCAAGTCCCTCGGCTAGCTCAGCTGGACTTCCAGGTGAAAGTCCGCTTTATCCCAAATATCAATTGGGGGCGTTTCAAATAGGTTAGGGTAGGCCTTGCGCCCACTCTGGGCACCCGCAAGGGGTGCCCCTACAACCCAAATGAAATACCCCCATATCAGTTCTTTGTGATACTATCCATCATTGGTCACGCAGGCCTTCGAGTGCATCCGTCCTTTGGCTTAGGCGGTTCTGGTGGCAGCATAGGAAAGAGTCACCTAATTTCGACCCGGGTCTCACCCGGACCTTGGCCCTCACTGCTTCTAGCTCTCACCTCCGTGACTTCCTCAACCTAACACTCTCCTCACCGCCCGCACGATGTCGGGCACTTGAGGGATGGTCGCATCCTCCAGCACCTCACTCATGGGCACTGGTACATCGGCCGCCGCCACGCGGACGGGTGGTGCATCCAGGTAGAAGAAAGCCTCCTCGTTGATACGGGCGATCACTTCGTTGTGGAAGCCACCAGTCTTGTACGCCTCGCTCACCACCACCAGCCGCCCCGTCTTTCTCACCGACTCCACGATGGTGTCCACGTCGAGAGGCTTCAGGCAGCGCAGGTCTATCACCTCGGCCTCGACTCCCTCGGCGGCCAATTGTTCCGCCGCCTGCAGCGCGAAGAGCAGTTGCCGCGAGTAGCCCACCAAGGTCACGTCCTCACCCGGCCGCTTGACGTCGGCCACGCCCAGAGGGATGAGATACTCCTCCTCCGGGACCGGCCCCCGTTCATTGTAGAGCATCTTGTGCTCGATGAACATGACGGGGTTGTCGTCGCGGATGGAGGCCTTGAGCAAGCCCTTGGCGTCGTAGGGTGTGGCGGGCATGACGACGTAAATACCTGGGAAGTGAGCCCACAGCGCCTCCAAGCTCTGAGAGTGTTGAGCGGCCATGCAGCGCCCGGTCCCTCCCTGCGTGCGAACGACCATGGGCACTTTGGTTCGGCCGCCGAACATGTAGCGGTTCTTGGCCCCTTGGTTAGCGATCTGATCCATGGCAATGGTGGCGAAGTCGATATACATGATCTCCGCCACGGGCCTCATGCCCGTCATAGCCGAGCCAATCGCCGCGCCGGCTATGGCCGCCTCGGAGATGGCTGTGTCGCGCACTCGCTCCCCGCCGTAGTCCTCAAAAAGCCCCTCAGTGACGTGATAGGCCCCACCGTAGAGCCCCACATCCTCACCCATGATGAAGACCCGCTCGTCGCGTTCCATCTCCTCCCGCAAAGCCTCATTCAGCGCCTCCCGGTAGCTGATCCGACGCATATTGGAGTCCCGCCGCACCCGCTCCCGCAGGCGCCGCTCGGCCTCGATCTCCTCTTGGCCGGGAGAGGTATCCACATACACGTCCCGATGCAGCTCCTCGACGGGTGGGGCGGGGGAGTTAAGGGCGAAATCAGTGGCGGTCTCAATCGCCTGATGGGCCCGATCCTCCATCTGAGTGAACTCCTCCTCGGTCAGCAGTTCGGCCTCCATCATCCTATCCCGGAGTTGGTTGATAGGATCGCGGGCGTGCCAAGCGGCCTCCTCCTCATCAGTGCGATATCTTCGGGGGTCAGAGCGGGAGTGGCCATACCAGCGGTAGGTCTTGCACTCTAAAAGAGTCGGTCCCTTCCCGTCCCTGGCGCGGTCAACAGCCCGCTGCGCCGCCTCTCTCACGGCCAGCACATTCATCCCATCCACCACCTCGCCAGGGATGCCATAGGCAGCAGCTCGGTCGGCCGCGTCAGGCACGGCAGAGGCTTTCTCGAAGGGTACCGACA
>JAYEMR010000035.1:0-4597 GCA_034718215.1 Chloroflexota bacterium
AACTTGGGTGAGTATCGCTTAGTCATTTTGTCCTCCTCGTTCTCTGATGCCTATATTATCGCACAGTTCCTGAGGAGGTCAATTTCTCACAATATCACTGAGTCCAACTTTTTGGGTCAAGGTCCCCTTCCCTTTTCACCAGCCCTGGTCCATCGTCCTCTCCACTGCCAAATAGTATAGCGGCTTAGAGGCAAAGTGACAAGGCAGACATCTTACCAGTACCTGGTACAGGTTACAGGTGAGGGGACAGTGCTTTGACAGGAGCTCTACGAGCTGCTATAATTATCCAGGTGGATGAACGACGGCAAAAGAGGGAAAGGAGGTGAGTGAGATGGCTGAGGAAAAGGAGTTCGTGTTCGAGGATTGGCTGGCGGAAGGGATCGAGGGCATGGGACGGAGAATCAGAGCTGAGAGGCCGTGTATTCTGCCGGCGGAGTTCCACGTCCACAGCCGCGCTGCACGCAGGGAGTGTCTCCTAGCCGTGCGCAGCCTGATGGATGCCGCTATTGAGCGTCTGGAGGAGTCACCTCAACAGCAACAACAGGCTACTCGCATAAAAGTGGAGTAGATCCCACAGTCGCATCCGGCCTTCGGGCCGGATGAGGGTTGAAACCCTTTTGACGGCCGGCGAAGTATCTATCCCATCTCCTACTTGGCGGCGGACAGGGTTGATGGATAGGAAGCCACCCGCCCGGACATAAAGTGTCCAGGCTACGAAGCAGCGCCCCGTGAAAGGGGCTTACCTGTGCCCGATCACCTATGCCTGATCAGGTGCAGGCAGGTGCGGGCAAACGTCTTTCTAAGCCGGATTCACCCGGCGCTTTTTACTAGCCCGACGACTTTATCCTCTGCTAGTACCTGGTACAGGGGGATACTCCTATTATAATCAGGACAACCGAAGGTTGCATCGTCGGGTGGCGAGACACAAGAGCGACCAGGAAAAGGGAGAGGACCCATGGCTCGCGTCGTCGCCTTATGCCGCAGCGAGCGGCGCATGGATCCCAAGGAGGACATAGGTGCTGGCGAACTGCGCGCTGGCCACGGGCTGGTTGGGGATGCCCACGCGGGGTTAAGCGAGCGGGAGGTGAGCCTGCTGGCCTTGGAGAGCATTGAGCGGATCAACAGGGAGAGGGGCATCGGGGCCGGGCCAGGCGACTTCGCCGAGAACCTGACCACTCAGGGGGTTGATCTCTCCTCCCTGCGGATGGGTGATCGACTGCGCGTCGGCGAAGCTCTGTTGGAGGTAGTCCAGATCGGCAAGCCGCCCTCAGCGACGCATACCTATAGTTTCCAGAGTGTCTCCATCCTGCCTGCTGAGGGGATATTCTGCCGCGTGCTGGAGGGAGGCCGGGTGAGGCGAGGTGACGAGATCATTGTGACGCCAGGGGAAATCCTCTTCCAGCCCATCGGCCACGTGGAGAACGACTTCCACCATCCCGCGCCTCCGGAGGAGATCCGGCGCCACCGGTCGCGCATCATTCTGGACGAGGAGTTCGCGGAGGGGCTGGAGGGCCTCCGGGCGGGGGACAGGCTGACGGTTGTGTTTCATTTCCATCTTTCCCAAGGCTATGATTTGCTGCAGCACCCTCATGGAGATCGCTCGCGCCCTAAACGAGGTGTGTTCACCCTGTGCAGCCCCCGCCGCCCCAACCCCATAGGCGTAAGCTTCGTGGACCTGATCGAACGGGAAGGACGGACGCTTACAGTCCGAGGGTTGGACGCCCTCAACGGCACACCGCTGCTGGATATCAAGCCTTTCATAGGGAGGAAATCATGAAGGTCACTTGTGTCGTGGAAAACACCGCCGGTGGTTCGCTCTGGGGTGAGCATGGGCTGTCCTTCTTTATCGAAACGGAGGAGGGAAGCCGTGTTCTCTTCACCCTTCGGGTACTCCGCGACACTGGCCAAGGTGGGACGGTGTTACTGCACAACCTGGCAGAGTTAAAGATAGATCCCAGGGAGATTCAGGCCCTGGCCCTCAGCCATGCTCGTCAAGATCACACTGGCGGGCTGGAGGCCCTGCTGGAGCGCTCGTCGGGCTTTCCCCTCTACGCCCATCCTGATCTCTTCCGGAAGCGCTTCTCCCGCCATGGCGAGAAGGTGGACTACATCGGCTTGCCCCTGACGCGAGGCGAGCTGGCAGCACAGGTCGAGCTGCATCTCAGCAGAGAGAAGATGAAGATCGCGCCCGGCGATGTCGCATCCGGCCTTCGGGCCGGGTGAGGGTTGAAACTATGTCAACAGGATCACCTGTGCCTGCCCGCACCTGATCGGGCACAGGTGATCAGGTGCAGGCAAAAAAACCACAGTAGAATCAAGGCTCATTTTTGAACGCTGGACTCGTCTTAGTGAGGGCCTAAGACTCCCGAAAGGATGCCTCTATCTATGAGCTTGAAGCAGCGTATTCTCAACAGGTCGGCACGGGTAGCCGTCAAGGGCGTGGGATACGTCGGCCTCCCATTGGCGGTGGCTTTCGCCAAGGCGGGCTTCCCTGTAGTGGGAATTGATGTTGACGAGGAAAAGGTGGAGGCCATCAATGCAGGATCCTCCTACATCGAGGATGTCCCCTCTGAGCAGCTGGCACGGCTGGTGTCAGCTGAGGATAAAGGGCTTCGAGCCACGACTGACAACTCGGTCCTCGATCAGTGCGATGTGGCCATCATCTGTGTCCCCACCCCTCTCTCCAAGACCCGTGACCCGGATATAAGCTGCATCTTAGATGCCGCTAGTGAAGTGGCTGATCACCTGCATCCGGAGATGCTGGTAGTTCTGGAGAGTACCACATACCCCGGCACCACCGAGGAGCTGTTGCTCCCTCGATTGGCGGAGAACGGCCTGCAGGTGGGGAAGGACTTCTACTTGGCTTTCTCCCCCGAGCGTATTGATCCGGGCCGTACCGATCGGGGGCTGGAGAACACACCCAAGGTGCTGGGAGGCGTAACCCCTCAATGTCTGACCATGGCCCAGGCCCTCTATGAGCAGGTGATCGAGGAGGTGGTTCCTGTGTCCTCCACCCAAACGGCGGAGATGGTGAAGCTCTTGGAGAACACATTCCGAGCGGTGAACATCGCTCTGGTTAATGAGGTGGCCATCATGTGCGGTAAGCTGGGGCTGGATGTCTGGGAGGTGATTGAGGCCGCCTCCACCAAGCCCTATGGTTTTATGACCTTTTACCCCGGCCCTGGCCTGGGCGGCCACTGCATACCCATAGATCCCCACTACCTGGCTTGGAAACTGAAGACAGTGAATTACAACGCACGTTTCATCCAACTGGCGAGCGAGATCAACGCCGCTATGCCCCACTATGTGATGGACAAGGTCTTCGAGGCCCTGAATGAGGAGGGGAAGGCGGTGAAAGGCTCCCGCATCCTGCTTTTAGGGGTGGCCTACAAGCGGGATGTGAGCGACATCCGTGAGTCGCCGGCGCTGGACATCCTGCGGCTGCTGAAGGCTAAGGGGGCTATGGTGAGCTATCACGATCCCCATGTGCCCCACCTCCGATTGGATGATATAGCGATGGATTCGGTGACACTGGATGCAGATGCCCTGGCGAGCGCCGACTGCGTGGTAGTGGTCACCGACCACAGCGACTATGATTGGGATTGGATAGCCGGCAACAGCCGGCTGCTGGTGGACACGCGAAATGCCACCGCCGGTGTTGGCGAATGTTCAGCTCACATCGTGAAACTGTGAGGGATAGGAATGGCCACCGAATGGGTTCGAAAGCTGATGGAACACCGTCAGGAGCGGAAGAGATTGCTTGATGAGGAGCTCAAGCGTCTGGTCGCTGAGCTGAAGGCCATGGGGGCGCAGTACATCCTTCTTTTCGGCTCGATGGCTCAGGGCAAGGATGGTCTTGAAAGCGATATTGATCTGATGGTAGTTCTGGAAAGCGACCTGCCCTTTGTAAAGCGCCTAGGGTGGCTGTATGGGGAGCTGAGGCCTCGGACGGCCCTGGATCTATTGGCCTACACGCCGGAGGAGTTGGCAGCAATTCGCCACAGGCCCTTCATCCGGCAGATCCTGCGGGATGGAAAGGTGCTCTATGAGGCTTGATCCCAAGGCTGAGGGGCTCCGCTGGCTGGAGCAGGCAGAACAGGATCTGGCTGATGCGCGGTATCTTCTGACCGGCAAGCGTTATCATCTGGTCTGCTTCCTGGCCCAACAAGCGGCGGAGAAAGCAGTGAAGGGATTTCTATACGCCCAGGGGTTGGAATGGGTGCGGGGCCACTCCGTAGCCGACCTGGCACGGGCAGCAGCGGAATTCAACGCCTCCTTCAAGGCGCTTGTCCCCGTAGGAGGAAATCTGGATCGGCACTATGTTCCGACTCGCTATCCTAATGCACTGCCAGGCGGCATCCCCTCTCAGGCCTTCGATATCGAGGATGCTCAGAAGGCCCTGGAGCAGGCCCAGCATATCCTGAACTTTGTGCATCCGATGATTGAAAGTTGAGACGGGAGAGAGCTATGACGTCATGTGCAACTTTTTTCAGGCGCAGACCAGTCCGTCGAAGTCAAGCGGGCTTCGGCCGAACTGGAGATTTAGCCAAACGCACACGGTGTGGGCTAGGATCTTCCGATACCACTTGGCTATCAG
>JAYEMR010000036.1:0-4441 GCA_034718215.1 Chloroflexota bacterium
CCTCCTCACCTACCTCATCAGCCTGGAGCTCTTCCCCGGGCAAAAGGACCTGGCAGCGGGGGCGGCTGCCTTCAACGCCTTCCTCCCCATGTTCCTCTTCATCTCCGGCTCCGTCAACAACGATAACCTGGTCACGCCCCTCTGCTCTTTGGCCTTGCTCCTCATGGTCCGCTTGATGATCGGCCATCATTCCCTGGCTCACTGGCCATTCCTGGGCTTGACCATCGGCCTAGCCGCCCTCTCCAAGGTGAGCGCCATCGCCCTCCTCCCGCTGGCGGTCCTGGTCGCGGCCTTCACCGCCCTTCGCCAGCGCTCAATGGCTGTCTTCGCAAAGTACGTGGCGGTTGTCCTCGCTGTCGCCCTGGCTGTCTCAGGCTGGTGGTACCTTCGGAACTGGCGCCTCTACGGGGGTCCGCTGGCTTTGAACATCTTCGTAGCCATCGTGGGGACTCGCAGTCCCCAGCCGACCCTGCGGCAGCTGCTGGGAGAGTGGAAAGGCTTCTCGATGGCCTTCTGGGGCTTCTTCGGAGGAGTCAACCTTCCCATGGCTCCCTGGATCTACAAGCTTCTTAACGACTTGGCCGCTCTCAGCGTTTTCGGCTGCTTGATCTTCGCCATCCGAAATCTGAGAACAGATTGGGAGATGTGGTTGAAGATCTGCATTTTGCTGGCCTGGCCGGGTGCTTTGCTCGTAGGTCTCGTCCGTTGGACTCAGATGACCCCTGCCTCTCAGGGACGGTTGATGTTCCCCGCTATCTCCTCCATCTCCATCCTGTTCACACTGGGGCTGACTCAGCTCTTGCCAAGCCGATGCAGGAAGCCATTGATTGGCCTTGTGAGCGGTCTGATGTTCGCCGTAGCGGCTATCGTCCCCTTCCTCTACATCGCCCCCGCCTACGCCAGGCTGCCTGTCATCTCGGAGGAGCTGCCAGCAGATATCCAGCCTCTAGACGTCAACTACGGCGACAGGATGAAGCTCCTGGGTTACAAGCTGATGGATGGAGACTCAAGGCTGAAACCTGGCGACTCCCTGTCCGTCACCCTCTACTGGCGATCGCTGGCTGAGATGGAGAGGGACTGGAGCGTCTTCGTCCACCTCCTGGACGAGATCGACTCGGTGGTCGCCCAGCGGGACACCTACCCTGGATTGGGATTGTATCCGACTAGCCAATGGAAAGCAGGGGACATCGTGGCCGATACCTATGTGCTGAGAGTGCCTGCCACAGCCTTCACCCCCGGCCGAGCTCAGCTTGAGGTTGGCCTCTACGATTTATCCACGGGTGAGCGTCTATCAGCCTACGGTCCGGATGGGAAGCTTTTGGGCGACAGTCTGCGCTTCGAGGACGTCGAGCTCGTGTCCCGCACTGAGGCAAGCGTGCCCAACCCACTGCACTTCAACTTCGAGGACAAGATCGCCTTAATCGGCTACGACCTCGACAAGCGCATCGCACAGCCTGGGGAGGCCATCCACCTGAACCTGTACTGGCAATGCTCGGCTGAGATGAAAGAGGACTACACCGTCTTCACCCACGTCCTAGGGAAGAGAGATCGGCTCTGGGCCCAGGACGACAGCCAGCCCAGGGAAGGAAATGCGCCCACCTCCAGTTGGGCAAAGGGACAGATCGTGGAGGATGAGCACGAGCTGGCCATCGCGCCCAACGCGCCTCCTGGCCTCTATGACGTAGAAATTGGGCTCTACCGAGCCAGCGAAGGGCGCTTGAAGATCCTAGGCGAGGGGGGACGATTGCTTGGCAATCGCGTCCTGCTGAGCAAGGTGCGCGTGAAGGCTCCGTAGGAGACAGGGAGGCATTCTGTGAAGTTGTCGGTCATCATCCCCGTCTACAATGAGCAGGCCACCATCCGAGAGGTCATCGAGCTGGTCAGCGCCGTGGAATTGGAAGGGGTGGAGAGGGAGATCATCGTGATGGACGATGGCTCAGTGGATGGGACGGGGGATATCCTGAGGGATTTCGCCGATCGAGGGGTGATCGTCCACACCTTCGCCTCCAATGTGGGCAAGGGGACAGCGCTGCGCAAGGGGATAGAGATCGCCACAGGCGACGTCATCCTCATCCAGGACGCGGATCTGGAGTACGATCCCCAGGATTATCCGGCCCTGCTGGAGCCGATCCTGAAAGGAGGGGCGAATGTGGTATATGGCTCGCGGTTCAAGGGGCGGATGGAGGGTATGCGGACCGCTAACTGGATCGGCAACAAGGTCTTCGCCTTTCTCGCGAACCTACTGTATGGAGCGGGGATCACCGACGAGGCCACAGCTTACAAGGTCTTCAAAGCCGAGGTCATCAAGGGGTTGCACATCCGGGCCCACCGCTTCGAGTTCTGCCCCGAGGTCACGGCCAAGCTGGCCAAGCGGGGCTACAGGATTCACGAGGTGCCCATCCACTACAAAGGCCGATCCAGCGAGGAGGGAAAGAAAATCGGGTGGCGAGATGGGCTCATAGCCATCTGGACGCTGCTCAAATACAGGTTTGTGGACTGATGGCCGATAAGCGAAACAGAGGAATCATTCTCATCCTGCTAGCCTTTTTCGGCTTGGGAGTCCTCTACAGCGTCACGGTACCGCTCTTCGAGGCCCCGGATGAGGATGGGCACTACACCTACATGAGGTACATGGCCCAGGAGCGAGGCCTGCCCGTCATCCGCTCACGCTCCACGCTCTACGCTTCACGCTCTCCGTCCCCCGTCTCGCCCTACGTGATCAACCACCCGCCCCTGTACTACGGGCTGGCGGGGCTGGCTACATCCTGGATAGATATGGAGCCTCTGGAGGACGCCGCCTGGTACAATCCCCATTTCGACTATGGCACGCGGGGCCTTCGGGGCAACAAGAACGCAGTGATCCACACCCAGAAAGAAGCCTTCCCCTACCGAGGCACCTCGCTGGCGGTGCACATCGGCCGCTGGGTATCGCTGCTTTTGGGAGGCGGGGCGGTGTGGGGAACCTATCTCCTGGCCTTAGAGCTCTTTCCCGAGCAGCGGTGGCTGGCCCTGGGGGCGGCGGCCGTCACGGCCTTTAACCCCCAGTTCCTTTTCATCAGCGCCCGACTGGGCAACGACGGCGCTGTCGCGGGCTTCTGCTCCCTGGCACTGTGGGCCACGGTGAGGTTCTTTAACCGTGAACAGGCGGGGTGGCAGCCTATCTGGTTGGGCACTTTCCTGGGCCTGGCCTTGCTGTCGAAGGTGAATGCCATAGGACTTCTGCCAGTGGTGGTCTTAGCCATCCTCCTCAAGGCCATCCGAAAGCGTTCCATCCGTTCTTTCGTCCTGTGGGGTGGGATGACCTTCGGCGTCGCCTTGGCGATAGCCGGCTGGTG
The DNA here is from genome assembly GCA_034718215.1 of Chloroflexota bacterium. GTDB lineage: Bacteria > Chloroflexota > Anaerolineae > JAYEMR01 > JAYEMR01 > JAYEMR01. The sequence goes on from JAYEMR010000036.1 coordinate 3,336, forward strand.
GTATGCGCGCAACGAGGTGCTCTACGGCGACCCCCTGCTGTGGAAAGCACATCTTACCCTGGTGCCCCGCCGAGAGCCCACGCCCAGCCTGGGTCAGCTTTATCGGCATGAGTTTGGCAGCTTGGAGACATCCTTCTGGGCCGTCTTCGGCTGGATGAATATCCCGGTCCAGGAGTGGATTTTCTGGGTCCTGAGAATACTGACGCGGGTGGCAGCGCTGGGGCTGGTGAAGTTAGTCCTCAGTCCACATATAGGGAGTTACAAGTTACAGGTTACAAGTTGCAAGCTTCCCAAACCTTCAACTTGCAACTTGCCCGTCTCCTGCCTGCGCAGACAGGGTCCGACGGACAGGCAACCTGCAACTTCCACCGAACGCAACACGCAACCCGGACTATGGATCACCGTGCTGTGGTTGGTTATCCTCTTCCTCTCCCTGCTCCAATTCATGCGCGTCCAGCCTGGGGCCCAGGGACGGTACCTCTTCCCCGGCATCTCCGCTATTTCCCTGCTGCTCCTGCTGGGACTGAGCCAGTGGGTGCCTCAAAGGTTTCATCCTCCCCTGGCAGCAGCGTTGGCCGGGGGCCTCTTCCTCCTGGCTCTGCTGTGCCCCTTCATCTACATCAGGCCCGCCTACTCCCACCCCTTAATCCTCTCCCCGGAACAGGTGCCCGATGACCTTAACCGGCTGGAGGTGGACTTCGGCGGCCAGATGGAGCTGCTGGGGGCCAGGGTGGGGAAGCAGGCGCTGCGCCCAGGGCAGAGGGCAGAGGTCACCCTCTGCTGGAGATCGCTGACGAGGATGGATCGAAACTACAGCGTCTTTCTCCATCTATTCGGACGGGGTTGGGAGAAGATCGGGCAGCTTGATATCTACCCCGGAGTGGGCTCCTATCCCACCAGCCTGTGGCAAGCAGGGGACATCATCTGCGACGACTACGAGATCCCCATCTCATCGGAGGCGACGACGCCTGCAGCGGCTCGGATGGAGGTGGGCCTTTACGATCGGGGGAGCATGGAGCGGCTGCCTCCTCTGGACGCCGCAGGGCGACCCTTGGGACAGGTGATCGTCGGTCGGGTGAAGATCGTGCCTCGCCAGTGGCCGCAGC
>JAYEMR010000037.1:0-4427 GCA_034718215.1 Chloroflexota bacterium
AGGGGGGCGAATAGCCCCCCACTGGCGGTGGGGGTATAAAACCCCCACCGCCACAGAGCGGTCGTCCGAGGCTGGCGGCTGGCCGAAGGTCAGCCGCTAGGCCGGACGGCGCTTTATTTTACGACGGGCGCTTTGGAGATCACGCTTCCCTCCGGTAAGCAAGCCTGAGCTTCTGGCCCCGTGGATGGGGCTGGCCCTGTGTAATCGCGAAGCATGCCTACGGCGAAACATCTCTAAAGGGTATTACATAGGGCTGACGGCGCTGATGGCAACGATGATCGCGGCGGTGGTGGCCAGGAGGCGCAGAGCCTAAGCTCCTCCCTTGGCTTCGCTAGAAGTTGTAAATGGAGGTTCCAGGTAGGGAAAGAGGCTAGCCTCTTCCTACTTAGAACCTCCATTTCTTCGTAAGCAACCCCTATCGATCGAAAAGCGTAAGTGAATCCTGGATCGGCCAGAGGAGGCAAGATGTCCCATCAATCCCTTTATCCCCCTGCGCGGGCTGTCACGAGCGGACCGGGGCACCATTTCTTCGGCTACTACGACAAATGCCCCTGGGGCGCCAGCGGACGGTACATGCTGGCTCTGGAAACACCCTTCATGGACCGTCCACCAACAGGGGCGGACCGCGCTACGGTCGGCCTCATTGACCTCGCCGAGGGCAACCGTTGGCAGCCCCTGGACGAAACACACGCCTGGAACTGGCAGCAGGGCACGATGTTGCAGTGGCTGCCCTCAGCCCTCGACCGCCTGATCATCTACAACACCCGCGATGGCGACCGGTTTGCGTCCACCATCCGCGATGTCCACACCGGCGAAACCCGCACCCTCCCCCTTCCCATCTACGCGGTGAGCCACGATAGAGCATCCGCCCTGAGCGTCAATTTCGCCCGACTGCACTGGACGCGGCCCGGCTACGGATACGCCGGCCTGCCCGATCCGTGGGCAGCGGACCTGCACCCAGCGGAGGACGGCATTTACCGCATGGATCTGAACACCGGCCAGCATCGCCTGATCATCTCCCTCGATCAGATCGCCCGCTTCCGCCCCAATCCCACCATGGATGGCGTAGCGCACTGGTTCAATCACCTCCAGTTCAATCCCGACGACACGCGCTTCATCTTCCTCCACCGCTGGCAACGCCCCGATGGGAAGGGCTGGTGGACACGCCTGTTCACCGCCAACCCCGATGGCTCGGACATCCACTGCGCCGCCGATCACGGGATGGTGTCCCATTTCGACTGGCGTAATTCACAGCAGATCCTCGCCTGGGCGCGCCAGCGCGACGTCGGCGACCGGTATTTCCTCTTCACCGACCGCGCACGAGAGGTGGAGGTCGTCGGGGAGGGGGTATTGACCACCGATGGCCACTGTTCCTACTCGCCCGACGGCCGCTGGCTGCTCACCGACACCTATCCTGACAGTGAGCACATGAGGACGCTGATCCTCTATCGCCTTTGCGATGGCCATCGGGTGGACATCGGCCGCTTCTTCGCTCCCCAAGAACTGGTCGGTGAGATTCGCTGCGATCTGCACCCCCGCTGGAGCCGCGAGGGAACCAAGGTCTGCGTAGACTCCGCGCACGAAGGCTCACGGCAGATGTATGTGCTCGATGTCGGGGGGATAGTAGAGGCCACCCCTTGCGGATGACCAGGGTGGGCGCAAGGCCCACCCCTAACCTATTTGAAAAGCACCCGAAAGGTAAAGGGGCCTGCTAATAGATGTGCGGTCCCACACCGCAGCGGGGTTAGATATCTCGCCGAAAGTGATCCCATCCGCCTTCGCCTCCAGGTACGCGGGTGCCGTCAGGCAGCAAGACCTGGATGCCGGCTGCTGGAGGTGAGATCTGCCCGATGACCGTCACCAGCGTGCCAGTGGCTGCTTGCATTTCTCCTATCACCCTCTCCACCTGCGGCTGAGGAACGGTGAAGAGCAGCTGGTAATCCTCCCCGCCGCGCAGGGCGAAGTCGAGCGCGTCTCCGCCGGTCGCCTCCGCCGCGCTGCGGGCAGCCTCGGAGATGGGCAGCCGTTCGGCCCAGATCTCGGCGCCGACTTGGCTCTCCTCACAGATGTGGCCGATGTCGCTGAGAGTGCCATCGCTCACGTCAATTGCCGCCGTTACCCCTCCTGTCCTCCCCAGGGCTCTCCCCTCCAGCAGGCGAGGCTTGGGGGTCAGATGGGCGGCCAACAACCGCTCCCGCGCCTTCGGATCCACCTCCGCCTGGGAATTGAGCAGCAGCGCCAGCCCGGCCGCTGAGTCGCCCAGAACGCCAGTGGCGCATACCTGATCCCCCACTTGCGCCCCGGAGCGAACCAGTAGATGATCAGGCTCCACCCAACCCAGCAGCAGGATGTCAATCATGAATCGGTCAGGGAGACGGGCCATGTTGCCTCCCACGATCTCCGCATCGGCAGCGTCCACCTCATCCTGGAGGCCCCGGTAAAGCTCGTCAATGAAGCTCACCTCCGTCTGGGATGGCATGGCCAGCGAGACCAGCATGTAGGTGGGCACTCCGCCCATGGCGGCGATGTCGCTTAAGTTGATGGCCGCCGCTTTGCGCCCCAGCTGGTAGGGGCTGATGCGCTCCCGCAGGAAGTGCACCCCCTCCACCTGGATGTCGCATGTAGCCAGCAGGTAGTTCTCCTCATCGGTGCGGAGAACAGCCACATCGTCGCCGATGCCCACTACCACTTTCTCGCTTGGGGATGGCAACCCCTCGGCCACCCGGTCAATAAGCCCAAATTCCCCTAGATCGGAGACAAGCATGTCAATCCTCCCCCCCTCGCGGCTTCCACTACGTCACGCAGCTCCCGAGCCGCGGCTTCCACATCCTCCGCGGCCACTATAGCTGAGACCACGGCTACGCCCGCCGCCCCGGCTTGGATGAGTTGGGCGGCGTTGTGGGCTTTGACACCCCCGATGGCCACCACCGGCCTGCCCACAGTCTTCACAATGGCCCGCAGCCCCTCCACCCCCGTGGGCTGAGGGGCATCGGGTTTAGTTGGAGTGGAGAAAACTGGGGAGGCGGAGATGTAATCGGCGCCATCGGCCTTGGCCTGGCGGGCCTCCGCTACGGTGGACGCGGAAACACCGAGTAGCTTGTCTGGCCCCAGGAGCCTTCGGGCTGTAGAGGCAGGCATGTCAAACTGCCCCACGTGCACCCCATCCGCCCCCACTGCCAGTGCCACATCCAGCCGATCGTTGACGATGAAGGGCACTCCAGCTTCGCGGCACAGCTCCCGCAGCTCCTTAGCCTCCTCCACCATGCGTCGGGTGGTCGCCTCCTTCTCCCGGTACTGCACCACCGTTACGCCGCCAGCGATAGCCGCGCGGATCACCTCCAGGTGAGATTGACCGCGCGACAGCCCCGCATCGGTGATGACGTAAAGGCCCAGATCAAATCTCTCGTTCATTTTATCGCTCCAACCACTGCGCTTTCGCCTCCGACCGCACCTGCTTCGGGTCGAGGTTGTACAGGGCATCGAAGAGGGCCACCTTGAAGCTGGCAGGGCCATTAGCGATCTCAGCTGCTAGCTCCCCCGCCAGGCCGTAACAGGCCAGTCCCGCCGTGGCCGCCAGCACTGGATCAGGCTCCACGGCGGCGAAGGCGGCCACCATCGTCGTCGCCGAGCAGCCGCTGCCAGTGATGGTGGTGAGCCACTCGTGGCCATTGTCCACGCCGACCGTGCGCTGGCCATCGGAGATAATGTCCCGTTTCCCAGTGATGGCTACCGTCAGCCCTCGCTCTCGGGCCATGGTTTGGGCTACCTGCTTCGCCTCCGCCCCGGCTGAGATGGACTCCACGCCCTTCACCTCCCCTCCCAGCCCAGCCAGCACGGAGACCTCGCCCAGGTTCCCCCGCAGGATGGTGATGTCCAGCTCATCCAAGAGACGCTGATTGCTCTCTGTGCGCAGCGTCGTCGCCCCCGCGCCCACCGGGTCTAAGATCACAGGCACGCCCAGCTCGTTGGCTCGCCTGCCCGCCAGGAGCATGGCTTCGATCCAGTCCGGCGTGAGGGTGCCGGGGTTGAGCACCAGCGCCCCGGCCAGGCCCACCATCTCCTCCACCTCCTCTTTCGCGTGGGCCATCACCGGCAGCGCCCCGATTTGCAGGGTCACGTTAGCCGTGTCATTCATGACTACGAAGTTCGTGATGTGGTGCAGCAGCGGCTTCTGACGTCGGAGCTCGGACAGAAGTTCAGCGATCTCCTGGGCTAAACCCATCGTGCGTCCTCCTTTGCAAAGCCATCCTCCCGAACATAAGGTGTTCGGGCTATGAAGCAGCACCCCGTGATGAAGTTTGAAAAGTTAATTCGGCAATAGCCCTCACCCATCCCCAACCCCTTCCCTCTCCCCTGCCTGTATCGGCAGACAGGCAATACTGGGCGAGGGAAGGGCGCCAGCCTCCTTATCTCCCCCTTCTCCCAAT
>JAYEMR010000038.1:0-4384 GCA_034718215.1 Chloroflexota bacterium
GCCGAGCCGGCAGGGCATACAGCCCCCAGTGGATGAACATGCCGAACCGGTCGTGAAACCACCACTTCCAATCGCCCTGTGGTTCCCTGATATCGTTCATTGTAAAACCTCCTTTAATGCGCTGGGGATGACTGAAACGGATTGAAACCCGATCCTAACCTGTCCGCGGGGTAGGCTGTCGCGGCACCTGTGACGGGGAATCCTGCAAGAAGTGACCTGAAAGCCCTCATCCTCCTTTCTCCCCTCTCCCAGTACTGAGGGAAGGGATTGGAGACACATTCTCGCTTCCTCCTTTCGGGCTAATCCGCGTGGCGAAATGGCTATTCCCCAAAGCTATTTGTAGCATAAGATTCTCCAAGCGTCAAGTATACCAAATTCCCTTGGGCAGGCAACATAATGGCGATGACATGGAGGTACATAGTTTGCAATCGAGCCGGGAAGGTGTTGGGGTGATGCGAAGACCCATTGCCACAATCCAAAAGACACGATCCTGCCTGACGGCAGACAGGTGGCTTGGGCATAAGATTCCTGGCCCATCACCCGATGGATCAGTTTGTTGCCCGTCCTGGCCAGGGAGAGCGATCTCGCCAGTAGATGACGATGGTCCAGTCGATAAGCACTTTCCCGTCCGAGCACACGGTCAAAAATCGGATATTCTCCCAGGGGATCAGGGTGAAGCATGGCGAGAGCGATTTGGCCAGGAATTGCTCATCATCGGTGCGGTGGACAGGTTCGCGCTGATTGACCACCATCTCCCCTCGGGCGAGACAGGATCTTGCCGATAGAGCCGACAGATGCACACAGACTGACGACCGAGTTGCAATCCATCGCGCTTGCGTTTATAATACAACACAGTGGTTCTGCAAATGAGACACAATGAAGTCATTCCCGGGGAGACGATCAACTACACCATCACCTACCAGAACCTGAGGACGAAGACGCTCACCGGCGTATTAGTCACTGAGCTCTACGATCCCAATGTAACGTTTGTCTCGGCGACGCCGCCGCCTGATGGTGGAACCAACAACCAGTGGACCATCGGGGACCTCGCCTCGGGAGAATCGGGGACGATTGAAGTGGTGGTAAGAATGGCGCGAGATCTGCCCAGCGGGGCGATACTGAGAAACGACGTTGAGATCACCTCGGCTGAGGGCGCCGAGGCCGAGGATCCGAAGAAGACGACGGTTGGCCAGGCGCCGCCACCCCCACCAATCCCCGTCGGCGGGGCCATCGTTCCGGTGAGCAAGTTTGAGCTTCTGGGACCTTGGATCGGATTGGCAGCGCTTGCGGTCTTCATCCTAGCGGGCGGCGCCGTGGCTATCATCTGTACCAGGTACTGGTATGTGGACATAGGCTGATATTAGCGTTAACTGGAGGAACAAGGATGACCGAAACTCTGACCGCACTGCAGAAGGAAAATCAGGACTTGGGTATCTTGGCCGTCACGGACCACCGCTTTGCGCGCTACGGCCGGATACTTGAGGGCTTCTCAGCTGAGAAAGCGACGGCCTTCGCTCGGGAGAACGCCCTCCCCGGCGAGGAGAGTGTCTACGAGCCCAGCATAGCGGGCTTGGAGGCCGATGAGGAGTTCGTGTGGGCGGTGAGCCAGCAGGTGTACGGCGGTATGCCAGTGCAGGTGGGCTGGTGCTATGGGCGGAACCTGCAGCTCAACGGACTGGAGTACCACAAGGGCCCAGAGGTGATCGTGGCCGTGACAGACCTCGCCCTGCTGCTGGGAGGCATTGAGGACCTCGAGTGGGGAGAGCACATCACCTACGACGCCTCCCAGGTGGAGGCCTTCTTCGTGCCTCAGTCCACTATCGTCGAACTGCACCCCTGGTGCCTGCACTTTGCCCCCTGCCACATCCACGAGGATACCGGCTTCCGCGCTCTGATCGTCCTGCCCCAGGACACCAACCTGCCGCTGGATTTCGAGCCGCGGGAGGCGGGGGAGCCGGCTCTGCTCTTCGCCCGCAACAAGTGGCTGATCATCCATCCGGAGGCGGAGGCCCTCGTCCAGCAGGGCGCTTACGTGGGCATCGAGGGGGCAAACCCAAGTCTCCAGGCCCTGTGATAGATCGCTTAGTCCTCTCCGCTCCTCAACTGAAGCCCATTCTGGCCCTTCGGTCCAAGAGGCAGGCTGCCTCCATCTCGCCAGACCTGGGCTTGAGCGAGGTCGAGGTTGAGCTTCGTTCCCGAGGTCTCCTGTTCCCCGATGGGCAGGTGCTCCCCTGGGAAGCCGCCGAGGAGATCGTGGAGCACCCTTCAGCCTGCTTCCTGGTAGAGAAGGGGAAATCACGGCCCATCCAGGACTTCTCCGAGTACACAAACCTGTTCTACAGCCTGATGCCCACCGAGGGGGCGCCCACGCTAAACGTCTCCGGCCGCTCGATGCATCGGATCAAGGGTATCACCCCTGATCAGGACACTCTGGAGAAGATACAGGCTGTCTCTCCTATCCGCGGCCCAGTCCTGGATACCTGCACCGGGCTGGGGTACACGGCCATCGAGGCGGCGAAGAGGGCGGAGGTGGTGACCATCGAGCTGGATCCGGTGGTGTTGGATATCGCCCGCCTGAACCCCTGGTCCCAGCTCCTCTTCGATGATCCGCGCATCGAACAGGTTATCGGCGATGTGGGAGAGGAGGTACGGAACTTCGAGGATGAGCGTTTCGGGTGCGTCATCCACGATCCGCCGACCCTGAGCCTAGCTGGGAACCTATACTCTGGCGACTTCTACTCGCAGCTTTCCCGGGTGCTTAGGGCCGGCGGCCGTCTTTTTCACTACGTCGGCGATCTGGCGAGCGTATCAGTGGCTAACGTAGCTAAAGGGGTAATTCAGCGGCTGAGGGAGGCTGGGTTCACCGATGTTCGACCACGTCCCGAGGCATTTGGTTTGACGGCGCGCAGGGAGTTGACATCGAGACAATTCTTCACAAGGGAGGTGAAATGATCGAGAGAGTATCCTACGCCGGCTGGGACAACTGCTATCGGCTGACAGATGGTGAGGTCGAGTTGATCGCCACCAGCGACATAGGGCCGCGCATTGTGTGGCTGGGCTTCGTGGGAGGCGAGAACGTCTTCGGCGAGTTGGAGGATCAGCTCGGCCTGGTGGGTGGCGATGAGTGGCTTCCGTACGGCGGCCACCGCTTCTGGCACTCGCCGGAGGCCATGCCCCGCTCCTACTACCCCGACAACGAGCCAATCCAGGTGGAGACGGAGGGTGAGGAGGAGCTCCGCCTGATCCAACCCCCAGAGTCCACGACGGGCATGCAGAAGACCATGGAGGTCACGCTGGCCGAGGATCATGTGGAGGTGGCTCACACTTTGCGCAACGAGGGGCTGTGGCCGGTGGAGGCGGCGCCCTGGGCGCTGTCGGTGATGACTCTGGGAAGCGTGGCCATCATCCCCCAGCCTCAAGGGAACCCTGAGGCCCTGCTCCCCAACCGAACGCTGATGCTTTGGCCCTACACCGACATGACCGATCCCCGTGTCCATTGGGGGCACAAGTTTATCCTACTACGCCAGGATCCGACCATAGAGCAGCGCATCAAGCTGGGGCTGAACGTTGACGACGGTTGGTGCGCCTCCCTCGTTGGGGAGACTCTCTTCCTCAAGGGCTTCGACGTCTTCGAGGAGGCTATCTACCCTGACAACGGCTGCACTGTGGAGGCTTACACCGACAACCGCTTCCTGGAGCTGGAGACTCTGGGGCCGCTGGCTTATCTAGAGCCGGGCGAATCCACCACCCACATGGAGTACTGGTACCTCTTTGGGGGCGTGCGCTGCGATCTGTCCGATGAGGATGACATTGAGCGGGCGCTCAGGCTGGGTGATAGATGATGAGGCGACAGGGGCTGCCCGCTCTCGCGGCTGGTGTCCAAGTTTGAGCGGCTCGAGACCGCGGGTGACGATCTCCTGGCCGCTGTTGATCATCGCGCTGTGGTGGGGGATCAACACCCCTCTGGTGAAGGTGGCCCTGAGGGAGTTTCCACCGCTGCTCTTCAACAGCCTGCGTTACCTGCTGACCACGATACTATTGGTGAGCTTCTCCTGGATGAGAGAGGGCGGTCCGCGCGTTGAGCGATCAGATTGGAAGTGGTTGTTTGTGGTGGGGGTGTTGGGTCATTTCCTCAATCAGGTGGGGTTTATCCTGGGCATTGCTTCCACCACCGCCTCGAACGCCACTCTGATACTGGCCACCACACCGATCTGGGTCGCGTTGTTCGGCGCGCTGCTCGACATCGAACGTCTCTGCAGCCCCAATTTGACAGATAGCAACACGCGAGGGATACTTGGGGCATCAGGATACCAAATGCATATGTGGAATGGAGTATCCGATGCCAAAGTGGAAGATCCCCCTCGAACAAGAGATCGAATGGACA
>JAYEMR010000039.1:0-21687 GCA_034718215.1 Chloroflexota bacterium
CCCCAAGCCAGGGCATCTAGACTCCATCCCTCCGTTCCCTGTTGGAGCTCGTTGACCTGACAGGTACTCAGCAGGAGATCGTGTATCCCCCTTTGAAAGAGCAACTCATTTAGGAATTCCACGAATAATATCTCTGCATCGGGGGCCTCACAGTGCACAGCCACCGATTCGCGCGCCTTGACCCCCTCAAGTTCGGCCATGATGCCAAACATAGCTCGGGCACCCTCGGCAAAGGCCTCGGCCATGCTGTTCCCAATGCCTCGAATTCCTATATCAGCCTCATGGTCCAGGTACTCGTAGGACATGGTTAACCCCATCCGGAGTTGGCAAATCACTGCCTGCTATTATAGCTCAATATTCGAGGCTGGACAAATGGGGGTGACAAACCCCGGCGGCCAATCCAGAGGGTCAGCGCCTACGTCCCGCGAGATCAATCGCCTCTCCTCCTTCCTTTCATAAACAGATAGCCGATCAGGGAGAGCACAATGGTCAGGCCGGTGAGTAGCCATGTCGAGCCTGGCACCCTTCTGAGGGCCCTCATCCTTGCGGAAAGGGAAAGATCCTTGGTGGGCCTTATAGCACTCTCGGAGGCGCTTTCCAGCACGCTGACCTTATCCGTGAGGAAGTCCTTGACCTCGCCGGAGGGTAGGAAGGAGATAAGATTGGCCAGCCCAGCCCCTTCCTCTGTAATCGGCGTACTATCCTCCAGCAGTTCATTATAGGCCTCGAGGGTCAAGGCGATGATGTTAGACCAGTCCAGATGGCTGACTCGATCCCTTGCCTTCGCGCACAGCTTATCATACGCCGGCTGGGGTAGGGTACAGATCCGCTCGATTCGCCGGGCGAATACCTCCGGATCGGTATCCTTCGGCAGCCAACATCCTACGTCTCCATCCACCAACTCATCTATCGTCTCATTGGACAGCCCGACCACAGGCGTGCCAGACGCCAGGGCCTCGATCACGACCAGGCTCTGGACCTCCATCTTGGAGGCTGAGACGAACACATGCGTCCTTTCGAGATATGAGGGAATATCCTCGTGTGGGACTCTCCCTGTGAACACCACGTTATTCAGGCCGTGGGCTTCACAAAGGCCCTTCAACTGCTGCTCATAGTCTGGGCTCAGCGGCTTGCCGATGAGCTGCAGCTTGTAATGCTCAGGTAGATGCCTGAGCACTTCGATCAGGTAAGCCTGATTCTTCCTTCTGCTGATGTAGCCGACGAAGGTCAGTGTTTTCTCCTGCGAGGTCACATCGGCGTTTTCACACCACTCATAGTTCTGCAGATCCCGCCCATTGGGTATCATGAAGGTTTTACCCTTGTACCCGAATTGTCGGAGGGCTTTCAAGGCGGAGTGGTTCAAGGCGATGATGGCATCGCAGTTCTCGTAGAAATCGGACAGAAGCTGCCGAGCCACCAACTCGCTGAAGGAGCTCTGCAGCAGCTTGAGATCCAACGCCTCCGTGGCTCCGAAATTGAGAACTTTCGCCGGTAACACATGGCTCGTGTGCACGAAGGGCACCAGGTGCATCTTGGCCCATACCTGCCCGATCAACCCCATCAATGCTGGCTCGTGAGCGTGGACTACGTCTGGGTCGAATGTATCGAGGAAATCAAAGATGCTACGCACGGCCCTACCCGACAGGACTGGCATGTAGAACTCATCATCGCCCGCGCTTCGGACACCAAATATCCTAAGCCCATTATCTTCGGACAGCCCAGTCCTATCTGAGGGGCAGATCAACGCCGCATCATGATGGGCGGCGAAGTGGTGCGCCAATTCATGAGCGACCCTACTTTCCCCACCCCCTAGCCCTCTTTTGAAAAGGGATATGAAAGCGACCCTCATCGTCATCCCTCATCTCTGGTATCAAAGTCGAAGCGCTCGAAGACGTCCTTGTAGTCAGCCACGATCCGCTCACGCGTCAGCCCCATCTCCTCAAGCGAGTACTCATGTCTGCTTTGATGATCACGGGCCTTCTCCGCCTCTTCTCGCAACACCTTCGCGAACGCGGGGCTGATATCGAGCCCGAACCGGGCGTAGATGTCAGCCACGGCCCGCTCCGCATCGCTGGCCAGCTCATCAAGTTTCACTACGATGTAGCTGGCCTGAGGAACCTGTTCCAAGCGTTCCAACGGGTATGTATACCAGTGTCGGGCCATATCGAGCACGTAATCCCGGCATCCATACTCCTCCACAGGATCACCGAGGATGCGCCATTCGCTATCCGTGAGGCTGATATAGGAGGGGATCACGTCCAGGGGATTGCGAGCCAGGTAGATGATCTTGGCATCGGGGAAATATTCGTAGAGCGCATCTACCTTGGGGCTGGCTGATGGGTTCTTGGAAAGGTAGTGCTTGGCTGGCTTTCGACCACCGCTGTGGGCGTAGAGATGACGCTTGATGCAGCCTTCATAGAAGCTCAGGATGCGCTCTTTCTCTGCCTCTGGCATTGCTGCATCAAAATAGGTGTAGGGCCCCGCCTCTTCTAGAATGGCGGAGGTTGTCCAGATGACGAGCGTCGACCAAATATGCACCAGGACGTACTGGTCTTCCTCCGGCACGCGCAGTGCCATCTTGTGCATCGTATTCCATCCCTGCCACCACTGTTCCAGTTTCGCCACTAATCTCCGCATCGGACTGCCCAGCCAACGATCCAAGGCCGCCAGCGCCTGCACGATCTTCCGCTGTGTAACCGAGGGAGCGAACAGGATCTCCCACATCTGCATGGAGGTGAAGGTCTCCTCATCCTTTGCCAACAGGCGGTGGAGGAAGGTCGTGCCGCTGCGGGGATTCCCTATGATGAAGAAAGGTTGCTCGATCCTCTCCTGCCGATACTCCCTGAAGAAGATATCGTCCAGCAGAAAGCCGAACCAGGTCACGAGCTCCAATAGGGGGAAGAGGGTGAGTAAAAGCATCAGCCAGCCGATCCGCTTGGGAGTCAATCGGTAGTTGGTACCCTTGCTCTTAAATAGGGAGATGTAGATAAACTTGACGAACTTTCTAAAGTTAAAGGGCATTCTCGTCTCCACGGTGAGGCTGCAGCGTGGTGGAATGATCCCCTTATTTCATTGTAGCACCCGCGTTAAGAACCACTCCACCAGCTCGATGAGCACCAGCGCCACTATCGGGGATAGGTCTATCCCACCCCAGCTAGGCAACGCCTGCCGGAGGGGGCGAAGGAGGGGCTCGGTAACCTGATAGAGGAATCGCACCCAAGGGTTGTAGGGGTCGGTGCGCATCCAGGAGATAAGCGCTCGTGCTAGGATGGTCAGCTTCAGCAGGTAGACCAGGGCCTGGATGAGATACACCAGGTAGATCATCTACTCCTCCCCTCCTAATCGCTGAGCCTTGGAAAGCAGCTTCCGATTTCTCGCTCCATCACGCCCCCCGCAACCCAATCACCACCGCAAATCTGCCCGTCCGCCCTCCCTCTGCGCGGTGAGAGAAGAACTCATCCACGCGGCAGGCAGTGCAGCGCTGAGCCAGAGCGATGGAGCGCACTCCGGCCTCCTCCAGTTGCCGCTGGTTGGCCCGCCAGAGATCGAGATAGGGCCGATCGCTACACCGCCAGTGGATCAGGTCAGGCCATTGGGGAAATTGGGCTTGGACTCGATCCGCCAGATCCCACCCTATCTGATAACAACAGGGGCCGATGGAGGGGCCGATACCCGCTATCAGCTCCTCCGGCTGAGAGTTGAAAGCGATTGCCATAGCTCTCACCACTTTTCTGGCGATTCCAGCCAGTGTCCCTCGCCAGCCGGCGTGCGCTAATCCCACCGCTGGACGATGGGGGTCGAAAAAGAGCAGAGGCACACAATCGGCGAAGCGGAGCATGAGAGCCACATCTGGCACATCGGTGATCAGCCCATCGGTGGAAGATAGGGTCGTCCCTTGGTCCTCTGCCCCCACCCGACCTACCCGAGCTCCATGCACCTGATGCGCCGTAGTGATCGCCTCTCGCGGGATGTCCAGGGCCTGACAGATGCGGTGATGATTTACCTCGACCGCGCGTGTATCATCGCCGACAGTGTGCCCTACGTTGAGACTCCCCCACGGCTCCCGGCTCACGCCACCCTGCCGGGTGAACACGCCCTGTATGAGCGCTCCGCCCCTGGCTCTGATCGCAGGATGGTTCAGGCAGTAATAACGCAGCCCCCTCCTCTCCTCAATCCGCCATCCTGTTTCCTCAGCCATGATATCACAAGTGTACCATAAACAGAAGTGGGAAGCAAGCCACTCGGACGATTTGCCAGTACGCAGCTCCGTGTTCACCTCCTCGTGGCGGCGGAGAGCGATTTGGTTATTACCCATGCCTTCCTCAAATCTGCCAGTACCTGGTACAGGTGAGATGTAATCACCAGTGAATTGTATCTTGACATCCTTGGCACATCCTGATAGAATAAGTTTCAAGTCTGGTGTAATGTCCACCAAAATTCAATAATTGTAAGCCCAGTGGCCCTCCCACACCGAGGATGGTTTGAGGAGGGTGGCCTACCAGGGGAAGTCCGGTGGCCCGTCCTGCCTGTGCCTGCGCCACAGGTGCAGGCGACCAAAGGGAGGGGAAGTCCGGCGCTATCCCGTAACTGTAATCTTGGCCGATAGCAGACAGCCGATGGTTAGCTGTGAGCAGCCATAAGCTGTCAGCCATTAGCCAGGAGAGCCAGATAACCTGCCTGGGCTTAGCTCTGGAAACCTTCGAGGAAAGGGGGATGAGCGATGATTGAGCAACCATGATTTCCCCTTGTCGAACTGGCAAGGGGATTTTCGCTTCTGTCAACCCCCGATCTGTGCGATCGGGGTTTTTGGTTCCACAAGCAAAGGAGAAAATATGATAACGAAATCTCTTAGGGCGATTATGACCCTCTTGTTAGCCATGTTCCTGGCCAGTATGTCCTCATCCTGCGCGATGATAGCTGTTGAGAAGGAGGCCAGCGAGGCTCTCAACTGGCTGCGCTCCCAACAGCAGGCTGATGGCAGCATCCCCAGCACCGTCTCTGGAGCCTACAATGGCACGAGCAAAGCGGTGTTGGCCATCGCCGCAGGGAATCAGGACCCTCACACCTGGCTGAGCGGTGATAACAAATCGCCCCTCGACTTTCTGACCAGCCAAGCTATCACCCGAACGGACACCATCACCGAGACGGGCACGGCAGCTTGGCTGACCCTGGCCGTGGTAGCCGCTGGCGAGGATCCCCAGAACTTCGGCGGGGTTGACCTGGTGCAGCAGCTCCAAGACGACTACAACTCCACCACCGGCCAGTACGGGCTGGAGGGCGATGTCCTGGCCCAAGCTCTGTCCACGATGGCCGTTCGCGCGACTGGCCAGACGGTGTCGATGACAGCCACCGAGCTCGTCAAGAGCTGGCAGGACCCCGGCGGAGGCTGGGGCTATGCCTACCCCTGCACCGGCCGGTGTTCCCCCGATGTGGGCAACACCGCCTTGGCCATGCAGGCCCTCATCTCGGCCGGGGAGCCGGTCACTTCAACGGCGATCGTCAGCGCCACGAACTTCCTGAAGAGCCAGCAGGGGGAGGACGGAGGCTTCCAGTCGTGGGGGACAAGCAACGCCAACTCCACCGCCTGGGGCATCCAGGCCCTCATCGCCGCTGGGCAGGATCCCGCCGGGCCGGCCTGGAAGAAGAATGGCCATACCCCGATGGAGTACCTGCTCTCACTGCAGGCGGACGAGGGCTACTTCGAGTACAGCAGCCCGCCGCCCGACTGGGCCGCCGACCTGGTGCTGACCACTGTGCAGGCAGTGCCCGCCCTGGCTGGCAAACCTTTCCCCCTCCCGAAGCCGTCCAAGTAGAACCAAAACTGTTGAGCTTCGTTCCCTGCCGGGCGGCGCCCAACAGCCTATCCATATCCCTGGAGTGAAAAGTGAACGAAAGGCACAAACTCCTCTCCGTTTTGGCGGCCCTGCTGCTGGCGCTGATACTGTTCCCCGGGTGGGCCAAAGCGGACGATCCATCCCGTGTTGGGCTGGTCATCCGCTTTGGCGATGGCAGCGTGTTCACTAAATGCGTGGAATTCGACGAGGAACAAATCTCCGGCCTGGAGGTGCTGCTCCGCTCCGGATTGAACGTCATCTACAAACAGAGTGGGTTGGGAGCTACCGTGTGCAAGATAGAGGATGAGGGCTGCGATTATCCCAACGAGCCCTGTTTCTGTCAATGCCTTGGCGGGCCCAACTGCGTCTACTGGTCTTACTGGCATCTGAAGGACAGCGCGTGGCAGTACTCGCCGGCGGGAGCCAGTGGCTATCCAGTGCGCGACGGCGATGTGGAGGGCTGGACCTGGGGGCCAGGGACGGCGGAGGGTGGCTTGGAACCACCGGCGATAGATTTCGACAGCATCTGCCCTACCCTGCCCTCCACGGCTCAACCGACCAAGACATCGCTGCCAACATCCATCCCGCCCACGCTTGCACCCACAGCTGCCCCACGCCTCGGCCCAACGGAAGAGGCCCAGGTCGCCGGATCGTCCCATCCCTCCCCCTCTGCTGTAACCGCCTTGAAATCGTTAGGTTGGCCTGCCTTCATAGGAATGGTGGTTATCTTGGCCTTCATCTACCTGCGCTGGCGGTTAGGCGAGAGGAGGTGAGATGTACCACACCACCACCTGGCTGCTGTGGCTGTTGGCTGCCCTACTGCCGACTATGCTGACCAGAAATCCCCTCTACCTGATCATCCTACTCCTGGCAGTGGCCGTGGCCTATGGCACTATCGGCCGCTCCTCGCCCCTGGCCACCAGTTGGGATCTGTTCCTGAGGGTCGGCCTATCCCTGGCTGCCTTCAGCACCCTGATCAACCCTCTGACCGTGCACTACGGCGACACTGTGCTCCTCACCCTTCCTCATCTGTTGGTGCGCGTAGGAGGTATCCCGCTGGAGCTGGGAGGCAGGATCACCCTGGAGGCACTGATGTATGGCCTGGTCAACGGGCTGAGCCTAATGGCGGTTCTGCTGATCTTCGCCACTTTCAACGTCCTGGTTGATCATCACCAGCTCTTACGTTCCATCCCCACTTTTCTGCACCAGACAGGGGTGGTGCTCTCCATCTCCATCACCTTTGTGCCCCAGATGATGGCCAGTCTGCGAGAGATCCGTGAGGCTCAGATCATCCGGGGCCACCGCTTCCGGGGCATCCGCGACCTTCCACCCCTGTTCATGCCCCTGCTGACCAGCGGCCTGGAACAGGCTATCCAGTTAGCCGAGTCCATGGAGGCCCGAGGCTTCGGCGGTGACATCTCCCCCTCGCGTAGAAAGCAAGGGCTGGCTCGCAAAGCTCTCATCGCTCTGTCCCTATTTGGGTTGCTGTCTGGGATGTTCTGGTGCGGCTATCTCCCAACTGCCCGCTGGATCGGGATCGCCCTGGGAGCGAGCGGCTTTCTCCTGCTGACCTGGACCCTTCGGAGCCTAGGCCGACGAGTGAGGCGCAGCCGCTATCGTCGGGAGCTGTGGCGCCGCCGAGATACCCTGGTCAGCGCAGCCAGCCTAGCCTCGCTGGCCCTTTTTACACTGTTCCGACTGTTGGATGGGAGCGCCCTGGCCTTCTCGCCCTATCCGCATTTGACTCCGCCGGCCTTTAACCCCCTCATCGGGCTGGCTTCGCTGGCGCCAGTCGCGCCGGTTCTGACCGCACCCCCGAGAGGAAGGTAAAACCATGATCGAACTGCGAAATGTGACCTATAGCTATCCCGACGGTGAGGCTCCGGTGCTGCGCGACCTTTCTCTCCGCGTGGAAGAGGGGGAATTCCTGCTGGTCATAGGAGCTTCGGGAGCCGGTAAGTCCACACTGCTTCGCTGCCTGAATGGGCTGGTGCCCCATTTCTACGGCGGGGACTTTCGGGGGGAGGTTCGGGTGGCGGGCCGCGATCCCGTGGCCACCTCTCCCCGTGGTATGAGCAACCTGGTGGGATTCGTCTCCCAGGACCCGGAGGCCCAGTTCGTGGTGGATGTGGTGGAGGATGAGCTAGCCTTCGCTATGGAGAACCACAATCTGCCTCAGCCATTAATGCGCAAGCGAGTGGAGGAGGTTCTGGACCAACTCAACATCGCCTCCCTGCGGAGCCGGCGGGTCAGCACCCTGTCGGGGGGCGAGAAGCAGCGGGTAGCCATCGGGGCGGTTTTGACCCTACAGCCGAAGGTGCTGGTGCTGGACGAACCTACCTCCCAGCTCGATCCTCAGGCAGCCGAGGAGGTACTAACCACTCTGCGAAAGCTGAATGTCGACCTGGGGCTGACCATCGTCCTCTCCGAGCATCGGCTCGAACGTGTGGCGCAGTACGCCGATCGGATTCTGTACCTCCCTGGTGGGGGACAGCCGCCCCTCATCGGCCGGCCGAGGGAGGTGCTGGCCCAGGTAGAACTGGCACCGCCCCTGGTACAGCTGGCCAAGGCCCGGGGCTGGGAGCCGCTGCCCCTGACCATCAAAGAAGGACGAAGATTTTCGCCATTCGCCATTCGCAGTTCGCAATTCTCCATGTCACCTTCTCCTCATCCCCCTGTCTCCTCATCCCCGTGTCTGCTTATTCGCGACCTGTGGTTCTCCTACAATGACCAGGAGGCCCTCCGGGGCGTCAAGCTGACGGTGAGGCGAGGGGAATTCGTGGCGCTCATGGGGCGCAACGGCTCCGGCAAGACCACTCTGCTCAAGCAGATCGTGGGGCTGCTGCGCCCACAGCGGGGTCGGGTAGAGCTGTGGGGGCAGGACACTCGTAAGCTAGGGACGGAGGCCATCGTACGGAGGGTGGGCTACGTGCCCCAGAACCCCAACGCTCTACTCTTCGCCGATACCTTGCGCGACGAGCTGGACTTCACTCGTCGGAGCCATGGATTGCCTCTCGGGGACTACGACGAACTTCTCAGGACCCTGGGCATGGAGCATCACGTGGACGCTTACCCCCGTGACCTGAGCGCGGGGGAGCGGCAGCGGGCGGCCCTGGCAGCCATCCTGGTCGCCGACCCGGAGGTCATCCTGCTGGACGAGCCCACTCGGGGGCTGGATTACCATCAAAAGCACGCCCTGGCTGATTTCCTGATGAGGCTGCAGGATGAGGGGAAGACAGTGATTATTGCCACCCACGACGTGGAGCTGGTGGCCCGCTGCGCCGATCGGGTGATCATACTGGGCGAGGGGCAGGTGGTGGTGGATGGGCCGGCGCGGGAGGTTATGACCGACTCTCTGGTCTTCTCCTCCCAGATCAACAAGCTCCTCCGCGATGACCGCTTCCTGACAGTGGAGGATGTGTTGGAGGCGGAGGAGGAATAATGCGCCGCGCCTCTCTGAGCGCTGTCATCCTGATCTTGGCCACCTTGATCGGCATAGTCGCTTTCCTATATCCTTTCCTCTCCCCTCCCACTCGCTCACGACAGGGATTTGCCGCCGCTCATTCCGCCGATGCCCCTCTGTTTTTCCTGGTGCTGTTGGGGCTATGCCTGGCGGTCGTGGTGGCCAACCTTGAGACGCGACGCATGGATTCCAAGATAGTGGCTGTGTTGGGCGTCTTAGTGGCCGTCAACGCCGTGCTACGCCTGGTGCCAGGGCCGGGCGGCTTCTCAGCCACCTTCTTCTTGCCCATCCTGTGCGGCTACGCGTACGGAGCCGATTTCGGCTTTCTCCTAGGGGCGCTGTCCTTGCTGGTTTCAGCCATTGTCACCGGCGGTATAGGCCCTTGGCTGCCCTACCAGATGTTTGCCGCTGGCTGGATGGGCATGGCCTCAGGTTGGCTGCCCGATCTGCGCCATCGGGCGCGTGTGGAGATGATCCTGCTGGCGATCTGGGGGGCATTGCTGGGGTTGTCCTTCGGAGTTATCATAAACCTCTGGTTCTGGCCCTACTTGGGGGCAGCAGGGATGGGGGCACATTGGCAGCCGGGATTGAGCCTGAGGGAGACCTTGGGGCGTTACCTCCTATTCTACGCGGTGACCTCACTATGGTGGGATGTAGGCCGGGCCGGGGGGAATCTGCTGCTCATCCTTCTCTTCGGCGCGCCCTTATTGCGTCTGTTGCGTCGATTCCAAAGCCGCTTCCATACGACCATCTACGAGACCTGAACTTGCTGCGCTTGAGGGGCTAAGGCGACCCCCGAACAGAAAACGCCCCTCGTCTACCGAGAGGGCGTTTGCCTGTGCCCGCCTGCACCCGATCACCTGTGCCCGATCAGGTGCGGGCAGGCACGGGTGAATTGAGGGCAGGGGTAGTCATCATCTATATCACGATGAGCGGGGGAAATATCTCTCAGGCACATGTTGCAGCACAATTGGTGACTATTTCCAATAACGTGAATTAGAGGGGAAGCGTTGAAGTTGACTTACTGATCCGAACATAACTTGCTAAACAGAACAGCCGGTCTGGTGTACAATACGGACACAATGGATAAGATACCAGACACGTTCAATGACTGGCGAGAAGCCCGACGCTTTCGGGCTTGGGAGCTCAAGCAAAGAGGCTGGAAGCATGTGACATTGCTGAGGCTTTGGGTGTCATCGATGGAGCGGTCAGTCAATGGTTCCCGTCTCCTGCCTGCGGCAGACAGGAGGGAGCAGCGCCCGACAAACCGGGTTTGTTACCCTCGAAGCACCGAGGAAAAACCACACCAGTAATTCCAAATTTGAAGCAGAAGTGAGGCCCTCGCGTGATCTTTGGACTCCCCTATAGGCCAGGAGTGCCCGAAACGGCTAGTATGAGCACAAAAGTGCCGATTCCTCCTGGCACAGAGTCCATATTTGGAATTGCTGAAACCACACTCACCCGCTTGACACTTTTTCTCACCTGTGGTATAATATCCACACAAGTTATCTGGAGGTCAGAGGGTGTCTCCTACTACCTCTGTAAAGGAGACAAGACTCCCCTGAAAAAAGGTCGAAATGAGCGATGAGGGCCAATTCTACCTCCTATATCTACCGGATTTCAACGGGTAAATCCCTATGCATAGGGGATGGCTGTCTGCCGACAGGCAGGAGGCATTGGTGGGGGACGGACAGGAGCCATCAAGATAGTCACCTGCTTCCAACCTTTTATACCATGCCGCATGGTCATATTTGGAATTGCTGAACTCCAGACAACTTACTTGACAACTATTGAAAGATGTGCTATAATAGTAAGTGTCATTGAGGGTAGAACCTTAACAACTGAAGAGTGACAGGAAGGTTCGGTGAGTTCGGGTTCAGTCAATAACCCAGCCGTAGGGGTTCAAGCTACGGCCTTTATGGAGGGTTTGATCCTGGCTCAGGATGAACGCTGGCGGCGTGCCTAAGACATGCAAGTCGAACGAGTTGGTTTATGGCTTATAGCTAATAGCTTATGGCCTCGTGCCATAGTCTATATGCCATATGTTATAGGCCAGCTAGTGGCAAACGGGTGAGTAACACATGGGTGACCTGCCCCGAAGGGGGGAATAACTATTGGAAACGATAGCTAATACCCCATGTGCTCTGTGAGGTTAGAGGATCACAGAGTAAAGCTTCGGCGCTTCGGGAGGGGCTCATGGCCTATCAGCTGGTTGGTAGGGTAATGGCCTACCAAGGCTTACGGGTAGCTGATCTGAGAGGATGATCAGCCACACTGGCACTGAGATACGGGCCAGACTTCTACGGGAGGCAGCAGTTAGGAATATTGCGCAATGGGCGGAAGCCTGACGCAGCGACGCCGCGTGGAGGATGAAGGCCTTCGGGTTGTAAACTCCTTTTCCGGGGGATGAGAAAGGACAGTACCTCGGGAATAAGCCCCGGCTAACTACGTGCCAGCAGCCGCGGTAAAACGTAGGGGGCAAGCGTTATCCGGAATCACTGGGCGTATAGAGCTCGTAGGCGGGGCCTCAAGTCAAATGTGAAAGCTCCCGGCTCAACTGGGAGAGGCCATTTGATACTGAGGCTCTTGAGGACAGGAGAGGGAGATGGAATTCCCGGTGGAGCGGTGGAATGCGTAGAGATCGGGAGGAACACCAGTAGCGAAGGCGGTTTCCTGGCCTGTGCCTGACGCTGAGGAGCGAAAGCTAGGGGAGCAAACGGGATTAGAGACCCCGGTAGTCCTAGCTGTAAACGATGGATACTAGATGTTGGGGGTATAGACCTCTCAGTATCGCAGTTAACGCGTTAAGTATCCCGCCTGGGGACTACGGCCGCAAGGCTAAAACTCAAAGGAATTGACGGGGGCCCGCACAAGCAGCGGAGCGTGTGGTTTAATTCGATGCAACACGAAGAACCTTACCTGGGCTTGACATGTCCGTAGTAGGAAGGCGAAAGCTGGACGACCCTTCGGGGAACGGACACAGGTGCTGCATGGCTGTCGTCAGCTCGTGCCGTGAGGTGTTGGGTTAAGTCCCGTAACGAGCGCAACCCTTGTCGTATGTTACATGTGTCATGCGAGACTGCCAAGGTAAAACTGGAGGAAGGTGGGGATGACGCCAAGTCAGCATGGCCTTTATGTCCAGGGCTACACACACGCTACAATGGCCGGTACAATGGGTTGCAACACCGTGAGGTGAAGCTAATCCTTAAAGCCGGTCTCAGTTCGGATTGGAGTCTGCAACTCGACTCCATGAAGTCGGAGTTGCTAGTAATCGCCGGTCAGCCATACGGCGGTGAATGCGTTCCCGGGCCTTGTACACACCGCCCGTCAAGTCATGGAAGCCGGTAACACCTGAAGCCGGTGGGCTAACCCGTGAGGGAAGCAGCCGTCTAAGGTGGGATTGGTGACTGGGACTAAGTCGTAACAAGGTAGCTGTACCGGAAGGTGCGGCTGGATCACCTCCTTTCTAGGGAGAAGGTTAGTCTATCGGCAGGCCAGTTAGTTAAGGGCTGGTCGATGGACTAATACTCCTAGGTCTATCACAAATCGCGAGATTTGTGTCTTCCGAACTCCCTGCTTTCCTGTCACTCCTCAGTTGTTAAGGTACGAAGTGGTTTCGGGTCCATCAAAGGGAGGCCTTGAGCTTTTTCTGCCCGCGAACCTGTGCCTACTCGTACCTGCCTGCACCTGATCACCTGTACCCGCGCAGGTGTGGGCAGGCACAGGTGATCGGGTACAGGCAGACAGGAGGGTGGGGCTTGTGGTGATCGCGGGCCTTTAGCTCAGTTGGTTAGAGCACACCTCTGATAAGGGTGAGGTCTCTGGTTCGAGTCCAGAAAGGCCCACCAGTGAGAGTAACGGGTAACGAGTGATGAGTAACGGGGAGTTACCTCCCCTTATTACCCGTTGACTTATTACTCGTTACTCCATGTGGGGATGTAGCTCAGTGGGAGAGCACCTCCTTTGCACGGAGGAGGGCAGGGGTTCAAGTCCCCTCATCTCCACTTGACAAGATGGGAAAGTGTGGTATAATAATCTTGGCTGTGAGATAGTGAGGAAAGAATTCACATGGTGAATAGGGCTTATTGGAATTGAATAACCTTTGCTCAAGGTCATATCCAGGATAATTTTGCGGTCTGGTGATATGCCAGGCCGTTTTGCGTGGTAGGAGTTGACGGCTGACCTCTGCGGACGGGCCAGGGAGGGTTAGTCCTCAGAGGCCAGCCGCCAAGGCTGGATTGTTGTTTAGCACCTTAACAACTGAACAGAATGCTGATACTTAATTCTGCTGTATCACATGAATCAAGCTACTAGGGGCATATGGTGGATGCCTTGGTACCAGAAGCCGAAGAAGGACGTGGCACACTGCGATAAGCCTCGGGAAGTCGTGTGCAGGCTGTGATCCGAGGATGTCCGAATGGGGAAACCTACCTGAGGGAATACTCAGGTACCATCCACTGAATATATAGGTGAGATGGGGGGAACGAGGGGAACTGAAACATCTTAGTACCCTCAGGAAGAGAGATCATTCCCTGAGTAGTGGCGAGCGAAAGGGGAACAGTCCAAACTCATAACGCGGCAAGGCTGTGGCCATTGCGTGATGAGGGTTGTAGGACCCGATAGGGAGTCCCACAGGGCTCTCGGGAAGTGAGAAAACTGCCTCCTAGCAGAATCATACTGGAAAGGTGGACCAGAGAGGGTGACAGTCCCGTATGCGAAAATGAGGCAGACTTCCGTCGGTGATCCTGAGTACCACGGGGCACGCTAATCCTGTGGGAAGCAGGGCAGTCCGCTGTCCAAGGCTAAACACTTCTGGTGACCGATAGTGCACAAGTACCGTGAGGGAAAGGTGAAAAGAACCCCGGAGAGGGGAGTGAAATAGAACCTGAAACCGTATGCTTACAAGCAGTGGGAGGGCAGTGGCGAAAGCCCGCCTGACCGCGTGCCTATTGGATAATGAGCCAGCGAGTTACTTCTCTGTGGCGAGGTTAAGCCAGCTACAGGTGGAGCCGTAGCGAAAGCGAGTCCGAACAGGGCGAGTAGTTGCAGGGAGTAGACACGAAACCGGGTGAGCTACCCATGGCTAGGGTGAAGCGAGGTTAATCCCTTGTGGAGGCCCGAACCGGTGTATGATGCAAAATGCTCGGATGAGCTGTGGGTAGAGGTGAAATGCCAATCGAACTCGGAGATAGCTTGTTCTCCTCGAAATAGCTTTAGGGCTAGCCTCACGTGTTTAGTGACGGAGGTAGAGCCACTGGATCAGCTAGGAGGGTGTAAAGCCTACCAAACTGAATCAAACTCCGAATGCCGTCACTTCAGAGCGTGGGAGTCGGACTACGGGAGATGAGTTTCGTGGTCGAGAGGGAAACAGCCCAGACCGCCGGCTAAGGTCCCTAAGTTCGGGCTAAGTGGGAAAGGATGTGATATTGCTTAGACAGCCAGGAGGTTCGCCTAGAAGCAGCTATCCTTTAAAGAGTGCGTAACAGCTCACTGGTCAAGTGATATCGCGCCGAAAATATAACGGGGCTCAAGCCTGACACCGAAGCCGCGGGATTGGCGTATGGCTTATAGCAAATAGCCTATAGCAGGTGGCGGTTGAGCGGAAACGCTCCCGCACCACAGAAGCTATAAGCTATCTGCCATATGCTAATCGGTAGAGGAGCGTTCTGCCTGCACAGAAGCATGACCGAGAGGACATGTGGAGCGGACAGAAGAGAGAATGCTGGCATGAGTAGCGTGAAACATGTGAGAATCATGTTCGCCGAAAGCCTAAGGTTTCCGACGGAAGGTTAATCCGCGTCGGGTTAGTCGGGACCTAAGCCGAGGCCGAGAGGCGTAGGCGATGGATAACGGGTTAATATCCCCGTACCACCTGAGAGGAGCGATGGGGCGACGCGAAAGGGTAGGCCAGCCTGCTGATGAACGCGCAGGTGCAAGGCCCGTAGGGCGATGATGAGCGTAGGCAAATCCGCGCTCGGAGCTTGAGGGGCCGAGCGGATGCCAAGAGAGCCGGAAGTGGTTGAGCCCATTCGCCAAGAAAAACCTCTAAGCGTTGAATCTTAGGTGCCCGTACCGCAAACCGACACTGGTAGGTGGGGAGAGAATCCTAAGGCGATCGGGAGAACCCTCGTTAAGGAACTCGGCAACTTGACTCCGTAACTTCGGAAGAAGGAGTGCCCCTGTTGGTGAAGATGCTGGCCATTGGAGCTGATGGGGGTTGCAGAGGACAGGCCCTGCCGACTGGTTAACAAAACCACAGGTCTCTGCTAACTCGTAAGAGGAAGTATAGGGGCTGACGCCTGCCCAGTGCCGGACGGTTAAAAGGAGGGGTTAGGCTGAGATTCGTCGAGGCCGAAGCTCTGAATGGAAGCCCCGGTGAACGGCGGCCGTAACTATAGACTGGACCGCTGTAGTTACGCTAATAAACCCGGCTATATGCTGGAAAACCCGGTGTATCCTCCGGTACTCGCTCCGGTAAGGAGCAGTGATAATCCGTGAGGTGCGGGCAATCAGCAGGAAAGTCTCCTACGGAAGACCTCCAAGAGGTGCTACGATGGCTCTGAATGTGAAGCGAATTCAACCTCACATCGGCTACTATCTTGCAGGGTTCACAGATGGAGAAGGAAGTTTTAATGTTTCCTTCCGGCAGCGTAAGGATTATCAGGTTTCATGGAAAGTCTCTCTCTGTTTCAACGTTTCGCAAAAAGATCGCGTCATCCTGACGCTGTTCAAACGATATCTGCAATGCGGAACGCTGCGCGGAAGAGGGGATGGAGTCTGGTACTACGAAGTCAACAATTTGAATGCCATCTGCGAAAATGTAATTCCTTTCTTCGACCGGTTCTCTTTTCTCTCAGCCAAAAAGAAGCGTGATTTCAGCAAGTTCAAAAAGATCGCGCAGCTGATGCGAGAGGGACGACATCTGAGCGAAGAGGGAATTCGGAAGATACTCAAGATCCGGGCCGATATGAATGATGGTGGTGCAGGGCGGCGCAGATACTCCAATGAGGAGATACTAAGCCGCTTTTGCTAGGGAGAATCCTCAGAGACCATACGCCAGGCATCTGCCAAGTAGTGGGAATGCCGTCAGTTTGTGCAGATGATGATATGGTCCGATCTCCGTGGCGACACGGAGGGTTGGTTGCTAACCAACCATATTGCCTAGAATGTATGTGCAATGTAACGTGATGAACGGTCCAAAGGTAGCGAAATTCCTTGTCGGGTAAGTTCCGACGCGCACGAAAGGCGTAACGAGTGGGGCGGTGTCTCAACGAGGGACCCGGCGAAATTGGAGTAGCGGTCAAGATACCGTTTACCCGCAGCAGGACAAAAAGACCCCGTGGAGCTTTACTGTAGCTTGGTATTGAGTTAGGGCTTGGCTTGTGCAGGATAGGTGGGAGACTATGAAACTGGGGTGCTAGCCTCAGTGGAGTCGCTCTTGGAATACCACCCTGGTCAAGTTTTGACCCTAATCCCTGATCGTGATCCGACAGGGAGACAGTGCTAGGTGGGCAGTTTGACTGGGGCGGTCGCCTCCCAAAAGGTAACGGAGGCGCCCAAAGGTTCCCTCAGGCGGAATGGAAACCCGCCGTTGAGTGCAAAGGCATAAGGGAGCTTGACTGCGAGACCTACAAGTCGAGCAGAGACGAAAGTCGGGCTTAGTGATCCTACGGTTCCGTGTGGAAGGGCCGTAGCTTAACGGATAAAAGCTACCCCGGGGATAACAGGCTGGTCGGGCCCGAGAGTTCATATCGACGGCCCGGTTCGGCACCTCGATGTCGGCTCGTCGCATCCTGGGGCTGAATACGGTCCCAAGGGTTGGGCTGTTCGCCCATTAAAGCGGTACGCGAGCTGGGTTCAGACCGTCGTGAGACAGGTCGGTCTCTATCCGCTGTGGGCGCAGGGGACTTGAGGGGAGCTGCCTTCAGTACGAGAGGACCGAGGTGGACAGACCGCTGGTGTACCAGTTGTTCCGTCAGGAGCATTGCTGGGTAGCTATGTCTGGCAGAGATAACCGCTGAAAGCATCTAAGCGGGAAACTCGCCTCAAGATAAGGTCCCCCACCGGGTAAACCGGGTAAGGCCGCAGGTAGATTACCTGCTGGATAGGCGGCACGTGTAAGCGCAGTAATGCGTTCAGCGAAGCCGTACTAATGGCCGAGGGCTTGATTCTTAGCGTGATATGTCAGGAGAGAGTTAATGCATTCTGTTCAGTTTTTAGGGTGCTAACAATCGGCTACTAGCCATGAGCCAAATAGGATCCTCTTGGTGATTCTAGCGGCGGGGAAACACCCGTTCCCATCCCGAACACGGAAGTTAAGCCCGCCAGCGCCGATGGTACTTAGGGGGCGGCCCCTCGGAAGAGTAGGTCATTGCCAAGAGGATCTTTTTCTGTGAGACAAAAGCGCTTCCCCGAATTGGGAAGCGCTTTTCAATTGGGTGTGTTTCAAATAGGTTAGGGGTGAGCCTTGCGCCCACCCTGGGCACCCGCAAGGGGTGCCTCTACAACCCAAATGAAATGGGTGCGTTTCATTTTGAATTGGAACTCCTTCAGGCGACCAGTGGTAAGATATAGCAGCTTGCCGGATTGCTTGGTTTGACGGATGTGGTGATCAAGGAAGTCCGCCAAGTTTCACTGTCCAATACTTGTCTTTCCAAGACGGTTTGGTTGGGGGAAGGTGAGTTGTACAGACGCAGGCGCCGTTTGTACTTGCGGAAGGCATGGTAGGCATCCCAATCATCATTTTCGGCTACGGCGCGCAGATGGAGCAGGTTTTCAGCTCCGTCTTGGGTCCAGTGCATGCCTGAGAGTTCCAATCTGTCTTTCCGCCGTAGGCATGCTTCGCGAACAAGATGACGAGAAGCGCCCTCAATCACCCTGGAAGCAATGGGCCAGCCCTTTGCCAGGTAGGTTGGATAGTCCATGTACGGCAAATTGTGCTCCCTGCCTGCGCAGGCAGGGAAATAGTTGGCCGTTTTGTCGAGTTGCGTTCACTGTGATGACGGGCGTTGAGGATCTAGGGCAAGCTCTCGGAATTCAGCAATGACTTGCTCAGTTTCGCCAGAGAGAAGCTGAAGCGTATGTGCCCTCATCCAGCTTTCCCATTGTTCATGAGTCTCACCCAGCAAGCTGTTGGCTGTATCCCACAAGTATTCGTTAGCGTGGATAAAGTCCAAGATCAGAGCAAAGCCAGGGAAATGGGTTTCGATACGGGTTTGCAATGCCTCACAGCCATCACACAGAGCCACCCGGTGTTGAATATGGCTACCTTCACGCAGCACGATTCATCCGGCCAACCGACTCAAAGCCGCCTCTTTACCGTCCAGGGTAGCCCAAACGTGTTTGTTTTGAGGTTGGGGGCGTCGAGAAGTGCTTCCGGATGAGATGCCCGTACTGGACGCCGGCTTTTCACTCAGGAAAGTGCAAAAGACCCTTGGTCTCTATCTGGTGCGTCTGCGTAGTAACTTCACCGGCCGGCGGAATGGATTGCCCCAGTACAAAGGTGGCCGTCCCCCGGAGTATGGGGAAATCGTACTCCCGTTGCCTCGGATCTACGACGGCCACTACATTGAGGCCACCCGCCGGATCGGATCCTGTCTGCCCGTGCCTGCCCGCACCTGATCGGGTACAGGTGCGCAGGCAGGAGAGGAACGGATGGAGAAAGGGGTCCATCTCCGGGCTAAGTTCTGGGATGATTTGGTGCGGCGCGATGTGAAGGTAGACCCCGACAATGGGACCCTTACCGTGGTGGCCATCCACGATCCGCGCTTCATTGATCCCTTACTCCTGGCCTGCCCTGTAGAATTAAGTATTCACAGGGCCTGCTCCGAGCCGTTGAGTGGGAAAGCCCTGTATGGGTTGTATCGGAATCGTTGGCCGGTCGAGCAAGTCCCCCTCGCTGCTAAACAGATGCTAGGCGGTGAGCGCCAGCCTGTCCTGCCTGCACCTGATCAGGCACAGGTGGCCAGGGTTCGTTTTCGCTCCGGAGAGTCGACAACGACTTCCAGAGTTGGAGTTGTTGGCCGGGGGAATCATCACCTATCTAGCAGCCAGCTTACCGGCGACGCCGACTGGTTTTTGGAATCGGAACCCGCCTGTGGCCGACAGGCCGAAGCCCACGCCGGGGCGGCTGCGCCGGGTGCTGGAAGGAGCACTTTTTCCCTGGCCACCTGTGCCTGATCAGGTGCAGGCAGGACAGGCCGACCGCTTTCCCCTTGCCGGAGCGAATTCGGAGAAAGTCCTCGCCGACTGACCACCTCCCCAAAGGGATCTTGGGACATCAGCGTCAAAAGCAAGCAGCCGACACCTGAAAGCGACTCCATTTACCCAATTATCCCCTTTTCTTGACCCAGAAAGGTTTCTGGGCATCGTAAGCTGTCGGAGCAACACGCTCACTCGACCAGATTTAGCGGAAAGTAAAGGCTTGGGTCTTTTCGCCATTATGCACTCCCTTTTGATTCGCTATTGCTCTTTGATAAAGACGTTCAGGCCCGATGATGCTTGAACTCTGTAGACTACCAAACGGGGTGCCTTACGGTCCACCAATGAACAAACCACGCATCATCGGAGACCAAGCTCATTTTCGGGCTTTTCAGCACCAACGTAGAATCGGTCTTTGCTTGCCTGAACGGTGTGCTATTTTACCACAAGTGTTTCTGGTTCTTTGAGTTTTAGTGTGGTCAGCGGCTAGCCGAACTCGAACAAGACACGAAGGCGGAAATGCTCAAAGTTGGGCATGCCAAAGGTGATGCGCTTGATGAGCTTGATCTTGTTGTTGATCCCTTCAATGAAACCGCTGGTCACGCGCTCCTTGAAGAAGTTCAGGATGGGCTGCCACCAGTTGCGCAGCGTAGCAATGAAGGTCTGTAAAGGTTTTAAGCCCAACTTCTCAGCCCGGTGTATCCACTTCTCCAGCGCATCTTCAGCAGCCTGGAGATCAGTGTGATCTTCAAACAGACGGTGGAAATCTTGGCGTAGACAGTACAGTTGATACATCTTCGGATAGCAGACCTTCAGTTGGGCCAAGCGTTCACGCTCTTGCTCTTTCAGACTGGACTCATTTTTCACCAGTGTCCAGCGGAGACCTTTGAGCTGGTCCTTGACCTCCTCAGGTGCCTGACGCTGAATGGCTCGCCGGGCTTTGTGAATGACTTCGTTCAGATTCTGCATGACGTGGAAGCGGTCCGCGACAATGTCGGCCTGGGGCAACTTGGCTTGGACAGCCAGACGATAAGGTTCCCATAGATCCATAGCCACCTGCTCAATATGGCCTCGCTCCTCTGGGTTCAAGTCATCAAACCATGCTTCCAGGCTGCTTTTGCCCGTACCTGATTGGGTACAGGTGAGCCGATCAGACAATACATCCACCACGCAGTTCCGCTCCAGGTCTGACAACACGAGGGCATATTCACGAGGGTACTTGCGCTTGCTAATCTCATCCACGCCCAGTACACGGATGAGAGGCCGTCTGGCTGCCTGCTGTTGAACCTGTCGGCGGGCTGCTCGCAGCCATATGTCCTCTACTTTCTTGTAGCCCAAGCCCTCAAAGGTCTGCCACAGTATCTACACATGAAGCGCCGACTATCAAACTCCAACCAGCAGCGGTGCTCGGCTACAGCCAGATCGCGTACACGCCGCCGGTCCGGATGTCATGAATCTCTTGAGACACATTCCCGCACTCCGGACAGATAGCTACCGGCCACCGGTGCGCACAAAGCAAGATCAGGCTGTTGCTTTCTTCATCGTGCTCAACTCCAACGACATCGAAGTCTTTCAATCCTAAGACGTTGGTGACTTCTTTGTACCGTTCAACGGCTTCTTCTGTAGGGAATATGGTTTGGGCCATGATATCCTCCAGTCATCGCTTTTCCCTGATTTTGGAGGATCTGCCTCTCGTTGTCAAGTTCAGACACTCAACAGGGCTATTACCACACTAAACCTCAAAGAGCCGTGTTTCTTTCTGAAAGAATTATGCACACGCTGGAAGCGCATAATCCCACTTTCCGCAGTTATATGTCGATGAGATAGCAATTTTGGACATAAGGGCCAAGGAGTTTGAGGATCTTGTGATGGATAGGTTCCAGATTCAGTACTTGCCGCTCCGTACCGGTCGAAGTAGAGATCAACAGCACATCGATGCCCTCAAACATTTGCCTGCACCTGATCACCTGTCCTGCCTGCGCACCCGTGCCTGATCGGGTACAGGCAGACAGGACCCGCGCAGGTGCGGGCAGGCACAGGTGAAAGATCCGCCGTATTGTCGAGCGTTGGGTGGGTTGTCCCTTTTGATCCGGGATATGCTCATCGTGCGCCGCCAACTGTGTGCGGAGTTTGCGTTCAGCCAAAGCATACACCAACAAGCTCAGTCCCATGACCATCAACAGCGCCATA
>JAYEMR010000040.1:0-1475 GCA_034718215.1 Chloroflexota bacterium
AAATGAGTCGCGAACAGCGCCATGTAACTGACCAAAATCGCTGGGACATATGACTCCATTGCCTCTTCCTCCCGGTGAGTGACTGATTTTGTCTAGTTTACGTCGAAAGAGGCATTGGACAAGTCGTATCACTGTCTCAGCACCGCTCAAAAAGTGCAAAAGTATAGATTGGTGAGACTGCCAACTTGCGAGGGGCTTATAGGAAGCCCCCACCATCCACCATGGCCATCATAATTTACCAGGTGTGTGCCGTCGTTCATCTCCTCTATCACAGCCGCGTCGCTGTAAGTGCCATCCCGGTCGTAGAGTGTCGTGACATTGTACTGCGGTATAAGTTCGGCCACCGCATCTTTATTGGTGCTGCCCTGCCAATACCTCGTCAACCGCTTTCCAATGAGCAATGTCCGGTTAAGGTAATCGGCGGTCAGATTTTGTTCGTAATTCAGAGTCTTGTTAACGATATTCATAGCTCCTATAGCTGCATCTACAGTCATCCGCCCCACGTATACCTCAGCGAAGAAATCACATTCCTCACCTTCACTCCCATTCTCTTCATCTTCTCCGTACAAGCCATCGCCATCGGCATCCCAGTTCCCGTCCAATCCCGCGTAGTACATGTCCGAGGGCATCCAGCCGCCGTGAGAGGAAAACCCGCTTCCCGGGTCACAGAGATACCTGACCGGGATGATCTCGTCGTCTCCGCCCAGCAAGACGTACTGCAAAGGATGGCCTGTAGATGCCCAGGTCGTGTAGGCGTCAATGATGAAGTTGCGAATCTTGTCTGGGTTATCCGTACCGCTGTAGTTGGCGTAGATGTCCTCCGTAGTCAAGATTCTGGCCTTGAGACCTTTTGTAATCTTCCAATCAATTAACGGTTGGAAAGAGCTGCTCAATGCGTTGCTTGTGATCAGGATGTAATCATACGGATCGGCGGGATCTACGATGGATGTCAGCGGCGCCTCCACACCTCTGCTGCTTGCAGCCCTATACGTATCTATCGTCTGGGGGTTGTCCACCATGCTCTCCACCCACGCTATATCCTCAGGAGTGGACCTAAGCATGCTTTTCTGTGCCGCCATCGTCTTCGCCCGGGAGGCTGTTGTCACTTTTACTTCTGTCAAGTCCCATAAAGTCGTACCGGTTGCACATTAGCAAAGTCTCGAAAAGTCGTACCGCCCTTTGCCTGTACCTGATCAGGCACAGGTGAAAGAACGCGTCAATCTGCTATCCTGACCGGAAGAGCAAAGTATCCGGGAGGGGAGCAGCTATGAGACAAAGAGGGCGAACAACTACGCTGGAGGAACGAATCGAAATTGGTGAGCGCTGGGAAGCAAGCCAAACGGACCCCGAGATTGCCGAGGCTATGGGCTGCTCGGTCCGCAAGTGGCGACGCAAGTATGAACGTGAAGGCAGATCGGGGCTAGCGTCGCGTATGCCTGCACCTGATCAGGCACAGGTGGGCAGGCCGCCGACCG
>JAYEMR010000040.1:1575-21609 GCA_034718215.1 Chloroflexota bacterium
AGGGTCAGTTCTCTATCGGTGCGCAGCGCTACAATGCCGGAAAGGACTTTGCTGAGCAGCAATTGGAGATCACGTTCGATCCCCAGACACGCGAGCTGGTCTGTCGTTCCGAGGATGGAGAAAGAGAGATCCGTTTCCCCATCCAAGGGTTGACCAAATCCAACCTGATGGGGGAGCTGGCCCCTATGCTTACTTTGCCGGTGTATCAACTGACACTACCTTTCACACCACGAGCCTGGCGCGAGATGATGCTATGCAACGATTTGACCGGTACGACTTTGTGAGACTTTGCCCGGTATGACTTTGTGAGACTTGACATCTGCTACTTACTTAGATCTATGTGAAGCCAGATACCGAGCTTCTCAAGCCTTGCAGGCGTTTGAGCCTTACATGTCCGTTGTATATGCTGCGATATACTTCACGCTGGCTTACACCCACAGCGAGGCCGGTCAGCTAGATGATGCTCGCAAGGCACTGGCACAGGCAGATAAAGCCATGGCAGATGCCGGTGTCTCTGTAGATTCCACCGCCTTAGAGGAAGCAATCGATCAACTGAGCAAACAGACCATGGCCCCAATTGAAGCAGAACCCCGTTCTGAATCACCTGAAGAAGAAGACAGCGAAGAGAAAACTGGGAAGCCAGAAGTAGTAAAAGAGTTCCAACCCCCACCTATTATTCAGTCCCTTCGACGGCTTCCAGTTTTAGGGAAAATACCAGCTGGGCCTTTCATGCTGATCGAGGATAGGCAGAGTATAATCGGAAATATCTGGGTGGATAAAGGAAAAGCCGCGAGGGCTGATTATGCCCTCTTAGTTAAGGGGAATAGCATGCAGGGGGCATCCATCAATTCCGGAGACTATGCGCTCATCCGAGAGCAGCCAAGAGCTGAGAAGGGCGACATAGTTGCGGCTCTTGTAATGAACAGCGGGGATGAAGTAGCCTTGAAACACTTCGATTACGATGATGCTTATGTATACCTGTATTCAGAGACCAAAGATGGCCGCGAGGTGGCCCACCGGATGAAGAAACAGGAAGCGATAGAAGGGCTGTGGATACTGGGCAAGGTTGTTAGTGTTATTCCCGCCTCAGCGCAGGAAGGCTAAGATATCACGCTTCTCTCATCTTGCTGAGGGCGCAAATGCCTCTGTTTCTGATTTTGCCAGCTGTTACTGTCGAAGTGACATACACAAAGGGCTCGTCGATGGACGAGCCCCAGTGCTGTTCGGTTTAGGGTGGGGGTAGGATAGGAAATACCTGCTGGGTCGTTGCTCGTTGGAAAGCCAGGGTGTCCAGAGCTCCCGGCTCGGTGGAGGCAGCGGTGGACGCGGTAGCTCAGCGGGTTGAAACCGATCATCGACTGCGGCGGCATCCACAGCGCAGAAGAGGCGCTGGAGTTCCTGTACCTGGGAGCCAGTGCGGTTCAGGTGGGCTCTGCAACCTGGGTGGAGCCGGGTACGATGGTTCGGATCGCGGAGGGGATGGGGGATTTCGAGGGCTAGGAGCCCATCTCTATCTCAGCCTACTGTTCCCCCCACCAGTGCCTTGAGACTCTGGTAGGCGTCAAACCGCACCCCTTCGGCCACGCTTTCGTCGCGGGCCAGGGCCAGCAGGCTGTCTGCGGCGTAGTCATCTCCCTCCAGCCAGGCGAGGGTGGTGAGGGCATCCCCTCGTTCCCACGATGGCGCGGTGCGGGCGATCCTCAGCAGCTCGTCCACCACATCCCGATGCAGGTCAGTCGCCACGTCCACCCGGTCGGCCAGGGCGCGGGCGGCCAGATAGAGGTGGCGGTGGAGCACCGACTCAAACTTACCCTCCTCGCCGGTCTCCAGGATGCGCTCCACCAGCAGCGTTGGCGGCTCGTCGTATTCGTTCAAACTGCCCAGCAGGAGCAGGATCACCTCCCGCCAGTGGGGATCGTGCAGGCGGCCTTCGATCTCCTTCCAGATGGCTTCCACCCCACGATGAATGCAGCGGTTCTCGACGTCGCAGGCGGCCAGGTACTCCTGAAAGGTCAGGTGGGAGAAGCCGAACACGCCCTGACCCCGCTCCACCAGCAGCCCCGTCCGCCCCCGGGCCAGCCGAATGAAGGCCCGTGCCTCCTCCCGGGCGCCGTCGGGATCGTCGGCGAACCCCAGCCGCCGGTTCTCCATCAGGAAGCGCGTGAGCAGAAGCTCCAGATCGCCCCTCTTGACCGTCTGCAGTTGCCCCGGCTCCTCGGCTTGGGTGTGTAGTTCGTAGGCCAGCCGCTCCAGCAGCCGCCGCCGGTAGCGGTAGAAATCGCGCTGCCTCTCCTCCAGCGTCAGGCCTTTGACCTTCTCCCAAGTGTCCACCAGGGCGGTGACGCACTTGTCGTAGAGCTTGACCCGATCCCGGCGCTGCACGGGGTCGCGCTCGCTGTCCAGGGTGTCCAGAATCCTCTCCGCCTGCTGCGGGTCGGCGGCGTAGCGCAGGGTGTTGGCACGGGCGACCTCGGCAGCTCTGGCGAAGGCGGCCCGACGTTGGCCCTCCTGGTCCTCTCCCACCCAACGCAGAAAGCGTGGCTTGAGTTGCCCAGCGGCCCCGCGCCAGGCGGCGGTTACTGCGTTCTCCAACACCGCCTCGATCGCCGTAAAGAGAGCCCACCGAAACACCGGTTCTCGAGTTAGCTGTCCTGTTAGCAGTTCCATGTTGCACCCTCCTACCGCCGCGAGTTAAAGCGCGAGGATAAAGCCATCGCGCTGAAAGGACGAAGCCCTATCGGGCTGGGATCCAGCTTGAAGAGCTTTGCTCTTTCCCTGGCCAGGACAGGCAGCCCGATGCTTCAGCGTCGGGCCTTAGGCGACTCCAAGCTAAAGGCTGTGCTACGGAACTCGTCGTCTCACAGGTCTACCTCCCGATCAGAGAAGAATGTCCGACGGCCCTCCATGATATCTTCGGCGAAATCATTGGGCATCTCTGGCCAGAAGCCTAGATATTTCAGCACCTCAGCTCCCACGTATTCATCTCCGCTTAGCTCTCTCAAAGCGGATGGTGACCCCCTAAGGTTTCTCGATTGCCACTTTGTCCAATAACTCTATTCTCTTACCATCGTATATCCCTCTGACCACAATCTGCGCCATCACAATCACCTCCTCCCCTCATCCTTCACGATCTCTCGCAGCACGTTGGTGGCGTAGCTTCCCGAGGGCAGATCAAAGCTGATCATCAGCCCCTCGTTGTACCACAGCTCCGCTTCTCTCAGGGGAACACGCAGTGGCCGCCGCGCACCTTTGGCCTTCAGGCCCCTTGGCCGACGAAAGTCCTCCAGCGCAAGTCCTTCCTCTTCTAAGACTTCGCGCTCCAGACGGCCCGGCTCTCCCTGCGGCATCAGCATCTTGTAGCCAAAGATAGGCCCTGAGGGGCTGATCTTCAGCCGCTCGGCGCGAGGCTGTTCTGCCTCAGCGTCCTCCACCAGGAACACGGCCCCGCTGTCATGTTTCCAGGCCAGATCGCCCTCCCGCACCCGGTCTATCTCCCCCAGCCGCGCTGCGACGATGCGGTTGAAGAGGTGAGACTGGTAGGCGGACAGCAGAAAGCGGCGCATGCGCCGGGGCACGCTGCGCACAGCGCGGGCCTCATCCCCCGTCTCCACGAGCGTCCGGAGGGCGCGGCGCTCGTTAGCCATGCCTGATGGCCACAGCTCGAGCGCGCCCTCCCAGTCGCCGGCATCGAAGCGCGATCTGGCCTCTCGCATGAGTTCTGTCTCCTGGGGACGGGGAAGCCCCAGGAACTCAGCTAAAAAGGAGACCGTGTCCTCTCGCAGCAGGGCTCGGCCCAGAGTATGGGAGTTGGCCCGGTGGCCGAAGCGCTGTAGGCCATAATGATTGGGTACCCCGCGTCGCCGCAGCAGCTCCAGAACCTGTCGAGCACGAGGCAAAACCGACTCCTCCACGCCGCGCACGCGGATGATAAAGCGATTGCCCCGCAGATGGCCTCTCCGCAGCTTATTGCTATGCCGGTTGATCCACAGGATTTTAATATTGGGGATGCGAAGCTTCTCCACCTCCTCCGGCTCAACTTGCATCAGAGATAGCGTCTGTCGGGCCACTGCCTGCGCGTCCTTGATCCCCGCGTAGCCGATGTCACGGGTGGGAATTCGCAGCTCTCGGGCGAAAGCCCGCACCGCCTCGAAGGTCGAAAGCCCCCGCTTCTCGATGCGGACGTAGGTGTGCTCCCCTTGGCCGCAGGGCTCGTAGAGGGGAAGCTCCTCGACCACGAAGTCCTCAGGTTGAACCTTGATCTTTCCCCCGATGCCGGGGAGATCGCCGGTGAGATAGCGCCCCTCCATCGGCAAGCCGTCATCCATCGCTCAGCCTCCATCGAGCACTCGAAGCGCTGTCTCCAGATCCTCGTAGCTGGCCAGCAGACCATCTGCCAAGTCGACTTCCTCCTGAGGGTCGGTGACGCCAGTGAAGAGCACGGCCCGCATCCCCACCCCCTTGGCCCCCACGATGTCCGTCCCTGGCAAGTCCCCGATGTGGGTCGCAGCCAGAGCCTCCACCTTCAGGGCCTCCAGCGTGTGTCGGAAGGGAAGAGGATGGGGCTTAGCCCGGCCCACCTCATCGGAAAAAGTACAGTGCTGAAAAAAGGGAAGCAGCCCGTCGCGGGCCATGATCTGCCGCAACACCCGCCCTGGCGTGATACCTGTGTCGGATATGAGCCCGATCCGCACTCCCAGCTCTCGCAGGGCCTGAAGCAGACGATAGACGCCGGGGGAGGGATTGGGTGGCCTCCGCAGCAGCGTTTCCTCCAATCCTCTCGCCAACTCAGCCCTGACGGATGGGGAGACGCTGATCCCCAGGTAGTCCAACGTGGCATCCAGGCGCTCGGCCGCGGGTGTGGTACGCTGTTCCTTCCGCCAACGATTATGGGCCAGCTGGTGAGCGTATTCGTAGGCTGGCACAAGCTTCTCATCCAGCTTGTGCCTCCCAGGATGATTGATCCCCTCTCGCAGCAGCGCCAATCGAATGGGCTCGACATCCCTATTTTGGTACAGAGTACCCCAGAAGTCGAAGGTCACGGCCTGGATCCGGATTTCCTTTCGAGTCATATGATCCCCTCTCCCTCCAGCATCGAGGAGGCGCGGCGGCTGATTGGGGTCCTCGGGATAAAGGCCATGTTGTACGACCGTGTTCTCTCAGCCATCGAGTCCCCGCTCCCGCTGCTCCATCTCCGCCGCCTGGAACTCCGTCACTGGCTGGTAAGAGGCTATCAGAACCATCTCATCCCCTGCGGCTTGCACACCTGAGGGGTGGATGAAGTAGCCAAACATCAGGGGGAAGATCTCACCCTCGATCTGCGATCTCACCTGGGCCAGTGTCTCTTGGAAGCCCTCCACCTCGCGCTCGTAGATGCGCGATTTGACCTCACCCAGGACGGTTATCGACTGGCCATTCCGCTGCCCTGCGGCGTAGAGGTCAACCTCCAGCGACTCACCTTCCACCCTGTAGTACCTTTTCCCCAGCCTTTTCACTTTCACCCCATACTTCCAGCGCAGATAGCCTGGCAGGATGGTGCGGGCAATGTCCTCCAGGCCGAAGCCCACATTCTCGCTTAGCGCCCCCACCTGCTGAGCCAGATTCTGAAGCGCTGTCTCGGTTCGGGCCTGGGCCTTAGCCAGGTCCCGCATCGCTTGTTCTAATCCCCCAACCCGCTCCTCCGTCCGGGCCTGGGCCTGAGCAAGTTCCTCCAGACGTACCTCAGTTCGAGCCTGGGCCTGAGCCAGCTCCTGCATCGCCTGCTCTAATCCTCCAACTCGTGCCTCGGTTCGAGACTGAGCCTGCGCCAGCTCCCTGATACTGGCCTGGGTATCCGCTTGGATCTGGCTCATGTCTTGGACGACGCTTCTCAACTCATCGAAGTCCCGACGAGTGACCCGAATCTCTTCCACCCGTTCATCCACCACCGCCACAACTGCTCGGTACATCTCGGCTGTCAATCCCGCTTCCCTATCCATGAACTGTCCCCTCCTTTGTCTGCCGGGCTGGCGAATTTAACATTGCCAGCTAGTGATGCGCTAGTTACCCTCCTCCCTCACGGATGTAGTTCAACAATCCGCCGGACAGCAAGATGAGCCGCTGCCGCTCGGTCAGCTCGCAGGTGACCGGGAGGGCACGGCCTGTGACGAGATTCCTCACCTCCAGTTTCTTCCCCTCTCGAATGGCCTCCCGAACCCCGGTTATCTCCCATTTATCTCCCTGGCTCAGGGCCTCATAGCTCGCCTCATCCACAAAGCTCAGGGGCAGGATGCCGAAGTTGACCAGGTTGGCCTGATGGATGCGGGCGAAGCTTTTTGCCAGCACGGCCTTCACACCCAGGTACATGGGGGCCAGGGCCGCGTGCTCGCGGGAGGAGCCCTGCCCATAGTTGGCTCCGGCGACTATGAGACCGCCGCCCGCATCCTCAGCACGGCGTACGAAGGTGGGATCAACCTGCCGAAACACGTAGCGGCTGATGGCGGGGATGTTGGACCGCAGGGGCAGGACCTCGGCGCCAGCGGGCATGATGTGGTCAGTGGTGATGTCGTCCCCTACCTTGAGCAGAACCTGGCCTCGGATCGCGCCCTCAAGCGGGCCCCTCGTGGGCAGGGGCTGGATGTTGGGCCCACGGATCACCTCCACATCGGAGCTGTCGGGCGGAGGGAGGATCAACATGTTGTCGGCGGCAGGGTATTGCTTCGGTTCAGGGATGGAGGGCACCTCCCCTAAATGGCGCGGGTCGGTGATGCGGCCGGAAAGGGCTGTGGCCGCGCAGATCGCAGGGCTGGCCAGGTACACCTGGTCCTCTTCCGTGCCGCTGCGGCCAGGGAAGTTGCGATTGAAGGAACGCACCGACACGGTCCCAGTGGGAGGAGCCTGGCCCATGCCGATACAGGGGCCACAGCCCACCTCCAGCACCCGCGTTCCGGCGGCTATCAGATCGGCCAGGGCGCCATTCTCCGCGATCAGGAGGTACACCCGCCGGGAGCCGGGGGAGAGGGTGAGGCTAACCTGCGGATGCACTGTCTTTCCCCTGAGCGCCGCGGCCACGGTCATCAGGTCCCGATAGGAGGAGTTGGTGCAGCTGCCCACGCAAACCTGGGCCACCGGCGTGCCCTCCACCTCCTGCACGGGGACCACATTGCCGGGGCTGGAGGGGCAGGCGATGAGGGGTTCGAGCTCCGATAGGTTGATCTCCATGAGCTCGTCATATTCCGCATCCGAATCGGCGGTCAAGGGACGCCAGTCCTCCTCCCTCCCCTGAGCGCGCAGGAAGGCGAGCGTCGTCTCATCGGAGGGAAAGATGGAGCTAGTCGCGCCGGTCTCGGTCCCCATATTGGTAATGGTAGCTCGCTCCGGCACGGCCAGCGTCTTCACTCCAGGGCCGAAGTACTCCAGCACCTTCCCCACCCCGCCATCGACGTCCAGACGCCTCAACACCTCCAGTATCACATCCTTGGCCGAGACCCAGGGAGGGAGCTCCCCTGCCAACCTCACTCCCACAACCAGGGGCATATTGAGGTAGAAGGGCTCCCCAGCCATGGCCGCGGCCACGTCAAGCCCCCCAGCGCCGATGGCCAGCGCGCCCAGACCTCCGTCGGTGGGGGTGTGGCTGTCGGAGCCGAGCAGCGTCCTGCCCGGCACGCCGAAGCGCTCCAAGTGCACCTGATGGCAGATGCCATTCCCCGGTCGGGAGAAGACGATGCCATACTTGGCCGCCACCGACCGCAGATAGCGGTGGTCGTCGGCGTTGCGGAAGTCGGCCTGGAGCAGGTTGTGATCCACGTAGCTTACAGAGAGTTCAGTCTGCACGCTGGGAACCCCCATGGCCTCCAGTTGCAGGTAGGCCAGAGTACCGGTGGCATCCTGAGTGAG
The DNA here is from genome assembly GCA_034718215.1 of Chloroflexota bacterium. Classification (GTDB taxonomy): domain Bacteria; phylum Chloroflexota; class Anaerolineae; order JAYEMR01; family JAYEMR01; genus JAYEMR01. The sequence continues at coordinate 9,448 of JAYEMR010000040.1, forward strand.
GGTCTGGTCAATCCGGATAGCGATCTCCTCGCCGGGTGCCATACAGCCGGATACCAAGTGCTCGCTGATTACCTTCTGTACGATGTTGTGGTTCATTTTCCTCCTTTATTTCACTTCGAGGAATATCATCAATAGATCGGCAGGTAACGCTCCACCTCCCAGGGCGTAACCTGCAACCTATACTCGTTCCACTCCTGGGTCTTAGCCTCCATGAACTGCTCGTAGACGTGCTGACCCAGCGCCTTCTGCACCAGGCTGTCTTTGGCTAGCTCCTCCAAGGCCTCGTCCAATGAGCCAGGCAGGACCTCCATGTGCTGAGCGCGGGCTAGATCCAGGTCATACAGGTTCTCCTCCTCCGGAGCCATTGGCTCCAGCTCCTGTCTGATCCCCTCCAGCCCTGCCTCCAGCATCACCGCGAAGGCCAAATAGGGGTTGCAGCTGGGGTCGGGACAGCGCAGCTCCAGCCGCGTGGCCTGAGGGTCGCTCACCTTGGGAACCCGTATCAGCGCCGAGCGGTTGATGCGAGCCCAGCTTATGTACACCGGCGCTTCGTAACCGGGGACGAGGCGCTTGTAGGAGTTGACCAAGGGAGCTAACACGGCGCACATCCCCTGGGCGTGAGCTAGCTGGCCGGCGATGAAATGCTTAGCCACCTCTGATAGTCCGTACTCATTCTCTGGATCGGCTAGGATATTTCCCCCTGTCTGAGCACCAACCAGGCTCTGATGGGTGTGCATCCCTGAGCCCGCGATGCCGGAGATAGGCTTGGGCATAAAGGTGGCGTGCAGCCCATGCTTTTTAGCCACCGCCTTCAGCGCATACTTGAAGGTCACGGCGTTATCCGCCGCCCGCAGCGCATCGGCGTACTGGAAGTCTATCTCGTGCTGACCGCTGGCCACCTCATGATGGCTGGCCTCCACTTGGATGCCAAAGGCGCTCAAGGCATTGACCATGTCCTTGCGCACCTCCACCGCCAGATCGGTGGAGAGATCGAAGTAACCTCCTTGGTCGTGGGGTTGAGGTGCGGTCTTTCCATCATCCCCTCTGCGGAAGAGGAAGAACTCCAACTCCGGTCCCGTCTGATAAACATACCCCATCCCCTGGGCCTCGGCCAGCGCCCTTTTGAGCACGCCCCTGGGGTCTCCCTCGAAGGGCTCAAAAGCCGGGGTGTACACATCGCAGATAAGACGGGCGGCCACCCTCCCCGGCTCCTGCTCCCAGGGGATCACGGCGAAGGTAGCTGGATCGGGCATAAGGTACATGTCGCTCTCAGCGATGCGGGCGAAACCCTGGATGGTGGAGCCATCGAACCACACCCCTTCCTCCAGCGCTCTAGGAAGTTGCTCCACTGGGATAGTCACCCCCTTCACGACGCCTACTACATCAGTGAACTGTAGGTGAATGAAATCCACACTCCTCTCCTCAACCGCGGCCAGCACGCTCTCCCTGGTCGAAGTCCGCTCTGTCATTTCCCACCCTCCTTTTCTATCATCAGTCCATTCGTCTCAATAAGTATAGCACAGGCGCAGATATTTTGAAAGGGGACTTCCCTTTGCCAGGACAGGCCTGAGGGCCGAGGCGTCCCCGCCGAAGGCATTTACCGGACAAACGCGGGCGGGCGACGGGGCGGGGACGCCCCTGAACCTCACACCATAGGGGACTTTCACCTGTGCCAGGTACTGGCAAGATGCCTGGCACAGGCGAGGGGTTCTGTCTACATTGTCCGAGATGTGGAAAGCAGGAATCCGTGCTATAATAATGGCTACTCCACAATCGCTAATTCATGTAATCAGGAAGAGGCTGATGGTTGACTTTGTCCACCTCCACGTTCACAGCGAGTACTCCCTCCTCGATGGACTAACGCGGCTTGATGAGTTGGCCCAGCGCACGGCGGAACTGGGCATGGCTGCCGTGGCTCTCACCGATCATGGGGTCATGTTCGGAGCCATCGAGTTCTACCGGGCTTGCAAGTCCGAAGGCATCAAGCCCATCATTGGGATGGAGATTTACATGGCCCCGCGCCGCATGACTGATCGCCACCCCAAGCGAGATCGCACCTCCTACCACCTGGTGCTCCTGGCTAGGAATAACACAGGTTATCAAAATCTGCTGAGGATCGCCACCGCTGCGCAGTTGGAGGGGTTCTACTACAAGCCACGGGTGGATAAACCCTATCTCCGAGAGCACTCTCAGGGGCTTATTGCCCTATCTGGATGCAGGGCGGGGGAGATCCCAACCCTGATACACAGAGGGCAGATGGACAAGGCTAGGGAAACTGCACTTTGGTATCGTGAGACCTTTGGGCCTGAGAACTTCTACCTGGAACTTCAGGTCCACGAGGGACTGCCGGAGCTGGAGGAGATAAACCGGGAGATAGTCAAGCTGGGAAGGGAGTTGGATATCCCTCTGGTAGCTACCAACGATGTCCACTACATCAATCCCGAGGACGCTCATGCCCAGGAGATCCTGTTGTGCATCCAGACCAACACCACCACACACGATCCCGATCGTATGCGGATGGAGGACGAGAGCTTCTACCTCAAGGCTCCCGAGGAGATGGCCGAGATGTTTCCGGAGCTGCCGGAGGCGCTGGAGAACACGGTCGCGATAGCGGAGCGGTGCGATGTCAACCTGGACCGCAAGAGCTATCACCTGCCCATCTTCCCTGTGCCAGAGGGCCACGCAGCTCAATCCTACCTGCGGTCCTTGTGCGAGGAGGGGCTAGTCGAGCGATATCCTGTTCGCGCAGGCAGGGGAGAGCCTGGGCCTGAGGTGCACGAGAGGTTGGACTACGAGTTGGACATCATCCACCGTATGGGCTTTGACGATTACTTCCTCATCGTTTGGGACCTATGCCGCCACGCTCAGAGTAAGGGCATATGGTGGAATGTGCGCGGCTCCGGGGCCTCCAGCATTGTGGCCTACACGCTGGGCATCACAAGGATGGACCCCCTGCGCCATGACTTAATGTTCGAACGGCTGCTCAACCCTGGTCGGGTGACCATGCCAGACATTGACCTGGACTTCCCCGACGATCAGCGGGAGGAGATGATTCGCTACACCGTTGAAACTTACGGCCAGGACCAAGTAGCTCACATCATCACCTTTGGCACCATGGGCGCTCGGGCGGCCATCCGCGATGCAGGTCGGGCGCTGGATCTTCCCCTGCCGGAGGTGGATCGGGTGGCCAAGCTCGTTCCGGCCGGCCCCAAGGTCAAACTCTCCGATGCCTTCAACGTCCCCGAGTTCCAGAGGCTTTACGAAGAGCAGGATTACACCCGCGAACTGGTGGACACAGCACAACTCCTGGAGGGGCTAGCTCGCCATGCCTCCACCCACGCCGCAGGGGTAGTTGTCACCGATAAGCCAGTGGTTGACTACGCCCCTCTGCACCGTCCCATGGGGGGAGAGGGTGGAGTCATGACCCAGTACGATATGGACATCGTGGAGTCCATCGGCCTGCTGAAGATAGACTTCCTGGGGCTGTCCACGCTGACCGCCATGCGCAAGGCCTGCGAGCTCATCGAACAGAACCACGGGGTCAAGCTGGACCTAGATACCATCCCCTTGCATGATCCCGCCATTTACGAGCTCCTATCCAGCGGCGAGACCATTGGTGTCTTTCAGGTAGAGTCAGCGGGCATGAGACGCATGCTCACCAAGATGAAGCCCAACCGCTTTGATCACATCACCGCCGCTGTGGCCCTCTACCGCCCCGGGCCCATGGAATACATCGGCGATTACATCCGACGTATGCATGGCGAGGAGCCGGTGGTCTACCGCCATCCCAAGCTGGAGCCTATCCTAGAGGAAACCTACGGCATCATCGTCTTTCAAGAGCAGATCATCCGCATCATGACTGACCTGGCCGACTACTCGGCCAGCGAGGCCGACCTGGTGCGCCGAGCCGTGGGCCACAAGATAAAAGAGGAGCTGCTCAAACAGCGCACGGGTTTCGTGCAGGGGGCCATGGAGCACAGTGGAATCCCCCGCGAGACGGCAGAGGCCATCTTCGACGACATCGAGTACTTCGCGAGGTATGGGTTCAACAGGAGTCATGCCGTGGACTATGCCGCCATCACCTGCCAGACCGCCTACCTCAAGGCCAAGTACCCGGTGGAGTACATGGCCGCTTTGCTCTCAGTGGAGCGCAACAATACGGACAAGATAGCGACCTTCTTGGGGGAGTGCAGGCGGCTGGGCATTGAGGTCCTGCCGCCGGATGTGAACGAAAGCGGAAGTGGTTTCGTCATCAAAGGGCGACGAATCCGCTTTGGGCTTGGCGCAGTCAAAAATGTGGGAGAGGGCCTAATCGAAGGGATCCTGGAGGCCAGGCAGTCGGATGGCCCTTTCGCAGACCTAGATGACTTCTGCCGTCGGGTGGACCTCCGCCAAGCGAACCGACAGATGCTGGAGAGCCTTATCAAAGTTGGGGCCTTGGACCGGTTCGGTCATCGAGCCCAGCTCCTAGCGGCGATAGACCGTATGATGGCCCTCAGCCGGCGGATCCACGAAGCTCAGGAGATCGGTCAGCTCAGTATGTTCGATGGGGGAGAGGATCTCGACATGGGCAGTGCCACCTCCATCTTGGATGGCACACCCCTCATACCTGAGGTACCCCACCGCGAGCTGTTGAGCTGGGAAAAGGAGCTGGTCGGAGCATATCTTTCCGAGCACCCCCTTCAGCGCTTCGCCGATAGGCTGTCGGATGTGGTCACAGCCTACACTCATGAGATTGATGAGACGATGGCCGAACAGAAGGTGGTCATAGCCGGCCTGGTGGCTCGGGTACGTCACCATACCACCAAGCGGGGGAAGCCAATGGCTTTCGTCCAGCTAGAGGACCTGCAAGGCACCATCGAAGTGGTAGTGTTTCCCTCTATTTATAGGGAGACGAAGGGCCTGTGGCAGGAGGATAATATACTCGTGGTGAAAGGGCGAGTGGACACTAAGCGGCGCGAGCCGAATATCATCTGTGAGTCGGCGCGCGATTACCTGATTATCAACAAGCAGGCCCCGCAGGAGGACAAATCGCCACCATCCCCCTCCTCTACCTCATCGCCTCGATATCTACGCATCACCATCCCCCGCACTGGTGACCCAGAGCAGGATATCCATCTCCTGGGGCGGGTGCACGAGCTGCTACATCGCTTTAAGGGGCAGGACCGCTTCTCCTTCTACCTGACCGATGGGGTGCGAAAAATTCAGCTCGATTTTCCAAATGACACCACCGGCTACTGTCCAGACCTGGCCCAACAGATGAGAGAGATTCTTGGCGAGAAGATGGTGAAGATAGAAGCGGACTAGGAACGGATGGTACCGTGTGACGTCAGGGTTCACTAGCAACCACTGGGCGATGCAACCTTCGGTTGTCCTGATCTTATGATAGGAGTATCTGAAGGATGAAGTCGCCCAGCTACTGAGCAGCGCCCGATGCCTGCACCTGATCACCTGTCCTGTCTGCGCAGGCAGGACCCGCGCAGGTGCGGGCAGGCACAGGTGAATCGGGCTTTTCTGCCGCTGAATACCTGCGCAACCAGGGCTCAAGTGGCTCCTGGGTTTGCATTTTCCGGCCTTCATGCTATGCTCAGGATGAGCGTGAGAAGGAGATTTGGGCCGCCACCTATCCTGTTGGCTGTCCAAGGAGAAGTATGCCATTATAAGGAGGTATCTCTTTTGAAGGTCACATTTGAACAGCTGAAACATTGTCACGTAGCAATGTCCATCGAAGTTGAAGAAGAACGCGTCCAACGGACCCTGCAGAGCACCGCCAGGCGGATCTCCCGCCAAAGGCCAATACCTGGGTTCCGCCCCGGCCACGCTCCAGTAGGTATAGTCATGCGACGCCTGGGCAAGGAGACAATGTACAATGCCTTGGTGGATCACATCGGGGAGACACTGTATGAGGAGGCGCTGGAGGAGCTGGATATCGAGCCGGTGGCCCAGGCCCAACTGGATGATATCCAATTCGAGCCCCTGGTCCTAAAATTCACTGTCCCCGTTGAACCGGTCGTGGAACTGGGCGACTACCGGGCACTCCGTCTCGACCCCCCTGTGATCTCCGTCCCCGATGAGGAGGTGAAGGAGGCGCTGGAGGAGCTCCGGGAGCAGAATGTGCTCTGGGAGCAGGTGACCCGCCCCGCCCAGCTTGGAGATCGGGTCACCGTGGATTTGGAAGGTGTCAACAGCGAGGGGGAGGTCATCATTGATGAGGAGGAACTCTCCCTGCTTTTATCGCTGGATTCGGCACTACCCACCCTGCACGAGCAGTTTCTGGATGTGTCAGCCGATGAAGAACTAGAATTCGATTTCACCTATCCACAGAATTTCTCCAATCCCGCTTTGGCGGGTCAGTCCCTGCACTTTCGAGCTCACATGCTGGAGGTGCGGAAGCGAGTGATGCCCACCCTGGATGATGAGTGGGCTAAGACCATAGGGGATTATGAGTCGCTGGATGATCTGTGCCTGGCCCTGCGAGAGCAGTTGGAGGAGGAAGCGGGGCAAGAGGCGGAGCGGGAATACGCCGGGCAGGTGGTGGAAACACTGGTGGACCAAGCTCAGATTGACTATCCTGAGGAAATGGTGGAGCGCACAGTGGACCAGATGCTCTCGGAGCAGGACATGACCCTCCAGCGACAGGGGCTGAACCTAGATCTATTTCTCTCAATGGAGGGCAAGAGCGAGGAGCAGTGGCGGGAGGAGCAGTACGAGGAGACAGAGACACGGTTGCGACGCTCCCTGGCGCTGAGTAAGGTCGCCGAACAAGAGGAGCTGGAGGTCACACCTGTGGAGATAACCTCTTACATCCAAGAGCTGAGCAGCATTTACGGCGATCAGGCCCAAGAGATGCGTCGCACTATGCTGGCCTCGGAGTCATTCCAGGAATCGGTGCGGAAGGATCTGCTGACCGAGAAAGCTGCTGATCGTCTGATATCCATCGCCAAGGGCGAGGTCGAGATAGCAAAAGCGGCCGCAGAGGCGGAGGTGCCTGAGGCTGAGCAAAATAGGAAAACGCCTAAAGCGGGTGAGGATGTTGAAGAAGCCGCACAGGGCGATAGCTCGCCGGCCATCGAGACTGAGACGGCTACCCATCAAGCGTGATATACGGAGGATAAAAAATGGTAAAGAGTTTGATCCCCAAGATCATCGAGACTACAGGACGTGGAGAGCGGGCCTATGACATTTTTTCGCTGCTTCTGAAGGAACGGATCGTCTTCTTAGGCTATCCCATCAACGATCAGGTCGCCAATCTGATGATAGCCCAGCTCCTGTACCTCGATCGGGAGGATCCAGAGAGGGATATCTCCCTGTACATCAACTCCCCTGGAGGAAGCGTCTACCCCGGATTGGCCATCTATGACACCGTCCAACAGCTAAATGCCCCTGTCTCGACCACAGCTGTGGGCTGGACAGCCAGCATGGGCACCGTGCTCCTGTCCGCTGGGGACAAGGGAAAACGCTACGCCCTGCCTCACGCCACCATCCACATGCACCCTGCAGCGGGTATGGCCCGAGGCTCAGCACCTGATGTCGAGATTCAGCTCAATGAGCTGCTGCGCATGCAAGATCTGCTCCAGAAACTCCTGGCCAAGCACACCGGCCAACCCTTGGAGCGCATCAAGGAGGACTTTGACCGCGACTACTTCATGAACCCCGACGAGGCGGTGGAATATGGGCTCATAGACGAGGTACTGGGCGAGGTGGAGTTCCCGCTGGGGGAGCCAGAGAGAGCGGAAAAAGAGGAGGAGGATTAGACGATGGCAGATGGGAGATCATCGGAGCTATTCTGCTCCTTCTGCAAACGCCCACAGAGCGAGGTCAACCAACTGATAGTTGGGCCTGATGGAGTAGCTATCTGCGATGAATGCGTGGCTTTGGCTCAAGAAATACTTCAAGAGAGGCAACTGGATGATCTTCCTAAGTTAGACTCCTTTCCCTCTCCTCACCGGATCTATGAGCAGCTGAACGAATACGTGGTAGGGCAGAGCAGGGCCAAGCGTGTGCTCTCCGTGGCTGTTTACAATCACTACAAGCGGATCGCGGCCAAACCCCGCCTACAGGATGTGGAGCTGGAGAAGAGCAATATCCTGCTCCTTGGCCCCACTGGCTGTGGGAAGACCTTGCTGGCTCGGACACTGGCCAAGATCCTGGATGTGCCCTTCGCTATCGCTGACGCTACCACCCTCACCGAGGCCGGCTACGTCGGCGAGGATGTGGAGAACATCCTGTTGAGTTTGGTGCAGAACGCCGATTTCGACATTCCTCAAGCGGAGAAGGGGATCGTCTACATTGACGAGATAGACAAGATCGCCCGCAAAACCGGCGACAACCCCTCCATCACCCGCGATGTGTCGGGGGAAGGAGTGCAGCAGGGGCTGCTGAAGATAATTGAGGGTACGGTGGCCAACGTACCGCCCCAAGGCGGACGTAAGCATCCTCAGCAGGAGTTCCTCCATGTGAACACCGAGGATATCCTGTTTATCTGTGGTGGAGCCTTCCATGGGCTGGAGGAGATCGTGGCCGAGCGAGTGAAGGAGAAGGGGAAGCTAGGGTTCAAAAAGGAGCAAGCCGCGCTGCGGAATGAATCCCAAGAGGAGAGGACAGCCCGACTATTTCGGCGAGTTATCCCTGATGATCTGTTGAAGTATGGGCTGATCCCCGAATTCATAGGACGGCTCCCTGTGCTCGTGAGCGTGGACCCCATTGATCTGCAGATTATGACCCGCATCTTGGTGGAACCTAAAAATGCCCTGGTGAAACAGTTTCAAAAGCTATTCGAGATAGATGAGGTGGAGTTGATATTCACCGAGGAGGCAAAGGCTAAGGTGGCAGAGATGGCGATGGGGCGTAAGACAGGCGCTCGGGCCCTGCGGACCATTATCGAGGAGGTCCTGCTGAATGTCATGTACGAGATCCCTTCCCGGCCAGAGATCCGCCGTTGCGTTATCACTCCGGAGTCCCTTCAAAAGGGGCTGCCTGAGCTGTACGATGGCCAGGGACGGCGTCTGGATGGCCTGCTAGAGCAGGCGGCCTGATAACCATGAGCTGTCAGCCATTTTGGCGGAGTCGAGCCTTCTCGCCGTAGGCATGCTTCGCGAGGCGGTTAAGCTTAGGCGCTTGAACGCTATGACGCGTACTAACCAAAGCGTATGAGGAGGCCCAACCCCAACAGGGCTACCACCCCATACTCCAGCAGCGCCGATCGGGTAAGCCGATCTCTTAATCCTCGTCGAGCCAGGCCGGTGAACACGTAAAAGGTGAGAAACAAAAGCATCCCCTCTATAGTACCTCGACTGGGCAAGTAGCTCAGCGCCCAGGTTACCTCTCCCAAGATGAGTCCGATAATCAGAGCGCACATCCCTCCCTGACGCTGGCCTGTCCCCTCAGGCGTTGAGCTGCGGAGCAATCGCAGAGCTAGTATCCCTCCCACCGCCATCATAGCCAGGGCAGACAGGAAGACGCGCCACCCGGCCCGACAGATGAGCACAAAGTAGGCCAGGGCCAGCAGATAAGCCATCATCTGGATGCCCCATTCAGCCCACTGATCCTCCCCCTCCCGGTGCATGACCCTGTACTCCAGGCGAAAGAGGATGTAAAGGATCAGGCCCGCAACGATGATCCCTCCGCCCCACAGCATTTCAGAGGTAACCTGCCGTAGAAAAAGCACCGCCAGGCACGTGGTCAAAGCAGGCAGCGGCCACAGGGTGAGGAAGGCTGACACATCTTGCAGGGATGGATGGGGGTAGAAGATGAGGACCGCTCCCAGGGTCATGGCTACGGTGAGAAGCCCGATTGCGGGCCATACCAGTGGGATCGCAACCGTCAGCGAGCAAAGGTGGAAGGTGTTCGGCCATTCCACGGTGAGAAGCAGCGCCAATCCCGAGAGCATCAGGGCCATCATCAGAGCCAGGCGGTAGGAGACTGTGGCCCTCCGAGCTTCAGGGGAGATATTCTCATCTTCTGGCCCAGGATTGTTTCGTAAGTTAAAGTTATCCATCCCATCAACTTCCAGTCCGCCTGTTCCAAGGCTGATTGCTGACTGCTACCTCAGGCACAGATGAATGATCGCACCGCGCAAGCCTTGACTATACACCGCTTGCTGATCGAACAGTATGGTGACCATCCCTGGCATCCTCAAAGGGACCCGCTGAGCGAACTGATAGTGACCATCCTCTCTCAAAATACCAACGATGTCAACCGAGACCGGGCCTGGCAGCGGCTGCGGGAGCGTTTCTCCGCGTCTGGCAGCAGGGACACCGTCGACTGGATGGAGGTGATGACCGCCCCCACGGAGGAGCTCGTCGAGGCTATCCGCCCCGGTGGCCTGGCGAACACGAAAGCCCCACGCATACAGGAGGCGCTACGTACTATCCTGGCCGAGCGCAGCGAGCTGAGCCTGGATTTTCTGGCCCAGATGTCCGTGGGGGAGGCGAGAGCTTGGCTTATGCGGCTCAAGGGGGTAGGGCCAAAGACGGCGGCCATCGTCCTGCTATTCTCCCTGGGCCAGCCCGCCTTCCCGGTCGACACCCACATCCATCGTTTGAGCCGCCGCTTGGGGCTGATCCCTGCTAATACCTCGCGGGAGAAAGCCCATCGCCTCCTGGAGGAGCTCCTGCCCTCCGAGATCTACTACCCCTTCCACCTCAACCTCATCGCCCATGGACGGGAGGTGTGCCGGGCCCGCGCGCCCCGATGTGCTCTCTGTGTGCTTCGGGAACACTGCGACTATTATAAGTAGGGGCGATCGGTCGGTCGCCCCTACTCAACGGATCGTAATCTGCGAGCCCTGGGGGGTTTTCTGCACGTCGATGCGCACGGGGAAAGCATCCTTCAATTCCTCGATGTGGGTAACGACCAGTACCCGAGCGAAATCATCCTTGACGGCGTTGATGGCCTCCACGAGTCGGCTCCTTCCCTCCGCATCCTGGGTGCCGAACCCTTCGTCGATGAACAGGGTTCGAAGGCGCGCGCCGGCCCGGCGGGCCAGGAGCTTGGATAAGGCGATGCGGATAGCGAAGTTGATACGGAACGCCTCTCCGCCGGAGTACATGTTGTAGTTGCGGGTGCCCATCTCATCGGATATGTAGATATCCAACGTCTCGATGAACTCGTCCTTCTCAGTCTTCTTCTCCCGCTGGGTCTCGAACCGAACGTGCATCCGGCCGTTGGTCATGCGGGCTAGGAGCTCATTGGCCTCGTCCTCGATCTCGGGGATGGCGTTCTCGATGATCATGGCCTGGATGCCCTGTTTTCCAAAGGCAGTTCGCAGCTCCTGATAGATAGCCTGCTCCTCGCGCGCCGTCCGCTCTCGTTCCACCGTCTCCTTACGCCTCTCGGCCAACTTCTCGCAGTATGCCAGCTTCTGACGGGCTGCGGCCAGCCTGTCGCGGGCCATTCGCTCCTCAGAGGCTAACTGATCCACCCGTGGTTCGAGGGCCTGGAGCTGAGATTCCACCTTCGGCAGAGTGGCCACATCCGAGGCCAGCTCCTCCTGCCGCTTGCGGTCCTCCTTCACCGTGCTCCGCCAGTGGAGCTGGCGCTCTCTCAGTTGCTTAAGCTCCGCTCGTTCCTCCTTCAACCCCTCCCGCGCTGTCCTCAACTGCTGATGACGCTGTTCAAAATCGCTCAAATGGGCCACCTGAGATCGAGCTCTCTCGTGGGCCTCCCCATCGTAGCCCAGGGCTTCCAACTCAGCCCTGAGGTGAGCCAAAGCCGCACGTTCCTCCAAGGCGTAGCTCTCCTCCTCAAACTTTTGCTCGATTATCCCTAGAGCCTTCTGCTGGTCTACCCGCTCCTGAGCGGCGGCGAGGGCCTCGGAGAGCTTCTGGGCCAGCGTGGCCTCTCTCCGCTGGAGAGAGGTGTGTTCCTGGAGCTCCCGCTCCAGTTTGGCCCTTTTCTGAGTGAGCTGTTCTCTCCTCTCCTCCAATCGGCGTATCTCAGCTCCGTTGGCCCGAAACTTGTCCCCCTTGGCTTTCCCCTCGGCCTTGAACTGGTCGATGAGCTCGTCCCGCCGGTCTTTAGAGAGCTCCTGGCCGCAGAGGGGGCAGGTCGCCGTCTCAGCCATCTCGAGAAGGGATATCTTCTCCCGCAGCGGTGCCATCTCCGATTTGAGCTGCTCGCCTCTGGTGCGCAGTGCCGCCACTCCCTCCGCCAATTGTTGAA
>JAYEMR010000041.1:0-21533 GCA_034718215.1 Chloroflexota bacterium
TGGTATACCTAGATCGGGTGATGGATTGCTAGACCTGGCCCGTAAGCTCGCGGACACCCTATAAATTGTAGGGCAAAACACTGTTTTGCCTTGCTGTTCCTCACCAACACGTAAGCGGGTGACTACCAGCTAGACCTGAGCCTCTTGCAAACCAGGGATCGAGATGAAAGTGGTGATGCTCTCCAAGGCGTGCCTCGTAGGTGCGTATCAGAGAAAGCTGGAGGAGCTGGCCCGCCAGCCGAATGTGGAGCTCACCGTGCTGGTGCCTCCCTCATGGCGCGACGAGCGAGGGATCACACGACTGGAGAGGGCTCATACCAAAGGCTACGAGCTGCGCGTCATCCCCATACTTCTCAACGGCTACTTCCACTTACATTTCTACCCCACCCTAGCCCACAACCTCCGCCAACTTCGCCCTCACATACTCCATATAGATGAGGAGCCCTACAACCTGGCTACCTTTCTGGCCCTTCATGCCGCACGTCGTGTGGGGGCCAAGTCCCTTTTCTTCACCTGGCAGAACCTGGCCCGCCGCTACCCACTCCCCTTCCGCTGGATGGAGCGCTTCGTGCTAACCCGCGCCGATTACGCCTTGGCCGGCAGCACGGAGGCGGTGAAGGTGCTGCGGGCCAAAGGTTACCAGGGACCCGTCCGCGTCGTCCCTCAATTTGGAGTCGACCCGGAGATATTTCAGTTCTCACTCTCGCACCTACGAGCTCAAGGGGACAACTTGCAACCCTTTACCATCGGCTACGTAGGCCGACTAGTGGAGGAGAAGGGGGTAGACCTGCTTCTGCGGGCCGCGGCTGGGCTCAGGGGGGAATGGGAGCTGCGGATCGTGGGCGATGGACCTGAGCGGGAGAGGTTGAAGACGCTGGCCAGAGAGTTGGGCATCGCCAGCCAAGTGGCATTCGAGGGGGGGATCCCCTCTGCTCAGATGCCGGACTTCTACCCCCAGTTGGATGCGCTGGTGCTCCCTTCGCGGACGCGCCCCAACTGGAAGGAGCAGTTCGGGAGGGTGCTCATCGAGGCCATGGCCTGCGGCGTGCCGGTGGTGGGTTCCGACTCAGGGGAGATCCCTCACGTGATCGGGGAGGCTGGGCAGGTCTTCCCCGAGGAGGATGTAGCCGCCCTGCGCTCGATACTGGCCCGCCTCCAAGTTGAAGAAGCCCTGCGAAAGGAGCTAGCTCATCGGGGGCGAGCCCGCGTCCTAGCCCACTATACTCAGACACAGGTGGCCTCAGCCACGTATGAAGTATATCTGGAGATGAGGGGGTAACATATCCGCCCTGCCCGCCTGTTGGCAGATAGGTGAAGAGAGGCCCCTCCTACACAACGGCGTAAACCCGCCTACCATCCTGTTTTCTTCGCTGAATCGAGCTTTGCTATCCGAGATGGAGCTTGCTATAATAATCTAAGTGTAGAGGGCTCTCCTGAAAAAAGAAGAGCCCTGAAGAACGAAGTGAGTATATGCTGTGGTTGTGCTTCGCGCAACCACAGCATATAGCCCTTTTTGTCCATGGAAACACTTTTTTCAGTGGACCCATGTAAGGGGATCTGGAGAGTTGGGATGGACTTTATCAGCCTGGCACTTCTGGGCTTCATCTCCACCTTGGGCCTGTCGGTCGTCTCGCCCACCTTGCCCCTCGCCTGATTCGGCGGCTTCTTCTCCACCTACTCCTTCACTTGGGCGCTGCTACAGTTCTCCACCGGCCACCTCAGCGACCGCTACGGGCGCAAGCGGCGAATGCAACTGGTTAGGAGCAGATTATGCAGCGAAAACGGCTTGGTGTAGTCGTTGACGGCACTTTCAATGAAGGACTGACTGTGAGGTTGGACTCCGGTGTGTCCACCGAAGATCTGCGCATAGGCGATTTCGCGATCGTGGAGGGGGAGGAGAACCGCTACTTCTCCATGATCGCCGATATGCAGCTGCGGACCACCGACCAGAGCATCGCCGCCGACCCGCCGCGGGACATCTCCCCTTTCGTGGCTCAAGCTTTGGCCGGCACCTCCATCTATGGTGTGGTACAGGTAGACCTACGGCTGATGATGAAAAAGCCTGACCCGTTGACTGTTCCTAGGGGCACGGAAGAGGAGCAGGTCCAGCCAGTGCGCACTATCCCCATGCACTTCGCCGAGCTTTGCCAGGCCGATGCTATGGACTTCGCCACCGTCTTCGGCAAGGAGGGAGGGCTGAATTTCTGGGTGGGCACGCCGCTCACCATGGATACCCACATCTGCCTCCAGCTCGACCGCCTGGTGGAGCGCTCCAGTGGCATCTTCGGCCAGACGGGCACGGGCAAGAGCTTCCTGGCCCGCATCGTCCTGTCGGGCATCATAAGGTCGGACGCGGCAGTTAACCTCATCTTCGACATGCACAACGAGTACGCCTTTGACAAGCAGTCGGAGGATGGAGTGTGGGTCAGGGGGCTGCGTCAGATCTTCGGCAGCCAGGTGATGGTATACTCGCTGGACGAGAAAGCCGCCGCTCGCCAAAACGTGGATGTGACCCTCCAGATCGGCCTCAACCAGATAGAGGCCGAGGATGTGCTGCTTTTAGCCGAGGAGCTGAACCTGCGCGGTACCGCTGAGGCCACCATCGGCCTGCTGCGAGACCTCCACGGCTCGCGTTGGTTGGCGCAGCTTATTGAGATGTCGCCCGACGACCTGAGCTCCTTCTGTGAGATAAGCGGGGCCCATCCCGCCTCCGTCGCCGCGCTGCAGCGCCAGCTCAGGATCATAGGCCGACGGTCCTACATTGTACCTCAGGCGGACTTCTCCGTCATTGACGACATGGTCGCGGCCCTGGATCGGGGACGGCACATCATCCTGCAGTTCGGACGCCACAATCGCATCCTGGATTACGCGCTGGTAGCCAACCTGGTCACCCGTCGAGTGCGCCAGCTCTATCGGGAGAAAGTGGAGCGCTACGAGCAGAGCCAGGAGCCGTCGGATCGCCCTCGCCCTCTGATGATCACCATCGAGGAGGCGCACAAATTCCTCAACCCCGCCGTGGCCCGACAGACAATCTTCGGCCAGATCGCCCGTGAGATGCGCAAGTATCACGTCACCCTCATGGTCATTGACCAGCGTCCCTCGGGTATTGACGGAGAGGTAATCAGCCAGCTCGGCACTCGTATCACAGGGCGGCTGACGGAGGCGCGGGACATCGATGCCGTGCTCACCGGGGTGAGCGGGCGCAGAGCACTGCGCAGCGCGCTGGAGAGCTTGGACACCCGAGAGCAGGTGCTTCTCATGGGCCACGCGGTGCCCATGCCTATAGTGATCCAGACTCGCAAGTATGACGAGGATTTCTATCGGGCGGTGGGGGCGGAGAAACGAAGCGTGGCCCAGGACACAATCGATCTATTTGGAGAGTAACCGAGGAATGAGCATTCTGCTGAAGCATTTGCCCTTTGTGGGCGGAGCGATTATAATAGTGAATGCTCATTATGGGATTGAGTGAGCCTAGATTCGAGGGATGATGATGGCTAGCAAAATGGATCGCTTTACGAAAAAGGCGCGGCAGGCTTTGCTTTTTGCCCAGGAGGAGGCACACAGCCTCAATCATAGCTACATTGGGACTGAGCACCTGCTGTTGGGCCTGATGCAGGAGAAGAAGGGTATCGCTGGCGAAGTCCTGCGCGAATTTGGTTTAAATATGCGCCAACTTAGAAGGATGGTCGAGCGAAGTGTGGGGCACGGGCGGCAGTCGGCTGAGGGGGATCTGTCCCTAAGCCCTCGTACTAAGCGGGTGATCGAGCTGGCTGTGGATGAGGCACGACGTATGGGTCATGAGTACATCGGCACCGAACATCTCCTCTTGGGTTTAGTCCGCGAGGAGGGCGGCGTGGCGGTGGAGATCATGCGCAGCCTGGGGGTGAGCCCCAAGCAGATACGACAGCGAACCAAGGAGACTATCGCTGCGCGTCCCTCTGCTGCTCGGCGATCACGGGTGGAGGAGGAGAAGACACCCCTGTTGGACAAACTGGCCGTTGATCTCACCGAGATGGCTGAGGAGGGGAAGCTGGACCCCATTATTGGCCGCCAGGAGGAGATTGAGCGGGTCATCCAGATTCTGGCTCGACGCACCAAGAATAACCCGGCTCTCATAGGTGAGCCTGGCGTGGGAAAGACGGCCATCGTGGAGGGGCTAGCGCAACAGATCGTGGCGGGGCAGACACCTCGCCCTCTCCTCAACAAGCGGCTTCTACAACTAGATGTGGGCTCATTGGTGGCGGGGACAATTTATCGGGGTCAATTTGAGGAACGGATGAAACGGGCCACACAGGAGTTAAAGAGCATCGATTCCATCCTCTTCATCGACGAGTTGCATATGTTGGTGGGAGCGGGAGCCGCTGGCAGCCGGGTGGACGCAGCCAACATACTCAAGCCAGCCCTGGCGCGGGGGGAGCTGCAGTGCATCGGGGCGACAACAATCGAAGAATACCGGAAATATATCGAGAGCGACCGCGCACTGGAGCGTCGTTTCCAGCCAGTGTCCGTGGATGAGCCGACGGTGGAGGAGACCATTGAGATCTTGTACGGTATCAAGGACTTATACGAAGACTACCATCAGGTGACAATGACTGATGAGGCTGTGAGAAGTGCAGCCCGAATGGCAGATCGCTATGTTAATGACCGCTACTTGCCTGACAAGGCTATTGATCTGATCGATGAGACTGGCTCGCGGGTGCGGATGTACAAGTCGAGAGGGCGTACCAGTTTGGAGGACTCCTTCTCCGACCTTCGTACTCTGCACCAGAGGCGTGAGGAGGCCTTTGAGGAGCGGGATTTCGCCATGGCCGCCGATCTGCGCGATGAGGAGGAGAAGCTGCGAATTCAGATCAACCAGCTGCGGATGAAATGGAAAGAGGGGGAGGAGCGTCTGGCTGTCACCGCCGATGACATCGCCGAGGTGGTGTCCATGTGGACCGGCATACCCGTGGCTCGCATAGCTAGCGAGGAATCGGAGAGGCTACTTCATATGGAGGAGGTGATGCATCAGCGGGTGGTGGGTCAGGATAAGGCGATCGAAACCCTCTCCAAGGCCCTACGGCGGGCAAGGGCAGGTCTCAAAGACCCTAATCGTCCCATTGGATCCTTTATCTTCCTGGGGCCGACAGGTGTGGGTAAGACACTCAGTGCTAAGACGCTGGCCGAGTTCATGTTCGGCAGCGAGAACGCGCTGATCGAGCTGGACATGTCGGAGTTCATGGAACGGCACAATGTGGCGCGCCTGATTGGGTCCCCCCCAGGTTACGTCGGCTACGAGGAGGAGGGACAGCTCACCGGCGCGCTGCGCAAACGCCCCTACTCCGTCATACTGTTCGATGAGATAGAGAAGGCCCATCCCGAGGTCTTCAACATGCTCCTGCAGATCATGGAGGAGGGCCACCTCTCCGATGCCAAAGGCCGCACAGTTGACTTCAGCAATGCCGTCGTTATCATGACCTCCAACCTGGGCGCTGAGCTTATCAATCAGAACACAACCCTGGGGTTCTCCGTCCCCCACAGTGAGGAGCAGAAGGCGGAGGCGGATTACAAGAGCATGAAAGAGAAGGTGATGGGTAAATTGCGGCGGACTTTCCGGCCGGAGTTCCTCAACCGGGTGGATGAGGTGATCGTCTTCCGAGCGCTAACCAAAAAACAGATCTTCCGTATCGTGGACCTGGAGTTAGCTCAGGTTGAGGAGCGATTGAAAGAACATGCGATCCAGTTGGAGCTGACCGAGGAGGCCCAGGCCCGATTGGCTGAAGAGGGATATGATCCCAAGTTCGGCGCCCGGCCCATTCGGCGGGTCATACGTCAGCGGATAGAGGATCCACTATCGGAGGGGATATTGTCTGGGCGTTTCCAGGAGGGGGACATTGTGCTGATTGACATCTCGGAGGAGGGCGAGGGTAAGCTGACCCTGACCCCTCAACGTGAGCCGAGGGAAGAGCAAGTGCCAGAGTTGGTGCCAAGCTGAGCAAGGGAGGGATAGGCGACCACATTGAGGTGTAGCCGCCTCGGCTTTTGAGGGAGTTGCCTTATGATTGATGGCGTGACCGTCCGCAAGTTGAAAGTGATCCCCGACGAACGAGGATATCTCATGGAGATGCTGCGAAGCGACTGGCCGGAGTTTGAGAAGTTCGGCCAGGTGTACATTACCGCTGTATACCCCGGCGTGGTAAAGGGCTGGCACTACCACCAGCTCCAGACGGATCACTTCGTCTGCGTGGCGGGCATGGCTAAGGTGGTACTCTACGATGAGCGGGAGGGTTCGCCCACCTACGGCGAGGTGAACGAGTTCTTCATGGGCCAGCTTAACCCCACCTTGCTCAAAATCCCTCCAGGGGTGATGCACGGCTTCAAGGGAATCAGCGAGGAGATGACGCTCATCGTGAATGTTCCAACGGAGCTTTATAACTACGATGATCCAGATGAATATCGCGTCCCACCTCACACCGATGAGATCCCCTACGACTGGGCGCGAAAGGATGGATGATGGCTGCTGGCAGATGGCCGATTGGTGCAGGCGAAGGAGGATTAGACAATGCGAAAAGGAGCATGGATCGAGCTGCTGATGTTGATCGCCGCCCTGCTCACTGGCTGCGGAGGGAGGGTAACTCCCATGGCGCAAAGGACCGCCGGCTCAGAGAAGGTGGTTGAGCCGATGAAGGCCGCAGCCGAAGCCGTACAACCGCTCCCCGCTCAAGCCCAGGGCGAAGGGGTGGAGCTGACGGTGTACAACCAGAACCTGGCGCTGGTCAAGCATCGCCGAGCCGTGGAATTGAAGGAAGGGATCAACAAAGTGCCCTTCCCCGGCGTGGCGGCTCAGATTGACCCCACCAGCGTCCACTTTCGCTCGCTGACCGATCCTCAGGGCACCATAGTCCTGGAACAGAACTACGAGTATGACATCGTGGGGACAAAGAAACTGCTGCAGAAGTACCTGGGGGAGGAGATACGGCTGGTCACCGAGGATGGCACCCAGTACTCCGGTACCCTGCTGAGCGGTGCCGGTGATATCATCCTGCAGCGCGCCGACGGACAGGTTACAGTGGTCAAGCTGGATGCGGTGCGCGAATTCAACTTCCCCGAGCTGCCCGAAGGGCTCATCACTAAGCCCACCCTGGCCTGGCTGCTTGAGGCAGCACAGGAGGGCACCCACGAGACGGAGCTGACCTACCTGACTGAGGGGATCAACTGGGAGGCGGACTACATCGTCGCCCTGGCCCAGGATGACGCCTCCCTGGACCTCGACGGCTGGGTGACCCTCGACAACCAGAGTGGAGCTACCTACGAGGAGGCCAGGCTGAAGCTCATCGCCGGCGACATCCACCGCGTGGAAGAGGAGCGCCGCGTGGCACCGAAGGAGGTGCTTGCTGAGGCGAAAGCCATGGCCGTGCCCCATGTGGAGGAGCGGGCCTTCTTTGAGTATCACCTCTACGAGGTACAGCGCCCGGTCACGGTGCGCGACAATCAGACCAAGCAGATCGAGTTCACCAGCGGTACCGACGTGTCAACTGAGAAGTTCTTTGTCTACGATGGCGCGCAGGGGAGCTACGGAGGCTGGGGGCCTATCACCGATCCGGGCTACGGCACGGCCTCCAACCCCAAGGTGATGGTCATGCTGGAGTTCCGCAACGAGGAGGAGGCTGGACTGGGAATTCCCCTGCCCAAGGGCAAGGTGCGGGTCTACAAGGAGGATATGGATGGCGGCAGCGAGTTCATCGGCGAGGATTCAATAGACCACACCCCCAAAGATGAGACCGTACGCCTCTACCTGGGCGACGCCTTCGACATCGTGGGCGAGCGGAAGCAGACGGACTTCCGCAAGCTGGGCGAGCGGACCATCGAAGAGAGCTACGAGATCGCACTGCGCAACCACAAGGAAGAAGAGGTGGAGGTGCGGGTGGTGGAGCACATGTTCCGCTGGAGTGAGTGGGAGATCGTTGAGGAGAGCGCGGAGCATACAAAGCTGGATGCTCAAACCATCGAGTGGCGGGTGCAGATCCCAGCCGATGGGGAAGCTGAGGTGGCCTACACAGTGAGGTATACTTGGTAGTACAGGGCCTGGAGCCTGGGGGTTGAGAATTTGTTCATGGGTGTCTCCTTCCGCTTGGGGTAATGGGTAACGAGGCAACGGGCAACAAGGGAGCAACCCCATTGACCCGTTCCTCATTACTCGTTACTCGTGAACTTATTGACTCTCGCCCCCAGCAGGGCGATCAGCAGGGAGAGTCCGCTCAGGGCCGCGCCCAAACGCAGGGAGAGGGGTTCGTAGGTGAACTCTACCTGATGCTGACCTGCCTCCAGGCGCACGGCGCGGAAGTATGGCTCGGCTTGGAGGATGGGGACACTCGTTCCATCTACCGTGGCCTGCCAGCCTGGGTAAAATGCATCGGTCAGTATCAGATAGCCGGGCTGGTCAGCCTCCGTCTGGATGACGACTCGCTCCGGCGTGTAGGAGAGGACCTCACCCCTCTCCCAAAATTGGGAGAGGAGAGGGGGTTGGGGGGTGGGGTGAGGGCTGAAGAACGCACGGGGGAACACATCCAGGTTCTCGTATATTTTGAGCGCGCCGCTGTGCACCAGCCGGTAGCGGCCCTCGGTGGAGATGACAACCGGCTCGAACGCTCCCACTCGATGGTCAATGAGGGTCAGGGCTCGGATGTGAAATCGGCCCTCCGGCAGAAGGCTGCGGACGGTCAGCTGCTGGGGGATGATGGGCTTCTGCCAGGAGAACTGCGCCACGTAGTCCGCTCCTTTTCCCTCAATATACTTTCCCTCAGCCGTGTGGACCCCAGCCAGTATCAGAAGCCGTTGAGCCTCGTCCTCTTCATCGGCCAATCTCACCTCCGCCACCGGTGTTCCTTGCTCCACCTCCTCTGCCCCCTCCAGAAATGATATCATCCCCAGCCCCGTAGCCGGAAAAACCGGCAGGGTCGCAGGTTCTACTTCCTCTCCCCTCCCCAAGACCGCCTCATGAGCCAGGTCGTAGTACACATCCTTGATCCAGAGGTCGTGGACTTTGTCAGTGATCACGTACTTCACATTCAGCAGCGAGAGAAGTCGCCCATCGGGGATGCGCTTCAATCGCTCCCGCAGCCGTCCGTCGGCCAGGATCTGTCCTTTGGGCACGAATAGCCGCTGCAGGTCTCGGAAGCTCTTGAGGGGCAGCACTCCCCCATCGTAGCCATCCACGCTGGCCACGCGGTAGCGCAGAGGTAGGTTGCGCTCCAGCGTGGCCTTCCATTTGGCGGCTACTATGTAATCATAGAGCGCGTCAGGCGAAAGCTGGGAGGAGAAGATGGCCCGGATATCGGGGGTGTTGCCAGGGTCAAACTGGGGATCGGTGATGCTCATGAAGCGGAAGGGGCCTCCCTCAGTGCGCAGGAAGGCCAGGGATGGCTGGAGGAAGGAATATGCCTGGGGCGCGGTAGGGTGGTTGTAGGGAAGCTTACGGCCGGCAGCTACGAGCTCGCTGGCGATGGTCAATACGAGTAGCAGCCGATAGAAACCTAGGCTAAGCCGACGACATAGGCCCAGCCACAGCAGCACCCCAGCCATCAGCCCCAGTCCGCTCCATACCAGGAGGGTCCGCATTGTAGGGGATAGGAAGAAGGGGATCGGGAGGGCCAAGGCCAGCGCTGCTGCAGATCCCATCCAGGGCAGCAAACGACGCAACTTCTCACGCGTGCGCTCCTCTCCTTGGCCAAGCTGCTGGAGGCCCATTCCAGCCAACATAGCCCCGCCGAAGGCGTAGAACGCAAGCCAGCGGCTTGGGGCGCGGAAGAGGGCGATCCCCGGCAGGACCTTGTAGAGGATAAAGTAGAGAGGATTGTAGCCTCCCAGGGCTAAGGCCAGGCCCACGATGGTTAGACATACAATGAACCCCCAGCGCCGATCACCCCTCCCGCCCAGAAGTCCTACCAGCGCCAATGCCAGGGGTAGGATGCCCAGATAGCCGATCTGCTCCCCAAATAGTTCCTCTGATCCGAAGGTGGGCATCAAAGTCAGCAGCAGGAACTTGGGGTTCAGGGAGAAGGAGACCGCTTGCCGATAGGGGAGGCCGCCCCCTCTCACCGAGAGGCGTGAGAGCTCCAGTGTTGGAAGGAGCTGGGCGCCGGCTAAGCCCAGGCCCAGCAGCGCTGCCAGTCCGTAGATCAGGAGGCCGCGGATGGGAGGACGGCCTAAAGGGAGTTGGTGCCTCCGAACCCACCCGGCGACCCATTCCACTCCCGGCCACATGGCGCTGAGGCCCAGGGCGACCATGTTAATGTAGAAGGCCTGCGTGTGCCCGGCCAGAAATTGGAGCGCGATAGTCAGGCTCAGGAGGACAGTCCATCGCCTTCGTCGTCCTCCAGAAGAGCTATCCGCCTCATCCAACAGCAGCAGGGCCAGCGGGAGCCAGGCGGTGGTGTTGAGCTGGTTGATCTGCTCCGCCTGAGCACCCATGAAGCCACCTCCGACGAAGGCCAGCGCTCCCCCGAAAGCGGCGAAGGGACTGAGCCTCAGCGAACGTCGGGCGTAGGCATATGCGAAAGCGCCAGCCAGCCACAGGTGGATCGCCATGGACCAGGCGATCATCTTGGGTGGCTCCAGCCACATAAGCGGCCAGTGGAGGGGATACAGCACCGCTGCTTGAGGGTTGGCCAGCAGCGGCGCTCCGCAGAAAAGGTATGGGTTCCAGAGGGGGAGATGCCTCGACCGCAGGGCCTGAGATACGTAGGCTCGATAGGGGTAGAAGTAGGTGAAGAGGTCCAACCCTACTAAAATCTTGTTGGTTAACAATATCTTCCACAGAAGCAGCAGGACGAAGAGGGCTATCCCCCCCAGGGCCAGCAGATCGCTACGTCGGTGGCTCGGGTTCATCAAGGCTCCTCGATCTGATAGATAGTGAAGGATAGCGAGCCGTCATCGCGATAAACTTGGTGACGAGTTATCAGCCGCAATCCCCTCGCGGCGAGTGCCCTCCTAGCTGGCCCCTCCTCCTGCCAGCTAGGGAACACTATCCAGCGCTCGACATCCGATGCCGCTGCCGCATCCTGAGCCAGCTCTTCTGGCATCCGCCACCAGCGAAAGGCGTAGGGAAAACGGTACATGTAGAAGCGGTAGTGGTACCCCAGCCAGCGGTGATACAGGATAGCCCCTCCCATCACCTGCCCCCGAAAGTAGGCCACCACCTGCTTGATCCCCTGATATGTGCCATGATCCCCGGCGATGGAGAATCGTCCCGACGCCGCGTCGCGCATGGGCAGGGGCAGGGTGAAAAGCAGGAGAGCGATGACGAGGATAGATAGCGCGAGGTGGGCCTTGCTGCTCCGGGGCAGAAATCGCCGCGGCAGCCACAGCACGCGCGCCAGCAGCAGGCATCCAAAAGGCACCAGGCCCAACAGGTAACGGTCCCAGATAGGGAGGCGAAGGAGGATCAGGGTAGCCAGAAAAAATGCCAGGGAAGTAACAAGTAAGGGGTCAACAAGTAATGAGGCTTTGTCGCGTGTAGGTGCCCTGGCCAGATCTCTGACATCGATCAGCAGGAGCAGAGGGAGTCCAGCTAGGAAGATCACGTTGAGCCACGGATGGTAGAAAACATATCGCATCAGGCTCTTCCAGCCGAAGAAGCGCTCTCCCAGTATCTCCGGTTGGGCCAAGGCCAGTCCCCTGTAATTGCGTTGAAGCTGCCCCAAGATCGAAGGCTGCGGACGCGCCAGATCCCAGAGCCCGACCAGGGCTGCGATAGCAAGGAGGCTCGCGACAGCTCTTAATAACTTTCTCGGGACGGAGGATATGTGCTTGGAGTGGGTACATATTCCTAGTGCCCCCACCAGAGGCAAAAATATCACCCCTTCCCACTTCGTCGTCCCAGCCAACCCCAGTAGCGCCCCTGACCAGCTCCAGTGGCCGAAGGCTGTGGCAACGCAGGCTGCCAGCACCCACATCCCCATAACCGCATCTAGAAAGGCAGTGGGGGCAAAGGAGATGGCGAAGGGTGAGGCGGCGAGCAGTGCTGAAGCCACGAGGGCTGTGGGCTGTCCGTACAGCCGTTGGGCTAGTAGGTACAGCAGCCAGATGCTGGTCACGCTGGCCACAAGGCTGGGCAGCCGGGCTGAGGTCTCTGAGACCCCAAGAAGTGCAAGGCCCCCCGCCTGAAGATAGAAGGACAGGGGAGGCTTATCTACTGGAACTTCGGTGAGCAGAGTATCCCCGCCGGCTATCCGCAGCCCCCAGGAGGAGTACAGGGCCTCATCCTCGTGAAAGCGTTGGAGGCCCAGAGGGGCCAGGCGGGCCAGGGCGCCGAGGAGGAGGATCAGAGCCAGAATGAGTTTATCGTAGTGGGCCTGAACCATGAGTGTGGGCACCGCCTCCGGCAAAGTCATACTCTTCGGCGAACATGCCGTCGTCTACGGGCGGCCAGCTATCGCCGTGCCTGTGCACGACCGACAGGCCACAGCCACCGTCGAGAGGGCATCTCCTGGCAGCGGGATCCTCCTACAGGCCGAGGACCTGGGCCAGCGGTACCAGCTGAGCGGCGCCTCTCAGGACGATCCTCTGGGCCTAATCGTGCGGTTGACACTGGAGGCGCTGGAAGTTTCATCCCACCAGGACCTCACGGTGACTGTGCACTCCACCATCCCCATCGCCTCGGGGCTGGGGAGCGGGGCGGCGGTGTCGGCTGCTGTGGTGCGGGCTTTGGCCACCCATTTCGACGGGGAACTCAACCCTACTCAGACCTCGGAGCTGGTCTATCAGACCGAGGTCATACACCATGGCACCCCCTCTGGGATTGACAACACTGTTGTCGCCTTCGAGCGGCCTGTGTATTTTGTGAAGGGACAGCCGCCAGAGTGCTTTCGAGTGGGCCATCCCTTCCATCTGCTCATCGGCGGCACAGGCATCCCCAGTTCTACCAAAGCCGCGGTTGCTGACGTGCGCCAGGGCTGGGAGGCCAACCGCGCTCGCTACGAATCCGTCTTCGATGCTATCGGTCGGATAGCCGACGAGGGACGCCGGGCCATCAAGGGAGGGGATGTCACGGCTATAGGTCCGCTGATGGATCGTAATCAGAAGCTCCTGCGTGAGATCGGGGTATCTTCGCCGGAGCTGGAGCAGCTCATCTCAGCCGCGAAGGAAGCTGGGGCACGGGGAGCTAAACTGTCCGGGGCGGGGCGGGGTGGGAACATGATCGCCCTGGTTGCCCAGGGCACGGCGAAGCGGGTGGCCGCTGCCCTGCGTCGAGCCAATGCCGAAGAGGTGATCACTACCACCGTGAGCAACTTGTAACTTGCACGCGAGCGCGCTAGGCCATCAATCGGCCAGTTGGTCAGCGATGGACTCGCCCACGGCGTGCGTCTCAACGCGGTGGATGGCCTGCATTCCGCGCGCCGCCTGCTCCGGCCGGGGGACGGAGGCCTCGTCCGGCTTGTCCGAAAGCCCAAATAGGAGCGCCCCGCGCTCTAGCAGGTAGTGGGCCGCCTCTCGTACCTCTTGGGTGATGACGATCTCCTCAGCCAGGAACTCCTCCGACGACGCTTCATCGCTCAAGTACCCCATCCGAGCCACGGTGCGCTCGTATTCCCCGTAGCGGAAGGATTTGAAGGGGGTAGGATCTCCGGTCTGCACGTTGGCGTAGATGGCGTCGTGGATGGGAGCCAGTTGAGGGTCGGGATCGTCGCGCAGCCGCCCTTCCACCTTTTCGATGAACTGATGGAAAGTACTGATCCGCCCCTCCGCCAGGTCATCCAGCAGCTCTTGAAGGCCGTAGGCTCCAGCGCTGATCATCAGGCACATATAGGCCAGATAGTCCTGATTATCAGCGGTGAGGGGATGGTAGCCCTCCTGGTTGAGCTCATCGTAGGCATCCTGGAACATCGGCTCATCGAAGCGTTCTCCAAGTAGCCCCTCTACCGTGCGCCGCACCGCCTCCACCCGCACCTGATCAATCATCGAGTGATTGCGCCCTCGCGCCCCTATGGCCGTCTTGTCCAGGTCAATTATGGCCCCTGTCCCCTCGTCCAGAGGAAACCCCTGCTCCTCGAGAAAACGCAGGAACTCGCCCAGTGCCCCCCAGCGGTTGGCCAGAAATAGATCTTCCTCCACTTCTGCATTGGGTGGATGGGATAGGTCCTCGCTGGCGATGAAGGCCCAGCCAGGCCAGCCCCCTGCGGCCTTGATATTGCGAAAGGCAGTGGAGTCATTAAGCCGGGTGTCTCCCAGGAAGAGCAACCTCCGCAGCGGCGCACGAGGTTTATCCAGATTCTGGGCCGCCTGCAGCAGCTTGGCCATCGCCTGGCCATAGGCTGGCTCAGCCTTTCGGGGCACTGGCGAGGTAGGAAGGCCGACCCGCTCCGCTATCTCCGCAAAGCGGGGCAGCCGCCTGTCCATAGGCTCTAGATTGCGGTAGACTACCATATCTTCCAGGAACTCGGCGACGGTGGTGCGACCGTAGCATCTCATAGCATCTCCATCAGAAGAGAGGGATCTCGCGGCGTAGGATGCGGGCTCCAACCTCATCCACCTGAGCCAGCATATCATCCACGCACTCCGCGACATCCGCTTTCAGCTCCGAGGACAGCTTATCCACAGGGCGGATTCGGGCATTGGCCACCAGGGGCTGATCCAGGGGCTTGCCGATCTGGGAGAGGATGTAGACCGTTGCCTCGGCCACCTCATCAACATTTCTCACCAATTTCTGCGCGGTGAGCAGAGCCAGCACATTATAGATCTTGCCCACGTGCGAGATGGGGTTCTTGCCGCAGGCGGCCTCGAAGCTGTTGGAGCGGAAGGGGGCTATGAGACCATCGACTCTATTGCCCCGCCCCACCGCGCCGTCGTCGCCGTTCTCAGCCGAAGTCCCTGTTAAAGTGAGGTAATAGCAGCCCTCCAGTTCGTCAGCGGTGTTGACGAACACAGTGATGGGATGGGGAGCCAAGGACCGGCTGAACTTCTGGATGGCCTGGCGCGCAGCTTCCTTCGCCTCCCCATAAGCGCGTGCATTGGAAATCTCAAAAGCAAGAAAGGGCAAAGATACAGTGAGGGCGATCTCCTCATCCATACGATAGCCCATGACCTTTACATCCTCTCCTATGGGGAATTGGTCAATGAGATTGAAATTGATGAAATTTGCTGTCTCATACACCAGCCGCTCCATGGTCGAACGAGGCCAATGAGAGACGCCGAAACTGGTATCGTTGGCGGTGACCTGATGCACCACATCCACGAGTTCACTGGCACCCCGACCGGCATAGCACTCGATCGCCACATGCTTAACGGGATCCAGGTGGCGCATCGTCTCACCTAGATAGCTACGCGCCGCCTCTGTGGCCAGGTACTCCAAAGGCACCTTCTTATCTCTGTAGCTGGGTGTGGCTCGCCCGGCGATCTGGATGCGAATAGGACGGATCATCTGCCCTCCGCCGAAGTGTACATCCACCTCTCCAGCCACGAGCTGCACCTTGTCGAAGTTGTGGTGTAAGATGTGGCCTACCTTCTCCTTGCACCAACGGGAGTACTCCACAGAAATGCGCTCCGCGATGCCATCGCATAGGCTGTCGGGATGGCCGATCCCTTTGCGCTCCACGATCTCCACCGGCAGATCCTCCACCGAGCGGCTCTCGGACTCGGACACAACAATATTGCGGCGCATCTCACTGTCCATAGCGGACATATACCTCCTTTACCAGTACCTGGTACAGGTGCCAGTACCTGGTACAGGTGCTCTTGGATCGGTCATCCTCTGGATGCTCCCCGCCAGCGCAGAAGAGCTCGATAGCGAGGCAGGAGGAGATTGAAAAGTCGGTACAGAAGGGGATAGACCGGAAAGTCATAGGCTCCTAAGTGGCGGACCACCTGCCCTCCAAAGCCGCGCTTGAAGCGGTACACTCCCCACAGGGGATCCGATTCATCGAACACATCCGGCGCGCCCCACAGATCATAGGTAGCGCAACCCTGAGCCTTGGCCCATCTTATGGCGGCCCACTGAAGAGCGTAATTTGGCATCCGCTGTCGCTCCTCGTTCGACGAGGCACCGTACATGTACCAAGCCCTCTCCTCCCAGCGGAGAAGAATAAGGCCGGCCAGGCAAAGTCCCTCATAGTAAGCTAGGAAAAGCTCAGCCAATCCCTCTCTGAGAAATGTCTGCCACACATCCCGATAATAGGCGAAGGGACGGATCAGGAAGTCGTTCCGAGCGGATGTCTCGGCGTAGAGGTCATAGAACTGTGGAAGCCCATCCTCTCCGACCTCCTCTACTCGCACCCCCTTCCGCCCTGATAGTCGAATGTTGTAGCGGGTCTTTGAGTGCATGTCCATCAAGATATCCTCTTCGGAGGGACGCAGATCCATCAGCATGGTGTTGCGGAACTGTATCTGCTCAGGAGAGAAACGCCATCCCCGCTCCTCCAGCAGCTCGATCACCGCCTCCGCCACTGGCTCCAGCTCGCTGTTCTCCACCCCCACATTACGGCGCAAGTCGGGGTCAATCTTCAACCAGATCGCCTTCTGCCGACGGGACAGTTCCTCTAACGTTCCCAGCACCTTGGGCCAGAGCGACAGGTCTTCATAATCAAAAGCTGGCCCCTTAGGCACGTACAGCAGGCAGAAGGGAGTATGGGGCACTGGTCGGCGCAGCACACTGGCCACCGCGAGCCTCTCCCCTCCCTCTCGAAGTAAAAAGCGCAGGGGCTGCCAACCCCAACGTCCTTTCACCTCCCCCCACTCGTAGCTCTGCAACAGATGGCCCTGAGGGAATTGAGCCAGGACCTGATTCCACTCCCGCCGATCCTCGATCGGGACAAGCCTCATCACCATCCGCTAAGTCTCCACTGGAGGGCCTGGCGGTATAGTCTATAGAGAAGGGGACGATACACGTAGTCATAGGCCCCAATGTAGCGCACCACCTGGCCACCGAAGCCCCTTTTGAAGCGATACACTCCCCATAGCCCTCCACTGCGCTCCAGGAACTCTGCCTCCAGCACTTCCTCCTCATCATCGGGGACGCCCCACAGGTCATACGTCTCACAGCCCTGCGTTTTGGCCCAGCGCATGGCGGCCCACTGGAGGGCGTGGTTTGGCATCCGGTCTCGCTCCTCGTTGGAGGATGCGCCGTAGAAGTACCAGGCCCGAGGCCCAGCGGCGAAGGCCATCAGCCCTGCCAAGGGCTGTCCCTGGTACTCGGCCAAGAGAAGATGGGCCTGCCCCCTCGAAGAGAAAAGATCGTAGGCCCTCTGGTAATAATCATAGCTGTGGATGCCGAACTCATTTCGCTGGCTGGTGATCTGACTCAGATGGTAGAAGGTGGACACATCCTCGGCGCTTCCAGCCTTCACCTCTACCCTTCGACGTCCCGCCAGCCTGATATTGTAGCGCGTCTTGCTCTTCATCGCCATCAAGATATCCTCCTCGGAGGGGCGAATATCCACATGGATAGTGCGACGCGGCTGAATGGTGCGGGCGCTGGGCCGGAAGCCGCACTCCTTCAGGCGAGAGTCGAGCGGGGGGCTATCGAGCAGCTCAGGCTCGATGGTGAGACACACGCTTCCCTCCTCCCGAGCCAGGGGATGAATGGCGGATAGAAGCGCCGCTGTCGTGAGGAGATCCTCCCAATCCACCAGGGGCCCCTTGGGCACGTAGGCCAGGGAGGGCCCGTGCTCCAGCCAGGGGAGAAGGGGGTGCAGTAAGATTTGGGCCCCGGCACAGATGTGCCCATCCTCCATCAATGCTACCCGTCGCACCTGCCAGCCGAAGCCTCGCTTCAGCTCTCCCCAGGAGCTCATCTGAAGGACGTGGGCCTGCGGAT
The DNA here is from genome assembly GCA_034718215.1 of Chloroflexota bacterium. Classification (GTDB taxonomy): domain Bacteria; phylum Chloroflexota; class Anaerolineae; order JAYEMR01; family JAYEMR01; genus JAYEMR01. The sequence continues at coordinate 17,789 of JAYEMR010000041.1, forward strand.
GGGATGCTACAAACCGATCCCACTCCTCTGCCGGGGGATCGTAGATAGGCTGCATGAGTGTATCACCCTCCTTCACTTCGTCTCCTCCACGTACAGGACGTTGTAGGCCCGGGCGATAGGGGATTGGAAGTCCACATCGGGCCCGGGGTTCATCTCCTCGATAGCCTCCAGGACGAGAGAGCGCAGGAAGCGCATGCGTCCCTGTGTGCTGAGCTGCTTTGAGCGTGATATTTCTGATGTAATTGTAGCAGGTTTTTTCTTTCACCGCCAAATTGGTTAGTGGGAGAGCTTTACTCTGCCGCCGTAGCACTGCCCACATCTCACCTGTACCAGGTACTGGCAACACTGGGAGAAGAGGGACGGGGGATGAGGGCCTTCAAGCCATTTCCTGCAGAGTTCCCCGTCATGGGTGCGATCAGGCAGGAAAGCTTCTACTCCACTCTGCAACTCACCGGCCACTTGGTTGGTCTGAGACCCTCTAGCGAACGCACACCAACTCGCGTATCTTCTCCAGGGTGGCGGGGCCGATGCCCTTGACCTGAGTGAGGTCCTCGACAGCGGAGAAGGGGCCATGGTCGGTGCGATATTCGACGATGCGCTGAGCGTAGACCGGGCCAATGCTGGGAAGATCCTCAAGTTCCCCTGAGGTGGCGGTGTTGATATCCACACAGCCGCTGTTGGAGGACGAGGATTGCGCCTCGGCAGCAGGCGTAATGGGCAGAGGGGTTTCGCCAGCTCGGGGCACATGCACTTGCTGCTGATCGAGGAGCTGTTGAGCCAGGTTGATGCGGGCCAGATCTGCATCGGGGAAGGTACCACCAGCCGCGGCTAGGGCATCCTTCACGATGGAACCATGAGGAAGTTGGTACACATCGGGATGGACTACGGCGCCGCTTACGTACACGCGCAGGGGAGAGGGGGTAGAGGTGGGGACTGCGGTGGGAGTGGGTGCGGCAGTGGCGATCTGGAGGACAGATCCCTGGGGCGATGGAGGGCGGCGCAGCAAGAGGACTGCCGCGCCCAGGGAGATGAGGTTAAGTAGGACGATCATGATGTGGCTGCGGTGGCGCTCGACCCACCCATCCACGGGAATGCTCCTCCAATGGAAACCCTGAAGCTCCACTGGCGGCCATTATATCCCAAAGCGGCAAAGAGGGCAAGAATACACGGTCAAATTTCCGACCAGATTGCCCCAAGGGGCTTGACTTGCCCCTCGGCCAGTGGTATCATTGGCTTAGTTGAAGGACCCGTGCTAACGGCAGGGACATGAGATGAACCATGTATCTTGACCAGAACTCCAAACGCCACCTGTCCTCACTGCGCATAGCCGTGGAGCTGATCCTGATCATAAGTGGGCTGTACATTATCACGCGCCGGCCTAAGTGGGCGCGTCCCTTTGAACCCACTCCGATCCCCACCCGCAGCGGGGCTTATTTTGTGACCGAAGCGGAGGCTGCCTACGATGAGGGCCGGTTGGATGAGGCCATCGCAGCTTATGAGAAGGCCGCTGCGTTGGAACCGACCGACCCGGAGATCTTCATCTCCTGGGCCCGCCTTCTCACCCTGCGCCACCACACAACCGAAGCTATCCAGCAGGCCCGGAGGGCAGTGGAGCTAGCTCCAGATAACGCGGCTGCCCACGCTGTGTTGGGCAGAGCCCTCGATTGGAATGGCCAGCTAGATGATGCCATCTCATCCTGCCTGCAGGCCATCGAGCTTGACCCCTCCTACGCGGAGGGGTACACCTATCTGGCCGAGGTCTATGCCGATAAGAGGCGGTGGGAGCGCGCGCTGGACACAGCTCAGCAGGCTGTGGAACTGGATGGCTCCAGCGTAGATGTGTTCCGCAACCTGGGGTACGTCCTGGAGATGCGGGGCCGCTATGAAGAGGCGATCGCCGCTTACCAGGAGGCCATCGCACTCCATCCCAAGCTGGCATTCTTATACGTCAGCGTAGGACGAAACTATCGGGTGCTGGGGGACTACGAGGAGGCCATTGCACAGTTTGAACGGGCGGCCACGGTTGACCCTGGCGATGCGGGCGCACATGACGAATTAGGCTGGACCTACTATCAGTTGGAGGAGCGCGAGCGGGCCACTAGAGAGCTGGAGAAGGCCCTGGAGGTTGATCCAGAGTATGTCTCAGCCTACGGGCACCTGGGCGTGATTTACTACACGCAGCGTAACTACGAGGAGGCCATCGCTAACCTCAAACGAGCGATCGAGCTGGGCGGCGACAGGGTGGAGTACTATTATGAACTGGGGCTCTCCTACGCTTATCTCGATCAATGCGACCAGGCTCGTTATTGGCTGACCAGGACTTTGGAGATCGACCCCCAATCCCCATCTGCATTGAGGGGATTGGAACTTTGTTCACCTGAATAGCTCGGCATTGTTAGATTTCAGACCAAATGTCATTGCGAGGAGCATAGCGACGAAGCCCTGGCCACCCGTGCCGGGTACAGGCAGGACAGGCAATCCCCACCGGTGACACCAATTGCAGCTTGGAGATTGCTTCGCTACGCTCGCAATGACACCATATTTCTGCTGTGCTGGTTAACGTTGTCAAGATAGTGGGGAGAGGTTCCCCAAGACTTCGTTGAAGAATGCTGGCGTAGAGCCTTCAGATGGATGACGCATCTTGTGCTACTCCTGCTGGTCTCCCTCGCTTGGCGTGTAGATGGTATAACCATGGTAGGGGACGGTCTTGATGTAGGTGGGATTGGATGGATTGGGCTCTATCCTCTTCCTCAGATTTCTGATATGCACCCTCACCAGGGAAGGATCCCCAGCTCCCCGGGGATAGTTCCATACCTCTTTCAGAAGCTTGGTCGCGGAGAAGACTCTTCCGGCATGGCTCATGAGGAACTTCAAGAGGTCAAACTGAACAGGGGTGAGGAGGATGGTCTCCTCACCCACGCTGACCTCAAAGGTGCGCAGGTTGAGGATGAGAGAACCGACCCTCAGGATCTCAGGGATCTTCTCAGGTCGGGAATAGCTCCTTCTGAGGATGGCCCTCACCCTCAGCTCCAGCATCCTGAGGTCAAAGGGCTTGACGATGTAGTCATCTGCCCCAGCCTTGAAGCCCTCTATCCTGTCCTCGACGGTGCCTTTGGCTGTGAGGAAGAGGATGGGAAGCTCTCTCATATCGGGAATGGTGCGGAGGCGACGGGAGAGCTCGATCCCATTCATCCAAGGCATCCGGATATCCAAGACAGCCAGATCCGGGGGAGTTTTCTCTACTCCTTCCAGAGCTTGACGGGCACTGTAGGTGATTATCGTCTGGTATCCTCTCTTGCCCAGGTAGCGCCCCACCATCTGGGCCACGTCTTTCTCGTCGTCAACGATCAAAATCCGAGCATCCGACTCACGATTCTGGACTTCCATAACCAAAATTAGCCTCCCTCACAAGCGGTCTCGACGGGCAGTTCCACTATGAAGGTGCTCCCTTGGCCCTCGCTCTCGGCCCAAATGCGCCCTCCGTGGTCTCGCACGATACCATAGGAAACGGAGAGTCCCAGCCCCGTCCCCTCCCCCACCTCCTTGGTGGTGAAGAAGGGATCGAATATCTTGTCCAGGTTCTCCTCTGGAATGCCAGGCCCAGTGTCCTCCACCTCCACCCGGATCTTATCGTCCCCGGACTGCGACCTGATGGTCAGCGTCCCTCCGCCGTGGGCCTGAGCCATGAAGTATTGGGCGTTGTTGATGAGGTTGAGGAAGACTTGCTGCATTTGATTGGGGTCGG
>JAYEMR010000042.1:0-4305 GCA_034718215.1 Chloroflexota bacterium
GGTTGCCTAGGGTGGGCCTTGCGCCCACCCTAGGCAACCTGTTTGAAACGTACCCATTTAAAATACGGGCAAGTGAAGGTCGCATTCCCACCCGCTACGCCAGCCGCGCCAGCAGCACTCCAAGCTCGTAGAGCAGAACGAGGGGAGCCATGACGATGAGCATGTTAAAGGGATCGGGGGTGGGAGTGATGACAGCCGCCAAGACAGCCACGATCAACAGGGCATACTTACGGCTGCGGGTCAGAAACTGGACGTTAACCACCTCCATCTTGGCTAAGAAGAAGATGACGAGCGGCGTCTCGAAGCTCAGGCCCACCCAGAAGAGCACTGAGGTCACGAAGGAGATGTAGCGGTCAATGGAATAGGTGGGCCTGATGATGTCGCTCATGAAGCCCTGCAGGTACTTGATGGAGAAGGGGAGTATTACCAGTCCAGCGAAGGTCACGCCGAGGGCGAAGGAGATAGTCGCTCCGGGGACGATGACATACAGATAGCGTTTCTCCTGAGAGGTGAGACCAGGCACCACGAAGCGGATGAACTGGTAGATGATGACAGGCATGGCTAACACTGTCCCCAAAATGAGGGATATTTTGAAGTAACTTATGATGCTTGCTGTGGGGTGAAGGGCCACTGGTTTGCTTTCCCCCATAGGCGCGATGAGCAATTGTAGCGCCCGTCGAGCCACAATGATACTGAGCAGCGTGGCTACCCCTAAAGCTCCCAGGGTCTTTATCAAGCGGTCCCGCAGCTCCTCCAGGTGCTCAAAGAGCGTCATATTCTCTTCTTGAGCCATTTCTCAGTTTCCTCTCCTTGCTTCTCTGTCCTGACCGGCGGCGATCACGCAGGGGCGATTGCCTGGCTCGCTCGTCCCGTCCGGACTCTACTCCATTTTGGCTGTCTTTTGAACCTCGTCTTCAAGCTCCTCGAGCTCGGCCCCCATCTCCCTCACTCCTCGCTCAGCCTCCGACTTCGTCTCCTCCAACTCTTTGCTCAACTCCTCCCACTCGGAGCCGAAGCCGGCCGACATTCGGCGGAAATCTCGGACAGCCTCGCCGATGGAGCGGCCGATCTCCGGCAAGCGCCGGGGTCCGAAGAAGATCAGGGCGATGACTAGTATCACCAGCAGCTCAGGGACGCCAATGCCGAAAAAGCCCATCTTACCTCCTTTCTCCATATTCCAGATGTGAAGGGATGTCAGGTAACTGCGCTCTATGATCCAACAAAGTTCCCAGCACCCCATTTATGAAGCGGTAGGAGCTATCGCTGCCGAAAAGCTTGGCCAGCTCCACCGCCTCGTTGATGATTACCTTGACCGGGGCGCTCTGGGCTACCAATAGCTCGAATAGGGCGATGCGCAGTACATTACGATCAATAAGGGCCATCTGCTCTAGAGGCCATTTAGGGGCGTGCTCTCGGATCAGGGGGTCCAACCGTTCCTGGTGCTTTAGGACCCCTGAGACCAGGGACCGAGCAAATTCCTCGCCGCGCTGAGGCAGGTTAGTATCCTCCAGACGCTGAAGTAGCACCCGCTCCGGCTGATGGTGGGCAATGTCTACCTCGAAAAGGGTCTGCAGAGCAACTATGCGTGCACGCCGACGGACCTTCACCATTACTGTTCTCCCTTTTCCGCTGAGATCTCCACATCTTGGATGTAGACGTTGACCGCCCAAACCCTCAGGCCAACGATCTCCTCAATGGCACGCTTCACATTGGCCTGAAGCTGGCGGCTCATATCCAGCAGATTAACGTCGTCTCTAGCCACGATGTACAGATCAGCTGTCACCCTCTGATCCTCGACGGTGATCTCCACGCCGTCGCCGCCGGACTTGTGCCCTAGCAGGTGAGTCACCTCGCCCATCCATTTCCCACCCATGTGCGCCACTCCCGGCGTGGACAGAGTGGTCAAATGGGCGATGGTGACCAACACCTCAGGGGCAACGATGATTCTGCCTAATTTTTTCTCTTCCATCATTCCAGTTCTCACTCCCTAAACCCGATTTTTGATCCTGTTGATATGACATTTTGCCGGAGCCGAGCCCTCAGGCGGGTTTGCTGCCTGTCTATCGTCAGGGCGGCTACACCATGGCTAATCCGCCGTCTACCGACAGGACCTGGCCCGTGATGAAACTGGCCTCGTCGGAGACGAGGAAGGCCACCGCATTAGCGACCTCCTCAGGGGTACCAGCCCGCCCCACCGGGGTGCGGGCCGTGGCCTCGGCGAGCAACTCCTCCGGAAGCTCAACCGTGAGATCGGTCCGGATGAAGCCTGGGGCCACAGCGTTGACGGTGATGTTCCGCGAGCCCACCTCGCGGGCCAGAGCTTTGGTAAAGCCGATGATGCCCGCTTTGGAGGAGGAGTAGTTGGTCTGCCCCGCCTGGCCGATCATCCCCGACACGGATGAGATATTGACTATGCGGCCGTAGCGCTGGCGCATCATGGGGCGCAGGGCGGCCTTGGAGCAGTTGAAAACGCCCTTCAGGTTGGTATTCAGCACCACATCCCACTCCTCCTCTGACATACGCAGGAGGAGCGTATCGCGGGTGATGCCGGCGTTATTCACCAGGATATCCAACCTGCCGTACGCTTCCCTGGCAGTTTTGATGAGGGTCTGAGCCTGATCGTATTTGCTCACATCGGCCCGCACGGCGATGGCCTCTCCGCCATCGGATACGATCTGCTCCACCACCTCCTCGGCGGCCTGAGCGCTGGTCCGGTAGTTGACCGCCACTTTTGCCCCCCGCTGGGCCAACTTCAGCGCGATAGCCTGTCCAATCCCTCGTGAACTGCCGGTGACTACAGCCACTTGGCCTGACAAGCTCAAGGTCATGAATTCCTCCTCTCAGGCGTCACAGCATACTATAGCACACGTCCGCCCTTCCCACCGATCCGCCTGTGCCTGCTCGCCGGAGGCATGCTTCGCGCCTGCGCAGGCGCGAAGCATGCGCAGCCGATCTCAGCGCAGGGGAAGACCCATTCGATACAGGCAAAACCCCGGATGTCTATGACTGTCGTCCATACGAATCGCCTTACTACCAAATTGTCGTCAGACCTGATGCATGAATCTTGCGATCACGGCTGATGAGACGACTATCTGGTCTCCCGCTGCTGCGGCACTTTCAATCTCCGTACGCGCAGTCGCGGAGAGCTGAGCATCGTCGTAAATATACCAGATGATAGTATGCGTATCGGCGACGGCACGCAGCATCAGATGTCCTTCCTCGGGAAACCAGTCCACATCTCGTGGCGAATTTCGTCGATCTCTTCGGATGTGGGGGCTGGTCCCAGGTCGGCGCATAGGCCCAGCAATGACTTCCGCTTGAGTGATTGCTGCTTGAGCATGTCACGTTTGATGTCTGGGACCATCTGCTCGATGAGGTGGATTTTCTCCAACGGTGGTAATCGCCGGGCCAACAAAACTACCTGTTCTAGAGTAATAGCTCCCTCTTCACTCACTGTCCTTCTCCCCTTTGCAAACGACTAGCCATCAGCTTACAGCTCATAGGCACGGTCGCGGGTGATGCGATAGAGAGCGTCCGTGACCTCCTCCGTGCCATGTCCTGTGCTACCTCGTTTTCATGGATCTGTTGTTCGATATCCAGAGGCCATATTGCGCACCATATCCTCGAATCCAAGATACTTCAGTTGCTCGAACTCCTCCTGGAGAACTTTAGCAAAGCTCCACCTCTGCCCGGTCAACTCGGAGACGTTTCGGCACCAATGCACAGCTGCTCTGTCCTTCAGCGCCACCGACGCCATCTCCTCAAATCCGGTGCCTTTGGTCTCGACCAGATAGTATCCCTGGTCGGTCTTGACGATGAAGTCCGGTAGGTAGTGCCTCAGGATGCCGTCCTTATCGTAGTAGGGGATCCGCAGCGGAAACCGGGACAGGATCTTGGTGTAGGCCAGCACATCGGGCTGGTCGTCGAGATAGACCATAAACGCCCTCTCGTAGGTGCTGTTCTTAGGATAGGGCAGAGAGTAGAAGGCCGTCTTCTCAGCCACAAACACGGGCTTGGATGTGTGTACAGGTTGCGTATCGCTCAGTTTATAGTGCTTTGCGACGCGATAATCCGTTTCCATGGTGGCCAGCTTGCTCAGCGCATCCACAAATACGTCTTTGATCTTATTCCTCACATGGAGGTGATTCAATTTCCTGACCACCTCCGGCTCTGTGATGTCCACCCTCACGTCGAAGAGGTAGTTCTCGATGTAGCTTCTGACCATCGGCAGGAGCTCGGCGAACTGGCTTGCACTCCCCACTTTGTAGAGTACGGCCTTTGTCATGTGTAAAAGGTACTCATCGT
>JAYEMR010000043.1:0-4240 GCA_034718215.1 Chloroflexota bacterium
TAATTGCTTGGCTGTCTCCCGCCTGTCGGCGGCCAGGTGGCCATGGACCGCTCCTTTCTTTTGTACTCATCCAGTGCGGTCCAATTGTACCACAAACTCCTGCCCGTGTCACTTTTACCTCAATGCCTATTTCCCATCGCTTCAGGTAGCGGACGATGATCTGTTGGTTGGTCAAATCTGTCTGTGTGCAGAGGATAAAGAAGGGCTCATCGGGGGGATCAAATATATCATTGCGGCATATCAGAACCACGCATGGATCGTCACCTGCTCGCGATACTGGCCCCTCATAGCGGTACACATAGAAGGTACGCCTTTTGGCACTCACTCGTTCGTAGTGTTGCAGCTTGAGTTCACCTGTACCAGGTACTGGCATCGGCGACCGTTTCCAGGTTGACCTTACTACCGTCGCGACGATAGATATTGCGGCTCTTCTTCAAACCACAGATGGCGTAGAACCCTTCGTCCTCTCGAAACTTGACAGCGCTTAGAATGGGCCAACCACTGTACCAGCTATCCATTAGGATACAAGTTTCTTTCGTGCCGGGTAGCGGCTCAAAGCCCAGGATTTGCTTCCGCACCATCTCCGTAGTAGTGTGGAAATTCAGCCCCTCGGCCTCGCAGTACTCTTTCTTCAGATAGAAACCGGCCCAGTAGGGTAGGCTGAACGGTCCTACTCGCAACTGACTGCTGACCATTTTCTTGCCCCACTTGTACGCCGAGCCTGCGCGATATGAACCGGCTCCGGCGATATGCTTTCCCGTGTTTTCGTGCACCGAGTTGTCGAAGATGAGGTAGTTGTAACAGGTCTACCACCATCCCGGTTGTCTAGCCAGGTGGTGACATCCTCTCGGAGCAAAGCAACACGCCGCTGTTCTACTTCATCTTCAGACCACTTGTACTCGCTGACAAAGCGATTCAACGACGAGTCGCCTTTTCGCTCTTCTGGCAAGCGAGTGGCATTGATGTTGGTCATAGTGCGCTTGTTTTCGCACGTCACCAAGCCAACTGTATAGGTCTGGAAGTGATGTTGCTGAGGTTTACTCAAGATGTCATTGTATTCGCTCAAGTGCTCAGCAAAGTCAGTGGCCCTGGCTGATCAGGTCTTCATTTCACGTGAGCCCTTCATGGGCGAACTCGATCTGTTCTGATATGGCTATTTTGGGACTGCCGTCTTCAGAAGGGAATGGATTAGTCACTGAGAAAAGGAGAGTTGCAATGTCGGTCTCAAAGGTACAAGAGATGATCAATCAGCCAGTAGATGTGGCAGCCTTTGCTGCTCTGCACTGGTGGCAGGGCACAGGTCGGGAGCTAGAGGTGCACCTGATAGAGCGAGACGCAGAAGGGCTCCTCCATCCCCACCTTGATCCCCAGACAGGGGAGTGGCACCTGGGCCTGGAGTGGGAAGAGCCACGCAACGTGCGACAGGTGGTAGTGCGCTTCGCCGCGGCCGCCGATATCCCCAATGACCTGCGGGTTCAGTACTGGCGCCATAACTGGCCCACCCCGGCGCCAGAGCGGTGGCCAGGGGCAAGGCGCGGGTAGATCGGTCGCGATGATCCCTGGAATGGACATTGGTCACCGTTAAGGGGGATATGCAAAAGGATGGTCGGACCTATACCTACATATTCGATCCCGTGGATATCTCCGAGCTGCGAGCAGGGATTGAAGCAGCCATGTCCTCAGTGCCATCGGCCATGCGCAGTGGCCTGAGACGGCAACTGCGAGCTATCCCGGAAACCCTGGAGCGGGCGGAGGATTCCCTGGCCTGCTTCCGCAGCACGCTGAAGATCCGGCTGGTGGGCACAGGAGATCCGCCAGCCATCGCCGAAATTAGGGCCTACACAGATTCCACCTGGCAGGAGGAAGAGGCGGATGTGCGCTTCGAGGAGCCCGGCGATTGGAGTGGGAGCGTCGAAGTGGTGAATGGCTGCCTGGTGGAGGCCAGTGGTCTTGATTTTGGCCCTGGAGATAAGTTAGAGGGAGAGTCAAGCTGGTCCTGCCATGTAGAAGATGAGGGCAAGGGGGTCCGGCTTCGTGTCCTGAGCGCCGACTGTGCTCCTGATTCTAACGACCGGACGATCGTCACCGTGCGCACGGCCCAAAGGAGCTTCTCCTTCCTGTTATCGGACCTGGAGAAGAATCCAATCTACAAGGACTATGGAGTGTTCATCAAGCGAGCTGGTAATCCTGTGGACCTTGAGGAGTTCACGAAGGAGATCGCTGCCAAGCCCCGGCCGATCTACGAGCGAGTGGCTGAGGAGCCGGAGCAGTCCTACGAGCGAGCGGCAAGGGAGATACCGCCCTTGGATGTCACCAAGCAGGCCCCCTTTGGGCGTTACTTGCCGCTGGGGGTGGAGGCGGGTCGCCAGGAGTTTGCCCTGCGTTACAATGGGGAGTTGTTCTCTACCAAGGCTGAGCTAAAGCTCAGGGGACGCGATGCAGCTCGCCTCCTATGGCCGGGCACGGATATCCACTATCGTTTCCCCACCGGCGATCCACCTGACTTCCGAGAGGATGGCGATGCGACGAAGCAGCGCGTGTTAGAGGATTACCTCCCGATAGTGGTCAGCGAATGGTTGGACCGGGAGATCACCTACCAGCAGACTGCCCTCACCGCCCTTCTCGATGGACCCATGAGCCCCCAGGAGGAACGGCGGGGCGATGAGGACGTCGTGGCTCTGCTGCGCTTTGTCATCCGCAACGCCACGAGTGGGGCCAAGCGGGCCCGCTTATGGCTGGTCATCTCCCCCCAGGAGGAGCTGGAGGTGCGCGGCGACAAGGTGATTGCTCTGGGCCGTGTGGTCCCGGATGTGCCGGTAGCCCGGCAGTGGAGGGTGCAACCCTACGAGGGAGAATACCTGCGCTGTACAGTGGATACCGGGGAAGGCTCTCAGCCCTTCCCCTTATAGGACAGGCGCTGCCTGAAGAGGATGGCTCTCAGGCCATTCCCACCGCTGTGGCCTACGATGTGGAGCTGGACGGAGAGGAGTCTCACACCATCACCATGGTCGTGCCCTTCGTTACCTTCACCCAGGAAGAGGAATGGGGCAAGGCCGCCGGGCTGGACTTTGAGGCGAAGTTGGCTGATGTGGCCGGCTACTGGCGAGACTACATCGCCTCCGGAGGGCAGATTGAGATTCCGGATGACATACTAACCGATTTCCACAAGGCGGCCCAGACCCACGTAGCCATCAGCGTGGATAAAGACCCGGTCAGCGGGATGTACATGGTGCCCGCAGCTACCTACAGATACGGGGTGTGCGCCAACGAGGCCTGCTGGCAGATCCGGATGCTGGATCAAGCGGGCCGCCATGAGCGAGCTGAGGCCTATCTGGAGACCTTCCTGCGCACTCAGGGGACCAGTATGTTGGATGGTAATTTCTCCTCAGCTGATGGATCACTCCTGGGGCTGGAAATCGAAGAAGGGGAAGTGAGGATCAGCCATTTCAACTACAACCTGGACCATGGCTGTGTCATGGAATGTCTGGCCGACCACTACCGCTACACCGGTGACAAGGAATGGCTGAAGCGGGTGGCCCCCAACCTGGTGGCGGCCTGTGACCTCATCATCCGCGAGCGGGAGGCCACCAAACGGACGGACCAGTCGGGGAAACCGGTGCCTGAGTACGGTCTTCTGCCCGCCGGCCACCTGGAGGATAATCCCGAGTGGCGCCACTGGTTTGCCGTCAATGCCCATGCCTATGGCGGGATGCGAGCCATTGCGGAGGTGCTTGCCGAGATCGATCACCCTGATGCTGAGCGGCTGGTTCGTGAGGCAGCCGCCTACCGGGAGGACATCCGGCAGGCAGCGAAGCGGGCGATGATCGAAGCACCAGTGGTGCAGCTGCTGGATGGCACTTACCTGCCGCATGTACCCACTCGCACGTCCATTCGTGGCCGGGAGTGGGGCTGGTTCCGTGAGGCAGCCTACGGCGCTCTCCATCTGCTTGAGGGGGATGTGTTCCATCCCGACAAGGAGGAGATGACCTGGGTGCTGAAGGATATGGAGGATAACCTGTTCGTCTCGCGTGAGTGGGGGCGCCCGGTGGACCTGGAGCGGTACTGGTTCAGCCACGGGGGTGTGACCATCCAGCCCAACCTGATGCATCTAGGTGTCACCTGACAGCGGATATTGAACACTACGCCTAATGCTCAGAACTGACAAGAAGTGTTGAACACGAAACAGCTATAGTTTGTACTCGAAGGTCTTGATCAGCTCACCCTGGTGGTAGACCTGGAG
>JAYEMR010000044.1:0-4229 GCA_034718215.1 Chloroflexota bacterium
TAGGGCTGCTGAGCACTCTACCCCTTCCGGAGCCCCATTGTGTTCCCTGCCCATCGACCCTGTCTGCCTGTACCCGATCACCTGTACCCGATCAGGTGCGGGCAGGCACGGGTGTGCAGGCAGGAAACAGGAGAACAGGACGAAAGGAAATATGCTGATACGGGTGGAGATTCGGACGCGAGCACCTTTTGGAGATCGCCCTGGCCAAGACCTCGCTGGACAGATCGCCAATCTGGGCATCCAGACCATACGCACCGTGCACGCCGCCCAGCTTTATTTCATACGAGCTGACTGGGATGAAGCTCAGATGAGGCGATGCTGCCAAGAGTTGTTGATTGACCCCTTGGTGCAGGAGTACAGTTACTGGATGGATGAGGAGACCGTGCCCCGACCGAAAGTTGCCCTGCCCGAGGATGCCCATGTCGTGGAGGTGATCTTCAAACCTGGCGTCACTGACAACCTGGCCCAGGACACGATACGAGGTCTCCGAACACTTGGGTTGGGAAAGGGAGTCCAGGTGCGCACAGGCCAGCGATTCACGCTCCTCGGCCCTCTGACCGAGGGGGAGCTGGAGAGGATCAGTCGACGGGCGCTGTGCAACCCCCTCATCCAGACTTATACCTTCGGCCCCATCGCTCCCGCTTTCGCCCACTCCGCCTCCACAGCCCGCCCCTGGACAAGAAAGATGCCTCTGCGAGAGGCCGACGACGAGAAGCTCATGGAGATCAGCCACCAGAGTGTGCTGGCTCTCGATCTGCAGGAGATGAGGGCCATCCAGGACCATTTTCGTCGTCAAGGCCGCAACCCTACCGATGTCGAGTTGGAGACACTGGCCCAGACCTGGTCGGAGCACTGTGGACACAAGACCTTCAAGGCAATGATCCAGTACGAAGAGAGGGGAGGGAGGACGGAGATCATTGATGGCTTGCTGCGGACCTACCTGCGGCAGGCCACGGAGCAGATTGAGGCTGATTGGGTTCTTTCAGCCTTCGTGGATGACGCGGGAGTGATTCGTTTCGATGACGAATATGAGGTCTCCTTCAAGGTGGAGACCCACAATCACCCATCAGCTTTAGAGCCCTTCGGCGGGGCCAACACAGGAACTGGCGGGGTGATCCGCGATATCTTGGGCGTCTCCGCCCAGCCCATCGGAGCCACCGACGTGCTCTGCTTCGGCCCGCTGGATCTGGACTGGGGCGATCTGCCCCCGCAGGTCCTTCATCCTCGTCGCGTGTTCGACGGCGTCGTCTCTGGCATCGGAGACTACGGCAACAAGATGGGCATTCCCACCCTGAGCGGCGCGCTGCTCTTCGATCCCGGCTACATCGCCAATCCACTGGTGTACTGCGGCTGTGTGGGGCTGGCTCCCCGAGGATCGCACCCTCAAGGGCCACGAGCGAGGGATCTGATCCTGCTCATCGGAGGACGCACTGGACGCGATGGTATCCACGGCGCCACCTTCTCCTCACTGGAACTCACATCCCAGACCGGCGAGGATCTGGGCTCGGCGGTGCAGATCGGCAATCCCATCGAGGAGAAGAAGTTCACCAATGTCATCCTGCAGGCGCGCGATCGGGAGCTCTACTCAGCCATCACCGACTGCGGCGGCGGAGGGCTGTCGTCGGCGGTGGGGGAGATGGGTGCGGAGCTGGGGGTGGAGGTTGCACTGGACAAAGTACCCCTGAAGTACGCGGGGTTAAAGCCCTGGGAGATATGGCTGTCGGAGGCGCAGGAGCGGATGATTTTGGCCGTGCCGCCGAAGAACCTGACGGCCATCCGAGAGCTGTTCGGAGCCGAGGATGTGGAGACGACAGTGATCGGCTCCTTTACAGGTGATGGGCGGCTGCATCTCACCTATCGAGGGGAGACCGTGGCGGATATGGAGATGGAGTTCCTCCACCGTGGACAGCCGCGGCAGCACCTGCGCGCTGAGTGGCATCCTCCCGACGAGGGCGACCCCGACCTCGTCGAGCCTGCCGACCTCACCCCCTACCTGCTGGAGATCCTGGCCGACCCCAACGCGGCCTCCAAGGAGTCAGTGGTCCGCCGCTACGACCACGAGGTGCAGGGGCGCACCGTGGGCAAGCCGCTGGTGGGCGCTCGTGACGATGGCCCAGCCGATGCAGCGGTGTTGCAACCCCGCTACGATTCGACTCAGGGCGTGGTGATCAGCTGCGGAATCAACCCTCGTCAGGGGATGCTGGATCCCTACTGGATGGCGATGGGCGCCATTGACGAGGCGGTGCGCAACGCGGTGGCTGTGGGCGGCGATCCAGACCACACGGCCATCCTGGACAACTTCTGCTGGGGAAACCCCCGGCTCCCTGATCGGCTGGGTGATTTAATCCGCGCGGCCAAGGGCTGCTACGATGGGGCTATCAGCTTCGGCACGCCCTTCATATCCGGCAAGGACAGCTTGAACAACGAATATCGGGACACACACAGCGGGGAGCTGGTCTCGATTCCTCCCACGCTGCTCATCTCGGCTATCAGCCTGACACCCGATGTGCGCCGTACGGTAAGCATGGACCTCAAGCAGCCCGGCAACTTGCTGTACTTGATGGGTGAGACTGAGGCCGAGCTGGGGGGATCGTACTATTACAAGGTTCGCGGCGTGGATGGAGGACGGGTGCCGCGAGTTGATCCCCCAAGTGCGTTGGCACGCTATCGGGTGCTCTTTCGAGCAGTCAAGGAGGGGCTCATCCTCTCCGCTCACGACTGCTCCGAGGGGGGGTTGGGTGTCGCGCTGGCGGAGATGGTCATAGCCGGGCGGCTGGGGGCGGAGGTGGACCTGCGAACAGTGCCCGGTGAAGTTGGCCGCTCCGACCACGCCCTGTTCAGCGAGTCCCACTCCCGGCTGGTGGTGGAGGTGGCACTGGAGAACGCGGCGGCTTTTGAGGAGGCGATGGCCGAGCACCCCTGCGCCCGCATCGGCGCGGTGACTGAGGATCGGCTATTGTGCGTGACGGGGCTGGATGGGGGGAAGGTGGTGGATGTGGGAGTAGAGCAGCTCAGAGCGGCCTGGCAGGCGCTAAGTGCGCAGCCCTTGAGGGAGACGGAGGATTGGGCTACAATGGAGGTGAGGAGAGATGCATGAAATAGACAACCCGGCAGACATCGGCCTGATGCAGCGCAAGATCGAGCGCCTGGAGACGAGGCTTGAGGAGATAGGTGCCATTTTGGAGCGCATCTTGGTGATCGCGCCTCCCGTCGTTTTCACCATGCCCGATGGGAGCAAACGTCCCTTTCGTCCCAACAGGCCAGTGTCTCTGGAGACCCTGGCCACTATGATGCGGGTGGAGATCCTGTCTCAAGAGCGGCGCCATCTATCGGCCGAGGAGCGCGCGGAGCTCCTTTGGCGGAACATAGAAGGGGCACGGGCTGAAGCGATTGAAAAAGGCATAGCCATGGATGATGAGCGGGAGGCCGCCATTGGCGACTGAGCGTCGCAGCTTGCGGGCGGTTCTCGACACCAACGTCTTCGTGGCCGCTCATCTCAGCAAGAATCCTAACAGTCCCACGATAGAGTTGTTGAGGCGTTGGCGACGAGAGGAAGTTGAGTTGCTCTACTCCGATGATCTTTTGGTGGAAGTTGACGAGAAGTTCTCGGCCCGAGGGATCATTGACGAGCACAAAGATAGCTTTCTGGTCGAATTGCGTGACTAAAGCACTTACGTCGAGGTCAAGCCCTCTGATATAAGGCCTGTGATCGCTGCCGATCCCGATGACGATCTCATCCTAGCCTGTGCGGTGGTTGGTCAGGCCGCCTACCTGGTGACCTATGATCATCACTTCGGGGTCTTGGGGAAAGAGTACGAGGGTGTCAAAATTGTAGATGGGTTGGCCTTTCTTCACGTGGTCAGGGCCTGTTCCGAGGGATAGCTTGCCAATACCTAGTACAGGTGAAAGCTGGTTAAGGCTCAATAGCTCTGGGTGTGTAAACTACTGTAAAATCGTACCTGCAGAATTTCATAAAATCGCCCCCATGGTATCATGGTTAAAACGCATTCACAGAGAGAAGGAGATAGTTTTAACCATGAGAGAACCACTAACCGAAGCCGAGAAGGACTATATTGAAGAGCAAAAGCGAGCCGGGAAAACCTTGAAATCCATCGCCGAGGATTTGAATTGTTCCTACTGGACAGCACGGAAATGGTGGCGCATTCGACGCGATGGTAGAGAGCCCGCTCCCCGTGGGCGTCCGCCAGAGGGGCCGCTGAGCATTTACC
>JAYEMR010000045.1:0-4186 GCA_034718215.1 Chloroflexota bacterium
TAATAGGTCAGCCTTGTTAGAAGAGCGTAAGAAGAGTGTTAGAATTTCGTTAGAAGGAGTTGAAGCGCCGGCGATTGTGTGGTACAATAAGCTAGCATTCACCCGGACATGAAGTGTCCGGGCTACGAATCAGCGCCCTCAGCGCGATCCATTCGAGAGCCTGAGGGCCATGGGGCTGGAGTAGGTATTCCTCTATGAGCATAGATCTGATCGAAATGTCCCAGGCGGTGTTTGAGTTCGCCGCGAAGCAGCTACGCCATCTCGTCGAGACCTATCCCGATTTCTTCCCCATCTACACCGCGGGCGGCAAGTGGAAGCACGGCGGCGAGGCCTGGACGAACTGGTGTGAGGGGTTTCTGGGCGGGCAGCTGTGGCTGATCTATGAGCATACTCGCGATCCCTGGTGGCGTGAGAAGGCGGAGCATTACTCGCGGCTGATCGAGCAGCGCAAGACGGACCGCGAGGTGCATGACCTGGGCTTTCTCTTCTGGCCCACCTGGAAGCGGTGGTACGACCTGACGGGCAACCCAGCCCTCAATGAGGTCATGATCGAGGCGGGACGCACGCTGGCCCTGCGCTTCCAGGAGAAAGGAGGCTATCTCTGTTCCTTCGTGGGCGAAGGCAGCCTGTTTATTGACATCATGATGAATGTGGGCCTCATCTTCTACGCCGCCCAGCAGACGCAGGACGAGGATCTGTGGCGCATCGCCAATCAGCACTGTCTGACCACACGACGCACGCTGGTTCGCGGCGATGGCAGCACGGCCCACGAGGGCATCTTCGACACAGGGACGGGCGAGTTCCTGGGCCAATCCACCCACCAGGGCTGGCGCGGTGACTCGACATGGGCGCGGGGTCAGGCCTGGGCTTTGTACGGCTTTGGCACCGCGTACTCATTCACCCAGGACGCTCGTTTCTTGAAAACGGCCGAGGCCTGCGCTGACTACTACATTCGGCGCACCCCACAGCATGGCATCCCGCCCAACGATTGGGACGAGCCGGACCCTGCTCTTTCGTATGAAAGCTCCGCCGCGGCGATCGCCGCCAGTGGTATGTGGAACCTGGCCAAGCTGACGGGCGATCCAGCGCGTGCTTATCTCTATCGTGAGTACGCACTGGGCACACTGGCCACACTCACCACTCCAGAATTTCTGGCGATTGAGACACCCGGCTGGGAAGGCATTCTCAAACATGGTATCTACCATCAAGAGAAGGGGCTGGGCGTTGACGAAAGCGTGATGTGGGGGGACTATTTCTTCCTGGAAGCGCTAAGCAAGGTGGTGGGCGATGAATGACAGGGTAGCACTGGTCACAGGCTCCAGCCGGGGCATTGGGAGGGGCATCGCCCTGGCTCTGGCCGAGCGCGGTTGGGCGATGGTGGTCAATTACCACAGCAACGCCGAAGCAGCCGCTGAAACTGTGCGCTCAGCGGAGAGGGCCGGCGGTCACGCCATCGCCGTGCAGGCCGATGTCGCCAAAGACGGGGATCGAAAACGCTTAGTGGAAAAGACCCTAGGGAAATTCAGACGTGTGGACCTGCTGGTGAACCCTGTCTGCGGCAGGCAGGAACGCCGGCATCTCACCCCCCCGTAGGATGGACATCCTAGAGACCAGCGAGGCTAGCTACGATGAGGTCATGGCTGTCAATCTTAAAGGACCCTTCTTCTTGACCCAGCGAGTGGCGAAGGAGATGATCAAGCTGCTGGAGCAGGGCGTGATCGAGCAGCCTAAGATCGTCAACATTGGATCGCTCAGCGCCTACGCCAGCAGTCCCGACCGTGGGGAGTACTGCATCTCCAAGGCCGGCGTGGCGATGATGACCGCGCTCTACGCCGACCGCCTGGCCGAACACGGCATCAACGTCTACGAGGTGCGGCCAGGCATCATCGAGACGGATATGATACGCGTCGTCAAAGAGAAGTACGATCGGCTGATTGAGGAGGGGCTGACGCCCATCCGCCGCTGGGGTCAGCCGGATGATATCGCTCGCGCGGTCGTCGCCTTAGCCGAAGGGTACCTTCCTTTCTCCACAGGTGAGGTGATCAATGTGGACGGCGGTTTTCACCTTCGTAGGTTGTGAGGAGGCGCGATTTACTGTATAATCTCTCTTCGCTGGTTCTGATTCTATAGATCGCACCAAACAAGGCGAGGTGCAGTTATCTCGCCTTGCTTCGAGTGTGATGTCCTCCAGAGGAGGTTTCTTATATGTCCACCTATTACATCCCCTACGATCTGCACGAAGAAGGCTACATTGACAACTGGCTCGTGGCAGGGCCTCAGGAAATCCCCGTCTCCGATCTGGAGCGCTTCTCCGGAGAGGAGTTCGAGCTCCAGATCGCACGACACTACTACGAGGAGGATTCGGGGGTCACCCAATCTCCTCGGGAGTGGGAGCCGCCCCTGACTATCGGCGATGAGGACTTCCGCTGGCGCTACACCCGCTGCCGCGAGGATCACTTCGTTGACCTCTCAGGTTCCCCTGGTCCGACTGGCCGTCAGGCCAGGACAGGCTACCCCATCCCCCACTACCTGCGGGCCTGGGCCTACGCCGAGGTCAGGTGCCCTGAGGCTCAGGAGGCGACATTCACCCTCACCACCCACGGCCCGGCGGACCTGTGGCTCAACGGACAGCACCTCCATCGCCAGGAGCACTTCCCCTGGCCTGTCAGCCAGGACAGGCACCTACAGGCTCCTCACAGCGTCTCCTTCCAGGGAGCGCTTCGGGAGGGACATAACGGAATCCTGGTGCGCTTCGAGGAGGTAGCGCTGCGGGAGTGTCCCTACGCCATGGCCCTGCAGATCGCAGGTCTGCCCTCCGAGGATGGGATGGTGATGCTTCCCACGTCCATCGAAGGCATCGCCCGCCGCCAGACCCTGGAGCGGGTGATCGAGGCCGCCTACCTGGATCGGTATCTCTACACTAGAGACGATGAAGTCATCGTGCAGTGGCCAGATGACCTGGGTACAACGGCCGATGTGGCCATCCGCTTCCAGGACCTCAGAGGCCGCATCTCGCGAGAGGCCTATATCACGGGTAAGGCCTCCGAATCCCACCGACTGCTGCGCTGCCTTGAGGCTCAGGACGGGGCGTACCAGGTCAGGGTGATGCCCCACCCCAGGGAGTACTACGAGGGCAACCAGCGCGTGACGAAAGAGATCAACCTCCAGATACTCAAAAGCCCCTACTCGCAGACGCACTATGGCACCTACGAGCAGCGTTGTCAAGAGGCCCTGGAGCATGCGGCCCAGAGGTGGAGAGAGGACCTCTTCTCTGAGATCGCCAAGATGGAGTTAGGACGCTGGAAGTATGTGGAGGCTGAGGTGATAATGGAGGCCATCGAGGCCAGGAGGGGCAATCAGCGCCGGGATGGCAGCGATCTCCAGATGCTCGGCCTGCTGAGCATAATGCATCGCTATCTAGATGATCCATCCTTTCCCGAGGAGCTCAAAGATCCGCTGGAGGAGTGCATCCTCAACATGGATGAGCCGGGAAGTGATTGCACGACAGAGAGTCAGCAGATCCTCTTCCATACCTGCGAGATCCTGGCTGGGCAGCTCTACCCCGACCGGGTTTTCCCTGTCCTGACTGGCCATCAGGCCAGGACAGGCACCAACGCAGGGCAGAGTGGTCAGTGGCACCGTGAGAGGGGGGAGCGAATGGCGCTCTCCTGGCTGCGCAAGCGAGGCACAGAGGGCTTCCAAGAGTGGGACTCCAACTGCTACTTTGAGCAGGACCTCGCGGCCCTGGCCCACCTGGCCGACCTGGCCGAGAACCCCAAGGTGTGGGAGCTGGCTGCTATGATGATAGACAAGATACTCTTCACCATAGCTCTGAACTCCTACCAAGGGGCCTTCGGCTCCACCCATGGGCGCACCTACGCGCCATTTATCAAAAGCGCCCGCCTGGAGGCCACATCGCCTGTCAGCCGGCTGATGTTTGGCTTGGGAGCCTTCAATACCCACCTCATGGGTGCGGTCAGCCTGGCCTGTGCCAAGCGCTACGTGCTGCCAGCGGTCGTTGAACGCATCGCCTGGGATCAGCCTGAGGAGATGTGGAATCGGGAGCATCAGGGGGGCGAGTCGGGGGTGGACAAGGTCACTTACAGGACGCCGGACTACATGCTTTCCTCAGCCCAGGATTATCATCCCGGCGAGAGGGGGTATCAGCAGCACATTTGGCAGGCCA
>JAYEMR010000046.1:0-4156 GCA_034718215.1 Chloroflexota bacterium
GCTGTCCATTCGATCTCTTGTTCGAGGGGGATCTTCCACTTTGGCATCGGATACTCCATTCCACATATGCATTTGGTATCCTGATGCCCCAAGTATCCCTCGCGTGTTGCTATCTGTCAAATTGGGGGTTGTAGCCCAGCCGTACGTGGTTGAGCCAGGTTCCGGAGTCATCGCGCCCCTGGTTGCGCAGGGAACGAAAGAGACGCGCCCAATCATCCCGATCGGTGGTGATGATCCCTCCCTCACCCGTGGTCATCTGCTTATTGGGATAGAAGGCGAAGACAGCGGAGTCGCCAAAGCTCCCCACCCGTTGGCGATGATACTCCGCACCGAGGGCCTCGCAGGCGTCCTCGATGAGGGCCAAGCCATAACGTTCAGCGACTTCCAGGATGGGATCCATATCAGCAGGCTGGCCGAAAAGATGAACGGGGAGGATGGCTTTCAAATTGCGAATGGCGGATGGCTGATGGCGCAAGGCGAGGGGAAGCCAACGGGCGGCCCGGCGCGGATGATCCATCAGGTCCTCGGCGGCCTCGATCGCGAGGGAAGGATTAATGTTGAGGGTGCGGGGATCAATGTCCACGAACACAGGGACAGCACCTGTGTAGAGGATGCAGTTGGCGGAGGCGATAAAGCTGAAGGGTGTGGTGATGACCATATCTCCTTCCCCTACCCCAGCGGCGATTAGGGCCAAGTGCAGTCCAGCTGTGCCACTGGAGAGGGCCACGGCGTGCTTTGTGCCGATGAAGTCAGCGAAGGCGGCCTCAAAGCGCTGGAGCATGGGCCCCATGCTCAGGCGGGGGGTACCCAGCACCTGGTTAATGAGCTCGATTTCAGCTTGAGTGATGTCGGGACTGGATAAGGAGATATTCATCGCCCGCCTCTTCAACTCACATCAGGGATCGGGCGGCCAAAAGCAGCAACCTGGGCTGAGCCAGAGGCAGCTTGAAGAGAAGGCTGCCAAGCTCATCCCTGCTGCAGCTCTGCAAAATGGACTTTGTCTTGTTGTTCACTAGACCCAGCAGGTGATCGTAATCCGAATCGCTGAACCTATCCAGAAGGGACCTCATCAGAAAGTGAAGGTTCAGCTCCCTCTTGAGAGTCCTGAATTTCTTCCTCGTCCCCGTTGAGGAGATGGCCTCAGCCGCAGCTCTAGCTCCCCGCAGCCCGGCTACCACCCCTCCCACCGTCGTCATCTTGATCTGACCGCCAGCATCTCCGATCAGGAATACCTCTGAGTCTCCTAATTGGATCGAACAGGACAGGCTAGGATGGTACAAGGCCACATCAGCAGCTTGAAACTCCAGTGCTTTGAATCCATGAGCATCCAGAAACTGCCCCAGACCCTCCTTCGCCTCCCCCCAATCCTCACCTACTAGCCCTATCACCCCTCTGCCCTTTGACTCTGGAATAAGCCAGCAGAAGAACCGTGTGCTATCTTTGTGAAACCACACCCGCACGGTGTGTTCGTCGGTTCCTGGCGGCATAGCAACCCTGGCCTGCCATATGGCCACTCTATTGTGATCACCCCTGCAAACAGCCTGGGCCACCTGGCTTCCAACCCCATCCGCCCCGATGAGCGTTCCAGCCCTGACCTCTCTTACCACATCGGCGCTCCGGTCGTGCAGGGCTAGGCTGAGGCCATGGGAAACCCCCTCCAACCCAACGAAACTATGGCCAAGCTCAATCTCCGCCCCTTCCTGCCGTGCTTTTCCAGCCAGAAGCTGGATCAATCTCTCCCTCTCCAGCACCAAATCTGAAGCCCCCAATTTCACTACCGCCCGTCGGTTCTGGGAGAGGAGCTCGATCTCATGGATACAGTTGACCACAGCCTCGTGGGGGGAAAAGCCCAGCACCTGGTTGATCCACCTGGTGACGATCAAGGTCCTTTCAGGCGGCCCCAACTTATAGCGCTGTTCGAAAAGGCGGACGCGGTGGCCCTGCCGAGCTAGGAGGTACGCCGCAAACAGGCCCGCAGTTGAGGCACCAACTACTGCTACATCATTTTCGCTCACAGAGTGCGTTCCCTCATTCTCCATGTCGCATCTCAGTCCGTCTGCTTCTGCATAATAGCATACTACCTCCGCAATGTCAACTATTGCCAGAAGTCAACCGGCATGCTATAATGGTTTTAGCTTGTGGCCTACAAAATGGAGGTGGAAGAGCTGTTGCCCCAGCCGGAGCACACACCGAATCTTCTGGCACGACAGAGCGTAGGTTGGCAGCAGGTAGAGCTGGCCCAGCCAGGACGCCCCACCTGGATAGAGGTGGACCTTTCAGCCATTGCCCACAATGTGCGTAGGCTGTGTGAGATCATTGGCCCCAAGGTGGGCCTGCTGGCCGTGCTCAAGGCGAATGGCTACGGACACGGCGCAGTAAAGGTGGCCCGCACAGCGCTCAACAATGGTGCACACATGGCGGGAGTGGCCTGCGTCAGCGAGGGGATCGCCCTGCGCCGAGCGGGGATCACTGCTCCCATCTTGGTGCTGGGTTACACCCCCGCCTGGCAGGCTCGCGAGGCGCTGCTGGAAGACATCACGGTAACGGTCTTCACCGCCGATGTGGCCCGGGCCTTCTCCAAAGCGGCGGGGGAACTCAACCGCCGAGCCCGGGTCCACGTCAAGGTGGACACGGGCATGGGGCGGCTGGGACTCCTGCCCCGCCAAGTCCTCGATTTCCTGGGGGAGATTGGAAATCTCCCCCATCTGGAGATCGAAGGGATCTTCACTCACTTCTCTGTGGCCGACAGCGACCTAGATTACACTCGCTGGCAGCTGGCCCGTTTCAACGAAGTGCTGGACAAGGTCCGACATGCGGGTTTCACTATCACCTACATCCACAGCGCCAACTCCTCCGCGCTGCTGAGGCTAGCTGAGGCTCGTTTCAACTTGGTGCGGGCCGGAATCGCCATCTACGGCCTCGATCCCTCACCTCAGGCCCCTCTCCCTGACGATTTCCGCTCTGCTCTAACCTTCAAGACACGGATTGCTCAGGTCAAGACGCTTCCGCCGGGATCTTACGTCAGCTACGGCAACGCCTACCGGACCCAGGGATACGAGCGCATCGCCGTGATCCCGGTGGGCTACGCTGATGGCTTCCGCCGCGCGCCGCGCAACTGGGGGGAGGTGCTGGTGAAGGGCCAGCGTGCTCCCATCGTGGGGCGTGTGTGCATGGATCAGAGCATGATCAACGTGACCCACATTCCTCACGCCCGTCAGGGAGACGAGATAGTGCTCATTGGTCAGCAGGGGGAGGAGGAGATCACCGCGGACGAGGTGGCCGAGCAGTTAGGCACCATCAACTACGAGGTGGTATCGGGGATCATGGCCCGTGTGCCTCGTGTGACTTGAACATCATGGGCTTTATCACTCTGCTCACCGACTTCGGCCTGGAGGATGGCTACGTAGGAGCCATGAAGGGGGTGATCCTCAACATCGCCCCTCATGCTGCTGTCGTGGATATCAGCCACGCTGTCCCGGCTCAGGATATGCGCTCCGCAGCCTGGATCCTCTACACCGCTTACCGTACCTTCCCTGAAGGCACTGTCCACTGCGTGGTCGTGGATCCTGGGGTGGGAAGCCAGCGGCGGGCGATCGGCGTCCGGGCGGGAGGCTACACCTTCGTGGCCCCTGACAATGGGCTGTTGAGCTATGTGCTGGCCCGGGAGGAGCTGCACATGGCAGTGGAGCTGACCAATCCCCGCTTTCATCGTCACACGGTGAGCTACACTTTCCACGGAAGGGACATCTTTGCACCAGCGGCCGCTCATCTGGCCCAGGGCGTTCCCCTGGCCGAGCTGGGCCCTTCAGTGGAAGGGCTCGTCACCTGGCCCCTTCCACGTCCCGAACGACGTCCGGATGGCTCGCTCGTGGGGCATATCCTCCACATAGATCATTTCGGCAACTGCATCACCGATCTCCGACTCAGCAGCGAGGAGGATGCGCTGGTGCTGACGAACCCTCCAGGTGAGAGGGCTGGACCTCTCCCCATCCCCAGGCGCAAGGTGTGTCTCAAGGTGAAGGAAAAGGCTTTGTCGGGGATCTCACGCACCTACGCGGATGGCTCTCGAGGGGAGGTGCTGGCGCTGGTGGGGAGCAGCGACCATTTGGAGATCGCCCTCGTAGACGGCAGCGCGGCCCAAGCCCTGGGCCTGAAG
>JAYEMR010000047.1:0-20692 GCA_034718215.1 Chloroflexota bacterium
AGCTGCCGAGGCCGATGTCCAGAATATACTCGACAATTATCACTCAGAGCTCTTCGGCTGGCACCGCGTCACCTGCTACGGCTACTGGCGGAGGCAGCTCATCAACTTGGCCACGCTGTACGGCCTGGATGTCCTTGAGGAGGATAGATGAGAAGCTGACGCGGAAGGTATTTCCACGTAACGCGGAGGGAGATTGGACTTTGGATAAGTGAAAACAGCCGGTTTGTGGATTGGTCAGTTGATGGGGGTTTTGGCGAGTGAGTTCGGCTAGTTTGAGGCTCTTTCAGCCGAGGCCCTGGTGGAGACAGGAGCGCGAGATCAGGTGAAGATCACGATCGGCGGCGCGCCGGTGACCCAGCAGTCCGCCGATGAGATCGGCGCCAACGGGTAGGCCCCTGACACCGCCTCGGCAGTTGACCTGGCGCGGGAGTTGGTGAAGATCTGAAATCGGCAGCTTCCTTGCCGTTCATCTTTATTGCAAAGCAAAAGGGTCGCCCTCTTTTCGGGCGGCCTTTCATCTTGCTCCTGTTGAACCGACTACCTGCCTCTCACGGCCCGAAGAAGACCTTGACGATGATAGCCAGGATCCCCAGCGCGAGCGCCCCCCCCTGCTGAGAAACCAGCGGTCTATCCGATCTGTCCTCCACAAGGACTTCCAAGACCCTCTCCGCTTCCTCCTCGCTGATGCCAGCACCCTCCACAATGTGTGTTAATAGCCCAGCTCCCCTCATCCGCTCACCCTTCCTTCGGGGTATGACCCAACTCAGGGCCCATCCTGACAGCCCCTGTCATGAAGCCACCGCCAGGGCGTCGGGCAGATGTGATAGCACACGCGGCTTGATCAGACGCGACCGCAGCGGCGCCAGCTCGCCAACGTCCACATAGACCACAGGTCGGTCAGGTTTGTCGTCGTTGCACCGATAAGCGCGCACCCGTTCCAGATTGTAACGGGTGAATTCAGGATCATTCTGGTCAACCAATACGATGAGAGCTTCGTCAGGGATATCGGCCAGAAACCCTGAGTGTGTCATAACGTAGCGGTTAAACTCAGTCAGCAACTCATCGTATTTTATGGCAAAAAGCTTCTTCATTTGCCCATCTCCTTCTCATACTGCGCCCGGTAGGTTCGCCAGTTGCGTTTGATATCCTCCTGGCCAAGGGTGAGCACTTCGGCATTGGAACGGCCCGGGTATTCCGTCTTCTCCTCTGGCCGGTTGGGGTGGAGTAAGTCGCGGGGTGGAAAGCCATGCGCTGTGTCATAACGCCTGTCCTGCCTGTACCTGTGGTCCTGTCTGCCGACAGGCAGGACATGCACAGGTGGCCAGGGAAAGTCTTCGCCCCACGAGGTCAAGAGCTTATCCCGCAACTTCGCGGGCAGCAACTGCTCTCTGCTCTCGGCAAAAACGCTCCTGCCAACATTACATCCGAAAGCATTGCACAAGTTTGGTGACGGATCAACGGCGCGCAATGGCATCCGTCATCCGGGCCACGCGCACCATCTCCTTCACATCGTGCACTCTGATAATGTCCGCCCCGTTGGCGATGCACAGAGCTACCGCGGCCCCCGTCCCCTCCACCCGCTCCTCAGGAGGGAGGTCTAACGTGTAGCCGATGAAGGACTTGCGGGAGGGGCCTACAAGGATGGGACGGCCGAGGACCTTCAGCTCGCTTAGTTTGTCCATGATCTCCAAACTCTGATCTGTCGTCTTGCCGAAGCCGAGTCCAGGGTCTACAATAATCCTCTCCCAGGCAATCCCCGCTTCTAGGGCGGTGGAGATGCTTCCTCTAAGCTCCCTGATAATATCGGACATCATATCCTCATACTCCATGCCCACATAGCGGGGACCCAGCCGCTCCTCCTGCACGGCCTTCTTGGGCTTGGATCGGTTGTGCATCAGGATCACCGGCACTCCCCTCTCAGCCACCAGACTTGCCATCTCGGGGTCCATACTCAGCCCCCACACGTCGTTGATCAGGCTGGCTCCGGCGTCCAAAGCTGCCTCGGCCACCTGGGCCTTGTAGGTGTCAATGGAGATTGGGAGGTCCACCTCCTGGGCCAGCCGCTCAACTACGGGGATCACCCTAGCCATCTCCTCCTCCGCTGGGACCGGCCTAGATCCGGGTCGGGTGGACTCGCCGCCTACATCTAAGATGTCCGCTCCCTCCTGAGCGAAGCGTTGGGCCTGAGCTAGCGCTGCCCCAACAAGGCCCTCCTCTTCCAACAGACCATCGCCGGAGAAGGAATCGGGGGTGATATTTAGGATGCCTATCACATAGGTGCGCTTTCCCCAAGCGAACCGCCGTCCGCCAATTGTCATTTCCCCCAAAGATCGGCCATCATAGCGCTCCAGCCCTTCCATCAGCTCTTGAGCTAGGGTCTGGAGGGAGGGCAAGGGTTGAGTGCGTAGTTTCTCTACCAACGCATGGTAGTGACGGAGCGTGCCCACCAGCAATAGATCCGTCTCCTCCTCCCGGCCGAAGTAGATACCTCGAGGCAGCACCGCGTCGCCCCCCAGGGAGAGCATCTCCTGCTTCAGGATCATGGCTGCGGCGAAGCCCACGCCCTCCAGCTTAACCGGCCGCAGCAGCCCCTTGGGGGCCATCAACTCGATCCCCTCTTCCATCGCGCCGACCTCGGCCATCGCCGCGCGGGCCTCATCCTCACTGGCCCACTCCAAAATCTGCAGGTTGAAGGCGGTCGTTTCAACTCCTTTCCCCGCATTGCTCTGCGAGAGGGCAGACCTCGCATCTTTTCCGGCGGCAGTAGTCCTTCCCCAGCCTCACCAGCGAGGATTCGAAATCGGAGAATTTCTTCCCTGGCAGGGCATGCTCCTCCCAGAGCGCCCTCAGCTCCGATAGGGTCTCCTTTGGCTCGGTAGCCTGAACGAGGCCCAGGTTGCCAGCGGCCATCACAGCCAGTCTCTGAGGCAGTGGCTCCGCCCTCTCCCAGACATCCCTCAGCTCCCTCAGGAAGATATTAACCGTCACCGGCCCTATGCCCTTCCCCAGGTCCATCAGCTTCTCCTCCAAGTCGTGAGGGCCCTCTGCCTGGGCGTGAAGCCCGTTGAGGTCGCCGTCGAACCTCTCCTCGAGGTTTCCCATGACCTCCAGCAGTTTGGTGGCGGTCTTGAAGTCGTAGCGAACGTAACCTCCACTGTCCAGGATCCCCACCAGCCCGTCCCATCCCGTCTCCAGGATCCTGTCCGGGCTCAAGATGCCCCGTCTCTCGAACTCCCGGTAGGTGTTGGTGGCGATGGTCTCGGATATCCTGGCCCCGTAGAGGACGGAGGCCAGGAACCACTTGAAGACCTCCCCTGAGCCACCTTGGTCGAGGTCGATCCCCAGGGAGACCGAGAACCGCCCTCCCATCCTATCCAGAAGTGCTGTGACCAACTCCATCTCATCCATAGCTCGTCCACGCCGAACCGCCTGCCAACGGACACTTAACGGATTAGCAGATATGCCCGCCGCGCCCATTCGCTAACTCGTTACCTCTTTCATTGACCTGTTCCCCATCCGCTGTCCTAGCTGCCGTGCACCAGGGAGAGGAACTCCTGGCGGGTGGCCATCTTGCTCCGGAAGACTCCTCGGGTGGCGGAGGTGACGACCTTGCTCCCCGGCTTCTTAACGCCCCGCATGGTCATACACAGGTGCTGAGCCTCAATCACAACCCCTACCCCCTGTGGTTCAAGGGCCTCCATGACAGCATCGGCGATCTGGCTGGTG
Organism: Chloroflexota bacterium; assembly: GCA_034718215.1. Taxonomy (GTDB): domain Bacteria; phylum Chloroflexota; class Anaerolineae; order JAYEMR01; family JAYEMR01; genus JAYEMR01. The sequence continues at coordinate 3,727 of JAYEMR010000047.1, forward strand.
AGTCGCTCCTGCAGCTGTGGCCGATGGGAGAGGATCTCCACCGCGCGGGCTAGTTTTGAGATGCCTACGATGCGGTCGTTGGGGATGTAGCCGACGTGAGCGAGTCCATGGAATGGGAGAAAATGATGTTCGCACATCGAATAGAAGGGGATGTCCCTGAGAACGACCATCTCTCGGGGGCCCTTCCTCTCAAACCAGACCTTCAGCACATCCAGGGGATCCTTCTGCAGCCCTGAGAAAATCTCAGCGTACATCTCAGCGATCCGAAGCGGCGTCTCGACCAATCCCTCTCGAGTAGGATCCTCGTCGATGGCCTCGATGATGGTCCTGGCTGCCTGCTTGATTTTTTCTCCGTCAATCATATCTATCTGGCTCCTCAATGACCTCATGACAGTAGCTCACTCGCCGCACCGAAATCCCTCCAGGAGATGCTCTCCCTCCACATGTAGTAGAATCCCAGGCAGGTGATGGGCAGCCACAACGCGGCGTGGAGTACCAAGGTGTAGCTCGCTGCTATCTCCCTTGGCACCTCAAACTCCTCCAGCACCCGGATACCCGGGGCGTCGAAAGTGCCAACGTAACCCGGGCTGGAGGGGATGGTCGTGGCTAGGTTCACGACGCCATTCATCAGCATCAGCACGTAGAAGGGCACCCGAAAGGGAAATCCCTGCATAACGCACCAGTACTTGATCGTCTCTGCTAGCCAGATAAGAAGGGAAATGGCGAAAACCAGACCCACATCCCGCCCGCTGCGCAGAAAGCTCAACCCTGCTAAAAAGCGGTTCACAATCCCTTCCGCAAGCTCTCGCACGGAGGAGGGCAAGAGCCGCTCGATCAGCCAAGAGGCCACCGCCTGCGCTCTCCGCGGCACGGCGGCCAGCCCAAGGAAGAGGGCCAGCGCCCCTATGAAGAGCAGGCTGGCCAGGATGACGATTCGCTTCAGCCAGAAGGGCATGGGAGTCATGGGCAGGGAGGTGAAGACGAAGAGCAGCATCACCAGCCCATCGAAGACGCGCTCCACGAGGATGGTGGCCAGCGAGCTACTCATGGGCACTTGCTCTCTGCGGCGCAGCACATAGGACCGTATCACCTCTCCTGCCCGGGCGGGGTACACGTTGTTGCCCATGTAGCCGATGACGACCACGGGGAAGAGGCTTTTCAGGGAGATGATCTTGACGGAACGCAGCATGTAGTGCCATCGCCAGGTGCGAGCCCACACGCCGACGAAGTAGACCAGTACCCCGGGGATGAGCCAGCGATAGTTGGCTTCCCTCAGCCTCAGCCACACCTCGCCCAGTCGCAGCCCCTGCAGGGCCAGGTAGAGGAAGAAAGCACTGATCAGGAAGCCCAACCCTATGGTCCACCATTTAACCTTGAGGCCCCCTCGTTCCCTGTAGGAGAGAGGGGAGCTCAAGCCGGCATCTCGCTAGGCAGGGGCAGCATCCCCTTCAACACTCGCTCCATAGCCATGGTGTGGCTGCAAACCCCATGTGAGGCGAAGAAATCACACTGACAGCTCCACTCTCCCTCGTCGTAGGACACGATATAGGTACCATGATTACCGCGAAAGGTTACCTCAAAACTGTTGAAAGAGATACGATCCAGCTCCTGCGAATACCGTTTTGACTTCTGAATCTTGCCGATCATGCCTGTGTCGTACACCATTTGGCCCTCCCTTATGATATGAGTGATGGTCCTACCCCAAAACACAAAACACTAAGGCCACCAGGGGGCGCTTAGTGTCTACTTCAATCTACGATTTATGTGCCTCAGCGGCCATTCTCTCAATTCCTGTCAGGTCTGTTGCCCTCGACTGCATATGAGTATATCTCTATACACCCTTTTGTCAAATGGAGGCAGATCAACATCCGCATCTGGGCTATGAAGCATTACCCTCCAGCGGTCAAAATCCTTCCTCTTCCCAGGTGATCAGCAGCGGGGGGAGCTGAGCTAAGGCCTCGATGGTCGCGTCGGGGATGATCCTGTCCCGCACTTCGTCATTGGCGGGGTTCTCATCCATCAGGGCCAGGATGGAGCGCATGCCCGTAAGCTGCGCGCCGAGGATGTCGGCCTCCAGAGTATTGCCCACCATCACCACCTCGCCCGGCTCTAGTCCCCATTCCTCCAGCACGAGCTGAAATATACGAGGGTCAGGCTTGCGGATCCCAACTCCCGCCGAGTTGAGCGCCGGATGCAGAAAGGGCTCCAGCTCCAGCCTTCGCAGCATCCGCTGGATCATGGCATCGTCCGAGGCGTTGGAGATCAGCCCCAACCGATAGCCTGTCTCTAGCAGAGCCTCCAGCGTGAGTAGAGTGTCGGGGAAGAGCGTCCATTTAGTCTCCTCGTACCGAAAGAGAGCTTTCGCCCCCTCGGCCAAGAGTCGCCCATCCAGGCTGGGATGGCCCAGCTCAACCAGGGTTTCTCTCAGGCTTCGCTGAAGTGGATATTCCACCCTAGTGGCACGGGCAATTTCGTAGGCCTTCTCGCGCTGATGGTGGAACTCTCGGGAGAAGGCATCATCCCCCAGATTCAGCCCCTCAGCTCGCAGGAAGGCCAACATATCTGCCACGCTCCGAGCGCGCACCTCCTCCCACTCCCCATCGAGGTACATCAAGGTACTGCCCAAGTCAAATATCACCCCTCTGATTCCTACCTGTACCCGATCAGTCACGGGCACCTGTACCCGATCAGGCATGGGTATTAGTGCGGTCTCTCTATCCACCAGGTTCAGGGCCTCCTCTCCGCCGCGTGTCGAGATAACCTCCCGTACCAGGGTCAGCCTTGCGCCTCTTCAGTATAGCTGATCGGGGCAGAAAGTCCAATTGACTAACATATTGGCCCAAACTATAATAACCTATCGGTGGATAGCAGATTTCACTTCGCACATCAAGGAGGCAGAAAGCACTATGGCATATGGATTCAATAACAAGATACTGCGCGTCAATCTTTCAACCGGCCAGATCAAGGTGGAGGAACCGGGCGAGAACTTCTTCCGCACCTATTTCGGTGGCTGGGGCTTGATCGCTTACTATCTGCTCAAAGAGCTCGAGCCGGGGATCGAGGCCCTGGGGCCGGACAACCTCCTCATCTTCGCCCCCGGCGTGGTGACTGGTGCGCCCTTAGGGGGGAGCGGCCGGAACGCAGTGGGAGCTAAATCCCCCCTCACTGGCGGCTTTGGCGCAGGCGAGGCAGGCGGCTTCTGGGGGGCTGAGCTGAAGCGCGCTGGCTGGGATGCGATCGTCGTCTCTGGTCAGGCGGAGGAGCCGGTCTATCTGTGGATAAAGGACGATGGGGTGGAGATACGCGAGGCGGACCACCTATGGGGCCAAAAGACCGCCGAAGTGGAGGATATCCTGAAAGAGGAGCTGAGCGACGAGCACATTCAAGTGGTACAGTGCGGCCTAGCTGGCGAGAATGGGGTGCGCTTCGCGAATGTAGTCCACGACCTCACCCACTTCGCTGGACGCACTGGCCTCGGCTCGGTCATGGGCTCCAAGAGGCTGAGGGCCATCGCCGTGCGCGGGACGAGCCGGATGCAATTAGCCGATCAAGACAAGGTCCTCCAGGTGGGGCGCTGGCTTGCGGATAATTTCATGGAATATTCGGGGCGTATGCACGACCACGGCACCGACGGCGGCCTGATCAATCTCAGCGGGTCGGGTGGCCTGCCCACGAGGAACTTCCAAGAGGGCTCCTTCGAAGGTGCGGAGAAGATCACTGGGAAGACGATGACGGACACCATCCTAGTGGATCGGGACAACTGTTTTGGCTGCCCTATCTACTGCAAGCGCGTTGTCGAGACCAGGGGCAAATATGATGTGGACCCGAAATACGGCGGACCGGAGTATGAGACCTGTGGAGCCTTAGGCTCCCTGTGTGGCATTGACGATCTGGAGGCCATTGCCTACGGGAACCAATTGTGCAATGCCTACGGCCTGGATACAATCTCCACCGGCACTACTATCGCCTGGGCCATGGAGTGCTTCGAGCGAGGACTGCTCACCACCGAGGACACCGGCGGGTTGAAGCTCAAATTCGGCGATGCCGATGCCATGGTGACCCTGGTGGATCAGATCGCTCACCGAGAGGGATTTGGCGATCTACTAGCGGAGGGCTCCCTGCGAGCCGCTCGAGAGATCGGCCGGGGCACCGAGAGGTATGCCGTGCAGGTCAAGGGACAGGAGGCGCCAATGCACGAGCCGCGCATAAAGTTCGCCCTAGACCTGGGCTACGCTACCTCTCCCACCGGCGCCGATCACATGCACAACATCCACGATACAGCCTACGAGTCGGACGGAAGGGCGATCCAGGACATGCGCCGTCTGGGAGTTCTTGAGCCTATGCCTGCTGACTACCTGGGTCCGGAGAAGGTTCGGCTGGCCAAGTACCACATCGACTGGCAGGTGCTTTACAACTGCCTGGGTCTCTGCATGCTTACGCCCTACGACAAGGAACAGGTGCGCGACATCGTGCAGGGGATCACCGGATGGAACAGCTCAATCTTCGAGCTGATGAAAATTGGGGAAAGGGCGCTGGCCATGGCTAGGTCCTTCAACTACCGGGAGGGATTCACAGCCCAGGATGACGTAGCTCATTGGCGCTTCTCCACCCCCTTTGAGTCCGGTCCATCCAAGGGGGTGAAAATCCCATCTGAGGAAATAGAGGAGGCGTTGGATCTCTACTATGAGATTAGGGGTTGGGATGGGGAGACAGGCGCCCCAACCGCCGGCAAGCTTTACGAGTTGGGCCTCGGCTGGGTGGCCGAGTTGCTCTACGGCGGATAAACATCCCTCAAATTCGGCGCCGGATCCCGCTTTGGATGGGCCTAGGGCGGCCCTCCATCTGCTCCCCCATCGCTGGCAGCGGAGTCCTTTTGGGAGATTAAATTTCTGGAGGAATTGTGATCCTGCGGCGTGAGAAGAGGGAGACGTGGGAGGCGGAGCATCTGGCTCCCTACGCCACATGCAGTTGCGACAATCGGGGGCGGGAGTATCCTGAGGAAGAACATCCCTACCGCACCGCCTTTCAGCGGGATAGGGATCGCATCCTACATACCACCGCCTTTCGGCGGCTGGAGTACAAGACCCAGGTCTTCGTGGTCTACGAGGGGGATTACTACCGCACCCGGCTGACCCATACCCTGGAGGTGGCTCAGATCGGGCGCACCATCGCCCGCGCGCTGAGGGCTAACGAGGATCTGGTGGAGGCTATCTCCCTGGCCCACGACCTGGGTCACACCCCCTTCGGCCATGCTGGCGAGGAGGCACTTCACGCACTCATGGCCGACCACGGTGGTTTCAACCACAATCGGCAGTCTTTACGCATCGTGGAGGTGATAGAGCAGAGGTATCCCGATTTTCCGGGACTCAACCTCACCTGGGAGACGCGGGAGGGGATCCTCAAGCATGATACTGAGTACGATCGGGGGGGCGTAACTCGCTACGATCCGGAGCTGCGCGCGACACTGGAGGGACAGATCGTGAGCGCCGCCGATGAGCTGGCCTACAACGCCCATGATCTGGATGACGGCCTGCGGGCGGATATCCTGGACCCTATGGCAGTGGTTGAGCTTCCACTTTGGCAGGAGGTTTTGGGGCAGGCTGGGCTAGCCCCGAATGAGCCACTCAGGGATATGGCTCGCCACCGAGCCATACGGACGCTAATTAACCTGGAGGTGACGGCGCTCTTGGAAGAGACGGAGAGAGTGCTGGGGATGGTCAAGGCCCGCTCGGTCGAGGATATTCGAGGCCTGCCGGAGAATGTCGTCGGCTTTTCAGCGGAGATGAGGGAACATAACCGAGCGCTGAAGGAATTTCTGTTCCAGAACCTCTATCGTCATTATCGGGTCGTGCGTATGGCGACTAAAGCCTCCCGCTTCATCCAGGAGCTTTTCACCTCTTACATAGATCAACCTAATCAGCTTCCCACCGAGATCCAGGATCGCATTCCGGAGGAGGGCCTCTACCAGGTGGTATGCGACTATATTGCCGGCATGACTGATCACTATGCCCTCGATAAGTACCAGAAGCTTTTCGAGCCTCATGAGCGGATGTAAAAACAAGTCAGAAGTCAGATGCGGAGATCAGCATTCTTCCCTGACTTCCGCATTCTGCCTTCTGCATTCTGACTTCTAACTTCTGCCCTCTAACCTCTCCGTGGGTAGGTGCTTGATCCTCACATTTAGGTCTATAACCACCCGTTGGAACACTCCCTCCGCCGGCCTCTGATCCGCATACCTCAGCTCCTCGATTGTGGCCAACATCTGCAAGTTATTGGTCTCAATTAGGACCTCGGCCCCTGGTTCGGCCAGAACTAGCTCCCCGCGGATCTCCAATTCCTGTCGCAGCACGGCATCCTCGTGGGCATATCGGCTCATCAATATCCGAGTCTCGGTGCGATGATCGGGGGAATCAAAGAGCACCATCTCCAGGGCAGTCACCCGCCGTGGCCTCTCCTGACCCAGGATGCGGCCGATGCTCAGTCCGCATTCCCCTAAGAATCGGCCATCGGGTGCTTCTATGGAGAAGTAATCATCATATTTGCCCTGATCCTGGGTATAGATGCTGACAAAATGTTCGGAGATTGGTGCAGGAACCTCAGCCTGCTCTCGCAGGGTTCGCTTTTTCAACTCGGTGGCCGACTCCCAAGTGCGGGTGGAGATGGCAAGGATAACCAGCACAACTACCGCCAGTGCGATGCCAGCGGTGCCGAGAACAGTCACCAGCCTCCTCCTAAGGGGAGGGACGGAGTGAGGCTCAGGCTCCGTAGGTGCGGCCACTCCAGCCTGAGGAAGCTCCAGCACTGAGGCTAGATCCGCCAACTGCCGATGGATCTCTGAATCGCGAGCTTGATACTGCATAGCAGCCAAAAGATCGGCCAGTGCCTCCCCATCCCAGCCCTTCAGGGCCTCTCGGGCCTGATCCGCGTCTCTGCTCTGGGCATGCTCTTTCGCAATCAGGGCCACGTATCTTTTTTGATATTCCACCCTGAGATCCCATGGATCAGCGTTGATCCACCGTACCGGCCAAAGCCACCAGCCAATGGCCAGCCAGCCGATAAGTAGGCCAGCTAGGAGGGCCAATCCTAGGGCCAGGAAGGGAAAAGCTCTGATCTTATCCCCAATCTTTTCCATCGGAGCCACCTTTCTTTCAACTGCAGCCCCCTGGTGGTGCTATCCGGTCAAGCCCTTGGGAGCCGTAGTAAGCACATCTACCCCCTGCTCCTCCACGACGGCCAGATCCTCGATGCGCACGCCACCCCAGCCCTCGATGTAGATACCTGGTTCTATGGTGACCACCATACCCGCTTGCAGCTCGTCTTCAGAGGTTTTGCTGATCCTAGGTCCCTCATGTATCGCCAAGCCCACGCCATGGCCCAGGCTGTGGCCGAAATGCTCCCCATATCCAGCGGTCTCTATGAGGTCGCGGGCGATAGCATCCACGGTGCTGCCCTTCAGGCCGGCGCGCATCGCCCCCTCAGCAGCTTCCTGCGCCTCCAGGACGACGGCATAGATCTGGCAGAACCTCTCTTGAGGCTCACCTACACAGATGGTACGGGTGAGGTCGGAGCAATATCCATCCACCCGCGCTCCCAGGTCGATCACTATGGGCTCCCCCTCTTGAATTCGCCGATCGCTGGGCTCGACGTGGGCCATCGCTCCATTGGGGCCGGAGCCGACGATGGGGTTGAAAGCCACTGCCTCAGCGCCGTGAGTGCGCATGAAGGCCTCAAGCTCCCAGGCCACCTCCTTCTCCGTCATCTCTGGTCTCAGCCACTCGACGATGTGAGCTAAAGCGGCATCGCTCAACTTCACCGCTTGCTGGATGGCGGCCAATTCCCCATTATCCTTGACTGCTCGGAGCTCCTCCACTATCCCTTTGGTGGGCACTAGCTCGAAGCACTCACCCTGGAGGGCACAGGCAGCTGCCTCGGCCCACTGCTGATGTTGATCCACAGTCACGTGAGTGCTCTCGAAGCCCACACGCTGGGCCCCCAGCTCGCTTATCAGCTCGGCCAGGCGAGGGGGGAACTTGCCCTCGACCTTGGCCAGGGTGAACTCAGGCGCCTGACGCTCGACCTGCTCATAGTAACGGAAGTCGGTGGCCAGATAAGCGGCCTCGGCAGAGATGATGAGCACTCCATCGGAGCCGGTGAATCCTGACAGGTACCTTCGGTTCTCCGGCTGGGTGATGAGGATGGCGTCTAGCTCTTGTTCGGCAAGCTTCTGACGAAGTTGGGTGAGTCGCATGGAAAACTCCTTCCTGTCTGCCAACAGGTAGGGCCGCTAGTCGTGATCACTGTTCACAGGTTCCACCTCTCGCAGCGGGAACTTGGCCTTGCAGACCGTGCACTGCGCGCTGTCCCGGCCCGACTTGACGAGCAGGCCCCCGCATTCAGGACAGGGTGTGGGGAGAGGACGCTTCCAAGAGGCGAAATCGCAGTCCGGGTAATTGGAACAGCCGTAGAATGTGCGTCCCTTTCTGGTCTTCCGTTTCACTATATCGCCGCCGCATTTGGGACATTGCACGCCGATCTTCTCCAGATAGGGCTTGGTGAAGCGGCATTCGGGGAAATTGCTGCAGCCGATGAATTTTCCGTAGCGGCCCCATTTTATAAGCAGCGGTGCACCACATCGCGGGCACATCTCCCCCGTTGGCTGGTTGATATCCACCTCCTGCATGTTCCGCTCGGCTTTCCTCAGCGTACTCTGGAAGGGGCCCCAGAACTCTCGAAGAACGGACACCCATTCCCGCTCACCGGCAGCGATGCGATCCAGGTCCTCCTCCATCTGGGCGGTGAAGCTCACATCCATCACATTGGGGAAGTGCTCCACCAGCAGGTCGCAGACCACGGTTCCCAGCTCAGTGGGGCGGAGACGGCTGCCAGCGCGCTCCACGTAGCTCCGGCTCTGGATAGTGGAGATAATAGGGGCGTAGGTGGAGGGCCGACCGATGCCATGCTCTTCCAGAGCTTTGACCAGCGTGGCTTCGCTGTAGCGGGGCGGCGGCTGGGTGAAATGCTGCTCGGGGATCAGCTCCAGGAGATCGACCTTCTCCCCTTTCTCAAGCGGGGGCAGGATGCTCTCCTGCTCTCTCAAATCCTCGTCGTCCTTGAACAGCACCAGCCAGCCGGGAAACTTGATCATGGAGCCAGTGGCACGGAAGAGATACGGCCTCTCGCCCCTGGATAGGCCAGCCAGCACGTCAACCGAGGTGGTCTCCAGCAGAGCCGGGGCCATCTGGCTGGCCACAAATCGCCGCCAGATGAGGCGGTACAGTCGGTGCTGATCGCGGGAGAGGTGGCGCTTGATCTTGGAGGGCGTGCGCCACACAGAGGTGGGGCGGATTGCCTCGTGAGCCTCCTGAGCACCTTTGGCCTTGGTCTTATAGCGTGGTGGCTGGGGAGGGAGGAACTCCTCGCCGTGTGTACGCTGGACGTAATCGCGGGCCTCCTGCTGGGCGGACTCTGCGACGTTGGTGGAGTCAGTGCGCATGTAGGTGATGAGTCCCACCGTCTCTCCATCCAGCTCAATCCCCTCGTAGAGCTGCTGGGCTACCCGCATGGTGCGGCGGGTGTTGAAGTGCAGCTGGCTGGAGGCCTTGCGCTGCATGGTGCTGGTTGTGAAGGGCGGCCGGGGGCGACGACGCCGCTTCCTCTTCCGCACCTTCCCCACAGTGTAGGCCGCGCCCTCAAGCTCCTCTACGATTTTCTGTGTATCGATCTCGTTCTTAAGATCCACCTTCTCACCGCGGATGCGATGCAGCTTGGCTCGAAACTTGCGCTCCTCCAGAGGGATCTCTCCATCGCGCTTGGCCAGGTCGGCCTCGATAGTCCAGTACTCCTGGGGAACAAAAGCCTCTCTCTCGCGCTCGCGCTCCACCACCAGCCGCAGTGCGACCGATTGCACCCGTCCCGCCGACAGTCCACCCTTCACCTTTTTCCACAGCAGGGGGCTGATCTTGTAGCCCACCAGCCGATCGAGGATACGGCGGGCCTGCTGGGCATTGACCAACCGCATGTCAATGTGGCGGGGGTGGGAGAAAGCCTTCCTAATGGCGGCACCGGTGATCTCGTGGAAGACCACCCGGCGGGCCTGCTTCTTGGTGATGTCAACCGCGGCCAACAAGTGCCAGGCGATAGCTTCCCCCTCCCGATCTGGGTCGGTGGCCAAGTAGACCGCAGCAGCCTGGGCAGCTGCCGCTTTCAGTTCCTTCACCACATCCCTCTTCTCATTAGGCACTCGATAGGTGGGCTTGAAATCATTCTCCACATCCACGGCCAAGCGGGATTTCAGCAAGTCTCGTACGTGGCCAACGGAGGCTTTGACCTCGTAGTCCTTCCCTAGGAAGCGTCCTATGGTGCGGGCCTTGGCCGGCGACTCCACGATGACCAGCTGCCCATCGGGCTCAGGAGGCTCAGGCCGGGGCAGCCCCTTGTGGGCCTCCGTCTCCCCCATGCGGAACATCTTTGCCCCGCACACGGGGTAGGTTCCCCTCGTACCTGGCCGACCATCCTTGGTGAAGGTCGGCTCTGGATTTTTCATTTCCCGTTTGGTCTTACATTTCAGGCAGTATGCTTGCATTGGGTTGTCAGACACACTCCTTGTAAGAAGTCTGAAAAGCTCGGCTTGGCATACTTGATCATCGGGTTCTCATCACCTGATACCTATCCGGCTCCTCGATTAGGAGAACCTGATTCTTGTCCCGATCAAAGATCATGACAAACTGATCCAACACGTCTCGGCCTAGAATGGGGAAACGCGTCGCATGAGGATCCAGAAAGACGTTGATCTCACCACCAAAGAGCCGCCTCTGTCCACTGGGAGACACGAACATAAGCTGGGTTGACCATCTGAAGTGGGGCACACCTGAGCCCCCGATACCTCCCACGTCGGTTTGAACGTCCACTGCTGAGGTGTCAATGCCCAGGATCGAGATACTGCACCTGTGATGAAGGGGCAATAGGCACCATGGTGAAACCGATATGTGCCATAAAGGATCACAGGACGAGGATCTCTTTCTTATAGGGAATGTAATCAATGAAAGGCTCTTCATCCGGGTACTGGGCTTTGACCTGATCATACACCTCATCGTAGGTATCCCCGACGAAGAGCTCTTTGTTGATCACAGTCAAGTATTTGCCTCGGTATTTGACCTCAAGCTCATGGGCGTGCTCGTTCCACCAGGCGATGTCCTCAGCGTCGCGCTGCAATTCCTCCAACTGCTCTGCGCTGGCTTCTTCGATGAAACCCAGGTCCTTCAAGGGCATTCAAATCCTCCTCGCCGATCACAGGTACTCCTCTTTGTCAGTGACTTTCAGCTTGGCCACCAGCTTCTTCACCTCCTGAGCTCGGTCCTTGGGGCACACCAGCACCACGTCCTTGGTGTCTACGACGATCATGTCCTTCAGGCCCACGGTGGCGATGAGACGATGACTAGTGCCGTAGAGGAGTGTGCCGGTGGTGTCCACGCCGATGTGCTCGCCCACCACCACGTTGTCCTCGCTATCGGAGGGGAGGACGTCGGCCACCGTGGCCCAGCTACCAATGTCGCTCCAGCCAATGTCCACCGGCACCACCGCGATCCGCTCGGCGCGCTCCATGATCCCTGTGTCAATGGCTTCGTCCGCCACACCTCGCCATACCCTCTTCAGCATGTAGTTCTCCTCGGGGGTGCCGATGGCGGTGTCAAAAGTCATGAGTTGATCGTACAGAGGAGGCATCAGCTTCTTGAACTCCTCTAAGATCACAGGAAGCCGCCAGGCGAAATTGCCGATGTTCCAGTAATATTCCCCGGTGGCTAGAAACCTCTCCGCCTGTTCCTTGCCGGGCTTTTCGATGAACTCGGCGATCTCGTAGATCTCGCAGCCGTGGGCTCGCTTGAGCAGCCGGCCGCGGTGGATGTAGCCCAGTCCCAGATGGGGAAAAGTGGGCTGCGCTCCCAAGGTGGTCAAATATCCTTCTTTTGCAGCCTCCATCGCGGCCAGCAACCCTCGACGGTACTTCTCCTCGTCTTCAATGAGGTGATCGGCGTGCACTGAGATCATGATCGCCTCTGGATCGAGGTGGCGCAGGTAACAGGCCGCCAGGCCGATGCAGGGAGCGGTGTTGTGCCCCCAGGGCTCGCTGATGACATTGCCTTCCGGAAGCCGCGGCAGTTGCTCCTGCACGATGGACGCGTAGGCTTCGTTGGTAACGACAAGTATCCTCTCGGGAGGCACCAGTGGCCTGACCCGCGTGAATGTCTCCTGAAGCATGGTGTCCTCAGCCCCAATGCTTTGCAGCTGCTTGGGCATATTTTCTCGACTGCGCGGCCACAGCCTCGTTCCGGTACCCCCAGCTAAGATAATCACAAAAGGCGAAGACACCTTCTATCCTCCACTTTTCCCTTCGGGCCAACTTGCCCGTCTCCTGCCTGCGCAGACAGGGTCCGACGGACAGGCAACCTGTAACTCAGTCAATCACGTAGTCCACGCTCCGCTCGCGGGCCAAGACGTAGTTCATCCCCTCCACCTGGCGAACCATGCCCTTCAGTTCCATCAGCGCCAGGGTACTGGTCACCTCGTTGATGGACAGTCCTGCCTGTTGGCTGATCTCATCCACATGTATCGGGTCGGCGGAGATGTACTCCAGCAGGCGGGCCTGAGTCTCGTTCTCAGGGATGATGGCCTGCACAGCCTGCTGTTTGCTGATCATAGTCAGGTTCAGGGCCTCCAAAATATCCTCCACGCTGAGCGCCGGGGTGGCCCCCTCTTGGATGAGGGTGTTAGTCCCTCGGCTGGGGCGGCGGAAAATGTTGCCTGGCACGGCGAAAACCTCGCGCCCCTGCTCGAGGGCGTAATCAGCGGTGATGAGCGCTCCGCTGCGCTCCCCCGCCTCGACGATGACCGCCCCTAGCGAGATCCCGCTGATGATGCGATTGCGTGGGGGGAAGTTCCTCCCCTCGGGAGGGGTGCCCAGCGGATACTCGCTGATGAGCGCCCCGTGCTGGATGACCTGAGCTGCTAGATGCCGGTGCTCTGGGGGATAGACTATGTCCAGGCCGCAGCCCATCGCGGCGATGGTGCGGCCGCCAGCCTCCAGCGCCGCTTGATGAGCAACGCCGTCGATCCCCCTCGCCAGGCCACTTACGATGGTCACATCATTGCGGGCCAGTCCATCAGCGATCCGCCTGGCTGCCTCCTTGCCGTAGGCCGTCGCCGCTCGAGTGCCCACCACCGCCACCGCCCATTCATCCTCGGGGAGAAGCTGGCCCTTGACGTAAAGTACTGGGGGAGAGTCGTATATCTCCTTCAGCAGCCGGGGGTAATCCTTATCCTCCCAGGTGAGGATCGATATCCCCTTGGCTCCTATCCGCTCCATCTCCTCGTCCAGATCGCGGTTGGCTCTGGTCTTCAGTAGGTTCTTCAGCGCCCGCCGATCCAAGCCCGCAGCTCGCAGGGCTCCTGCGTTCGCATTCCAGGCCGCTTTCAGATCACCATCGAAGGCGTCGAGCAGCGCCTGCGTCTTAGCCGGGCCGATGCCCGTCACCAGGTTGAGCCCCACCCAGTATTTGCGATCCACCACAGTCAGCTCCCTCTATCTCCCACCGATGTCCCAGCTAGCTCACACGAGCCCTTCCAGCAGCTTCACGGTCAGTCGACCGGCTTCCAGATCAACCTCGTGGATCACCTCCTCGATAGCTGGCAGGAGGATCTCACCTTTCGGTCCCCAGACAACATAGATGTCGTTGGATCCAGTTGGCAGAATCTCTCGCACTCGGCCCAGATATTCGTCTTCCACAGTCCAAGCGCCCAGCCCCACGATCTGATGGAGATAATACTCATCTTCTTCCAAGGGTATGGCCTCTTCGACTGGAATCTGGATCAAGGCGCCGCGCAGCTCCTCAGCGGCTGTGCGGTCATTGTAGCCCGCGAACTTGAGCAGCACCCATTTCTGATGGAAATGGGCCCTTTCGACATTTACAGGCGCCAGCGCTTGGCCAAGATAGGCTCGCTTCAACGTTCGAAATCGCTCCGGGAAGTCGGTCAGTATCCGCACTCTGACCTCCCCCCTTACCCCTTGGGGACGCAGTATCTCGCCGATGATCAGGAAGCGGGGAGAGGATTCATCTTCCACTGTCGCCATCTCCTTCCTCATTCGAGGATCTTGAGTCGAGCTTGTTCCCCTTGTCTAGCCGCGCTTACGTGCAGAAGAGCGCGCATGGCGTTGGCCATCCGGCCCTCACGCCCGATAACCTGGCCCATATCCTCTGGGGCAACTCGCAGCTCGATAGTTGTTAAATCCCCTTTCACTATCTCGTCCACGCGCACCTGAAGGGGATCATCCACCAGTGATTTGGCGATGTATTTTATCAGCTCTTTCATGGGAGGTTCTCCTTGTGTGCGGCCTGCTGGCTCATTATTCCTGTTCCTTGTCCTCCTCGACTAGTTCAAGCTCGCCTCCCGTCTCCTGCCTGCGCAGACAGGGCCCGCCTGCGCATGTGCTGCAGGCATAGGCGACGGGCGTGAGAGCCTCAGTCCTCCACCGTAGGCTGTTCAGCCTCCTCCGCCTCCGCTGTTCCTATCTCCTCCTCCGTCACTTCTGTCTCCTCTTCGAGCTCCTCTTCCATCTCGGCCAGGAGCTCCTCCAGGGGCTCGCCAGCTCGGAGGCGGGCGAAGCGGTTCAAGGTACCCGTCCTTCCGAGGAGCTGCTCCACTGATTCGCTGGGCTGGGCACCCTGGCCTAGCCAATACAGCGCGCGCTCCTCGTCGATCTCAAGGGTGGTGGGCTTAGTGCGTGGGTTGTAATGGCCGATGGCCTCGACGAACTTGCCGTCGCGGGGTGCTCGCTGATCGGCCACTACTACACGGTAACTGCGCTGTTTCTTAGCCCCCACCTGACGCAGACGAATTCGTAGCATGGATTCTTCAAGCTCCTTTCAAGAACACAAGCTTTCAGCTATCAGCGTTCAGCCGCTGATGGCTGACCGCTGATTTTGTTATTTGTACTCCTCCCGCGGTGGGGAGAAGGTGTCAATGACCACTACGTCCTGCAGGGCTAGGGCGCTGTGCTCCATCCCACTGGGCAGGAGCAGGCTGTCCCCTGGCCGTAGATGATAACTCTGATCCCCAACCCGCATCTCCAGCTCCCCGCTCACGATGTAGGAGATCTGTTCGTGAGGGTGGCTGTGAGCGGGTAGCTCGGTCCCCTGGCTGATGAGGACTTGGGTAATCATCAGGCGCTCTCCATCGGCCAGCGTACGCCTCTGGATCCCAGGTAGCATCTCCACTGGCTCCACCTCGGAGGCGCGGACCTTCGTGGGTTGGATTCTCATTCCTCGCTCCTCCTATCAGAACCGACCGCCCAAGCCGGGGAACATGGAGGCCAGCCCCCGACCACGGCCCTTGCTGAGCTGCTTCATAAGTTTCTGCATCTGGCGGAACTGCTTGAGAAGCTGGTTGATCTCCTGGACGGTGGTGCCACTTCCGCGGGCGATTCGCCGCCTGCGGCTGGCGTTGATGATGCGCGGTTTGCGCCGCTCCTCTAGGGTCATGGAGTTGATCATGGCCTCCACTCGCTTGAACTGCTCATCCGTCTCCTGGGGCGAGACCTGACGGCCCATTTGCGCGAAACCGGGGATCATCTCCATCAGTGAGCTGACAGGCCCCATCTTGCGGATCTCCTGCATCTGATCCAGGAAGTCCTCCAGGGTGAAGGTGGCGCTTAAGATCTTCTCCCCCGCCGCTATCGCCTTCTCCTGATCGAGCGTGGCCTCCGCCTTCTCGATAAGGGTCAGCACATCTCCCATGCCCAGGATGCGGGAGGCCAGCCGATCCGGATAGAAAGGCTCCAAGGCGTCCAGCTTCTCGCCCACGCCGATAAAAAGGATAGGCACGCCGGTCACCGAGCGAATGGAGATGGCCGCTCCGCCTCGGGCATCGCCGTCCATCTTGGTCAGGATCAACCCTGTGAGCTGCGCTCGCTCGTGAAAATCCGAGGCAGTGCGCACCGCGTCCTGGCCGGTCATGGCGTCGGCCACCAGCAGCACCTCGCAGGGTTCGGTGCGCTCCCTTATCCGGGCCAGCTCGGTCATCAACTCCTCGTCAATGTGCAGCCGCCCTCCAGTGTCGAGGATCACCACATCGCGGCCCATCTCTTGAGCCTGGCCCACAGCATGCTCACAGATGAGCGGGGGAGGAGCTCCATTGCGCTCCTCGTAGACTGGGACATCAATCTGACGTCCTAGCACCTCCAACTGGGTGATCGCCGCTGGTCGGCGGGTGTCAGCGGCCACCATCATAGGATAATGGCCCTCCTCACGCAGTCTCAGGGCTAGCTTAGCGGCTTGGGTCGTCTTACCCGAGCCGTGCAGGCCCACCAGCATGATCACATGCGGCGTAGGGCCCGACAGATCCAGTTCCCGTCCCTGGCCCAGGGTGGCGATCAGCTCCTCGTGGACGATCTTGATCACCTGCTGGCCAGGGGCCAGGCTGTCCATCACCTCCTGTCCCACAGCCCGTTCCTGGACCCTAGCCACGAAGTCCTTGACCACTTTGTAGTTGACGTCCGCCTCCAGCAATGCCAGCCGAACCTCCCGCAGGGCGGCCTTCACATCGCTCTCCGACAGCTTCCCTCGGCTGGTCAATTTTTGGAACGCACCTTGCAGACGATCTTGTAGGGTCTCAAACATCGCTCTTCCCCATTCCAGTATAACTGTCCTGGACGTAATAACATCGCTATTTAGATTGTAGTGCACTTCGCCTGTTTGGTCAAATCGAAACAGGGCGACGAATGGACAAGGGAGCAGCCTGCTCGCTGCCTCATCTATCCGTTACTTGTTACCAGGTAGCCAGAAAGGTAGCTCAGTGGTATAATAGATTTACCCAGGAGAAATCGCAACTGCAAGGAGGGATGCTTTCATGGCTTACATCATTGGCGTGGATATCGGCGGTACGCAGATACGAACCGCGCTCAGCGACCTAGAGG
>JAYEMR010000048.1:0-4123 GCA_034718215.1 Chloroflexota bacterium
GGAACAAGAGGTCGAGATCACGTTCGATCCTTCGACACGCCAGTTGGCCTTTCGCTCCGCTGATGGGGAACAGGAAAAGCGCCTCCCCATCAAAGGCATCACCCTTGAGGCCTTGATGGGCGAACTGAGCCCGCTGGTTGGTCTTCCCGAATTCCAATTAGCCCTCCCGTTCGGCTGGGATGAATGGCGCGTGATACAACTTTGTGACACCTTGGGCGATACGACTTACTTGCATTCGACATTATACACCATTTCAGACCATCGTGCAACTCTCACTTTCCTCCCACAAGTTCAACTGGACAGCGAAACCCACCCCGCCGACCGGCGAAACCCGCCGGTGGATGGCCTTCAAGTCGTTACCCACCATTCTCAGGTAAATGCGTACCGTTTCCAGGCTAGCGTGGCCCAGGATGCGCCGCAGGCTCTCCAGGTCCCCGCCGCGCCGAACCCAGTTGCGGGCAAAGGTATGACGCAGGGCGTGAGGGCCGATTCTTTCGAGGCCAGCCCACTCGCATCTTCGACGCAACATCATCCGGACCCCCTGAGCGGTAAGCGGCGTGCCGCGACGGGCGAGGAAAATGGGGCCCGAACTGCGGTGGCTGATGTATCCTCGCAGTGCTTTTAGTACGGTCTCACTCAGCGGCACCAATCGCTCTTTCCTCCCCTTTCCCCTCACTTTGAGCAGACCCTGGCTATTCTTGATGTCCTCAATGCGCGCCCCCACCAGCTCCCCCACCCGGATGCCTGTATCGAGGAAGAGCAGGATGATCGCTCGATTTCGCACGCTGAGGGAAGTCGAGCAGGCGTCCAACAAGGCCCGCACTTCGTGATCCTCTAATACCCGAGGGAGCTTGTATTCTAACTTGGGCGCCTTGATCGAGGCCATAGGGTTGGTTTTAAGCAACTCTTCTTCAACACTCCAACGGAAGAGTCTGCGCAGAGCCCGCCAATGAGCGTGGATGTAGCTGTTGCTGAGGCCTTTGGAGTCAGGATCACGGGTGGGATGGCCCTCATATGCCTTAACAGTGTGGAGATGAGCCATGAAAGCGCGGCAGTCGGAGGGGGTGATGTCATCAGCATCACTACCGATGAAAGCAGCGAAGTGCCCCAGTAGCTTTTCGTACCAATCCAGAGTGGATTGGCTCAGCCCCCTCGCTCGGCAATCGAGCATGAACTCCTCAACTACTTCTTCGAGTTTCATTTTTAACCTCCTATCAGCTTAGCAGAACAGTTAAAAGGGGAACGTAAACGGATTTTGCTCCCCTTCTTAACCTGTGATAAGCAGCGTTGAACTGCTCTGCCAGCTGATAAGGGGAAATTAATCGGCGATTTTACATCATGAGGCGCTAAACAATTTGACAATGTTAAGTTGGACAAATATTCTATGGAAAGCCGCCTTCAGTTCAGGGCACCCAGTGCTCAAACAGACCTTTTGTGGTATCATCGTCTTGCAGCTAGGCAGTTTCTATCTGCCTGGGCGGCGTTCCTCTTGCAACTTCCTGGAGGAGCATTATTTTTCAATCTTAGCTCGTTCTCTGCTTGGGGCTCAATGCTCGGAGTTTCCGTCGGGCTTGTGTCCTCTTTACGGCACAGTTATTCTACCACAAATCCTATTTCTGTCAACTGGTTTGATATCCCTCTTTGTTCATCGGTAAGGAAGTGATAATGCCGTCCAATTCCACTCCTGGAAGAATGGCAGAAAAGAGCTTTGGGCAAATGCTGCGAGAGGCCCGTGAGGATAAAGGGCTCACTCTGCGTGAAGTGGCTGAGGAGGTCGATCTTTCTTTTGGTCATCTTGGCAAAGTAGAAAAGGGAATAAGACCCCCTCCCCAATACCGTATTTTAATTCAGCTCTCCAGCTTGCTTGAGATAGATTTTGATCTTCTTTTTGCTGCGGCTGTCAGGGAAACAATGAGGTTAAGTCTCCTCCGCCTCTTCTGCCATTACAGCGATCGCCCCCAGGCTGAGCTGGGGGCTGGAGAGATAAGGGCAAAATTCCCCGAGGAGGAGATATACAAACTCATCAGCAATTGGCTTCACTCCCTGCCCGAATCTGCCTGGCCGCCTGAGCTTCGAGAGGCACTTGAAGGGTTATAGGTTTATCAGTAAAGCACTGGCCACCACCGAGCCCTTACAGGACGGGTGGGTCGACCTGGCCCGGGGCGACATCATGGATGCCTTCGCTGCCTTCCTGCGGCTGCCTGTCCTGGCCAGGGAACGTGGCTCAGGAAACATATTGACAGGATAAACCATCTGGAGGATATCATGATTGCGGCCTGATTTTGGCCGATGACGATGACTGACCGCCCGCTGGTGGCAGCCACGATGGAGCTCCGCTATATACCCATATACGCAAGTATCGGGGGAAGGTTATGTCCTGTCTGCCGACAGGCAGGAGAGCTATGGAGACCCAAATCATACCATCGGATCGCAACCTGAGCCTGGTACTGGAGGCCATTGAGGCCGCCCCCGGCCTAGCCGAGAGCACCAAGCATCAGTACCGGAAGGCTGTGCTGGGCTATGTGGAGGAGGGGGGAGACCTCACTGATCCTCACCAGCTCACCCGCTACGCAAAGACGGTTGGGTCCTCGACCCGCGCCTTTCTGAGTGCCGCGGTGACGAAGCTGGCAGGGCAAATTGAGCAGGAGGTGAAGGAGCGGGCCACGCCAGGTAACGTCCAGGCAGTCCAGGCCGCCGTGTACAGAGCCGAAGCACTGAGAGGGGCCGTCAAGACGGGACAGCCAAAGGGCCAAAGGGCGCACACCTGGCTGTCCCAGGCGGAGGTGAAGGCCCTGCTGGATACATGCGCCGATGGGATCGTCGGGGAACGCGACCGCCTGGCCCTGGGTCTCATGGTGGCCGCAGGGCTGCGGAGACGTGAAGCAGCCGAGCTTGCCTTCGAGGATGTGAAGAGGCAACCGGTGAGGGGCAAGATGCGGACTGTATTGGATGTGAATGGGAAGGGTGCGAAAATGAGGGTCGTGCCTATCAGCGACCGCCTGGCCGAGGCCATAGAGGAATGGTGTGCAAGGACAGGAGGCCAGGGATGGGTGCTTCGATCCCTGGGGCGTAGCAAAGAGCTGGGGAAAAGTATCTCCCCCACAGAGTTGTACAACATCGTGCAGAAGAGGGGAGCGATGATCGGCCTGTCGGCCCCTGTCTGCGCAGGCAGGACAGGCGGTAAGCCCGACTTGGCCCCCCATGACCTGCGCCGCACTTACGCCCAGCTCGGCTACGAGGCGGGGATCCCTATCACACAGATCTCCATCCTCCTGGGCCATGCCTCCGTGGAGACCACTCAGCGCTATCTCAACCTGGAGCTGGACCTGGAGACCACGGTGAGCGACTTTATCCCGTTTTGAGACTGGATGAGGATTGGAAAAGAACCCCTTGGTACCCAGTTCCAGGCACCGCCTGCGGTTCTCCCCGCTGTCGTAGGCAGCGAGGACGCTAGGCGGGATGGGCCCGGTCTATGCCTCGTCTCCAGGCGCTCCAAGAGGTCAAAACCATTCAATCGGAGCAAGCTCAGGTCCAGCAAATCAGGTCGGGCGGCTCCAGCCCAGCCTTCTCCACGGCATCCACGCCGTCCCCGCAGAGCGACACAGCGTATCCTTCCTTCTCCAAGCGGTACTTGATCGCCAAGCGTATGTGCGTATCGTCGTCAACTACCATTGGTTGCCATGCTTGCCTCCCCAGGGTCGATTGACTGCATGGCCAGGAGAGCTGGGCAGTTGACAAGACGGCGGGGTTGCGTACAATCAAGGTAGATGCAACAACCTCGAGACGAACGCGGTCGGAAAGGAAACTGACCTATGAGCGAGACCAGTACGGTCCGGTGGGAGATCAGCCAGCTTGTTGAGACCCAGCTGTTTCCCGATGAAGAGGCTGTGTTGCGTAATGCCTTGCGTGCGCTGTTTCAGTCTCAGCCCGAGATCAGAAGACAGATGGTGATCCGTGCCTACACCGCCGGTGAGATCAGTCTGGGGAAGGCGGCCGAGATGATGGGCGTCTCTCACGAGGAGATGAAGGAGATCCTCGTTGAGAGCGGGGCGGAGATCCACCTGGGGCCGCGCACGGTTGACGAGGTGCTTCGGGACGCAGCCAATGCCTGATTACATCTTCA
>JAYEMR010000049.1:0-4028 GCA_034718215.1 Chloroflexota bacterium
GAGTTCGTCTGTGCGAAAATCTTGCTTTTGTGACATAATTGCCCCCCCTTTTTGCAATCTGCAAGGGAATTATGCCACAAATACTCAATTTACCATCTGTTTATCCTAACCGTTGCGATTTACCGAGCCTTTTTGGTATAGAAGGAGGTGATTTCGCTTTGGCTATTTCCAAGGAGAAGAAACGGGAGTTGGTAGCGGACTATCAGGGGAAGATGGAGCGCAGTCGCGGAGTTATCCTGACCAACTATCGGGGTCTGGACGTGGCTCAGATCAATGAGCTGCGCAACCGACTCCGGGAGGTGGGGGCCGGCTACCATGTGATAAAGAACACCTTACTTCGCCTGGCACTGCAGAAGGCTGGACTGCCTGAATTGGATCCCCTCTTGAAGGGGCCAACAGCAGTCGGCTTCTGCTATCAGGATGTGCCGCCAGCTACCAGGGTGCTGGTGGATTTCACCAGGGAGGCAGGGAACCTTGGTTTGGAGGGAGGGCTGTTAGGCTCCCGGCGGCTCAGTGTAGAGGATATCAACCGGCTGGCCAATTTGCCCTCCCGGGGTATCATGCTGGCGCACGTGTTGGCTGCTCTCCAGTCCCCAATGAGGGGATTGGTCAATGTCCTCAGCGGGCCCATGCGAGGGTTGGTGACTGTCCTCAGGGCCGGGGCCGATGAATTGGCCCCCACTGAGAGTTAAGCGATTCGCCGTAAGCTCGCCGCAGGCATGCAGAGCAATGCTTCGCGAATCTATGAAGGGAGAGAAACGAGAATGACGCAAGAAGAGATCATCAAGGCCGTGCGTGAGATGACGGTGCTGGAGCTGTCGGAGTTGGTGGAGGCTCTGAAGGAGGAGCTTGGCGTCAGCGCCACGGCTCCCGTAGCAGTGGCTGCTGGACCAGGTGCTCAGGCCGCCCCTGCGGCTGAGGCAGTGGAGGAGGAGCAGACGGAATTTGATGTCATCCTCCAGGAGATAGGCCCCAAGAAGATCCAGGTCATCAAAGCGGTCCGCGAGCTTACGGGCCTGGGGTTGAGGGAGTCCAAATCTGTGGTGGATGAGGCTCCTGGGCCAGTTTTGGAGACAGTCCCCCAGGGGGAAGCGGAAAGTGCCAAGGCCACACTGGAGGAAGCAGGCGCCACAGTCGAAATTCAGTGAGGGCCGCAGGAGAAATCCCATGGCTCACCTGTACCAAAGCGAAGCGAGGCAAAAAGGGCTAAACCAGAAGATGGTCGAGGTACGAGAGCTGACTGACGCCAAAGAGTTCGGCTCCAGTGAGGATCGCATCTGGGAGATGCTGGCCCTGATCCACTCTGAGATATCAGAGGCCACGGACAAGTACAAGAGGGGGGAGCAATACGAGGCGGTGGGCGAGGAATTAATAGACGCCATCATCCGCATCTTGCACCTTTGCTCCACGCTGGACGTGGATCCGGAGGCACTCTACCAGCACAAGATGGCCCTCAACTGGAAGCGCCCCCATAGGTACAACACCGCGCGCGGAGGGTGAGTCAATACCCCAGCTCCCGCAGTTGCTCCTCGTCGAAGCCGAAGTGATGGGCGATCTCGTGCAACACCGTGCGGCGAATGATGTGGGCTATACCTGAGCGAGTGCGCCCTACGGCCGCTATTGGCCCTCGGAAGAGGGTGATGATGTCAGGGGGGATCAGGTTGTAGCCACTACCGCGTTGAGGATGGGGAACGCCCTGATACAGGCCGAGGAGTGTCCGGCCTGGCCCTAGACCGGCTCGGTTGAGCTGCTCTTGGGTTGGCCAGTCGGCGATGAGGAGCTCGACATTGTCCAGCTTGTCCTGGAACTCCTCTGGGATCGAAGAGAGCGCCTCCTCCACCAGCCGGTCAAAGGTCTCCTGATCCATCGTCTTCCTCACCCATGCGCAGCCCCCACAAGGCCAGGAGCGCCATCCCAAGAGAGATTCCCCCCGTCACCAGGAACATAGCTCTCAATCCCCCGTGGTCGGCGATGAGGCCGCTGATAGCTGGGCCGCCGAACATGCCCAGGGCGTACACCGCTTGAAATATGCCCATGGCCGAGGCCCGCTCCGATTGAGGCACGGCCCTGATGCTGAGGCCCATGAGCGTGGGGTAAACAAACCCTTGCCCAACGCCGTATCCCACTCGGATCAGGGCCAGGAGCTCCGGTGTGGGGCTTAGGGCCAATCCCACACAGCTGAGAGCCACGGCGAGAAAGCCAGCCAGCACGAAGGGCTTGCGCCGTCCCAACCGGTCGGAGGCTACGCCTAGGGGGATGCGAAGAAGGAGCTGGACCACGCCGTAGGAGGCGACAATCAGTCCTACCAGCGGCAGCGAGGCGCCCAGAGATTGAGCGTAGACGGATAGGATGGGCACATAGATGTAGAGCGCTGCCCAGAAGAGGGCGATACCCAGGCAGAAAAACACAACCGAACGACGAGAGGGATGATCCATTATTCCTCCATGCAATGAAGCGGTGCCTACACCCTGGGGGGGGAGGCACCGCCCGCGGTAGAAACTTGAGTGGGCCCACCTGGATTCGAACCAGGGACCGACCGGTTATGAGCCGGCAGCTCTGTCCACTGAGCTATGGGCCCGATTAGCTTATGACGGTAGTGTGTCATTCGCCAGTTGAGCGGGAGGCGGGACTCGAACCCGCGCAACCAGCTTGGAAGGCTGGGGCTCTACCTCTGAGCTACTCCCGCGGAGTGAACTGCACCCCTTTGATTGTAACACGTATCATCTGCTTGCTAGAAGGCCATCTTTACAGGTTTACCTATTTCAGCGGACTTCCACGCGGCCTCGGTGAGTTGGGCGACGCGAAGCCCATTGGTGGCATCTACAAGGTTCCCCGCGCGACCTTGAATTAAATCCAAGAAGGCTCGGTCCTTTTGTCCACCTTTGGGAAGTTTTTCTTTGGTTACCTCAATCATGCCAGTGCCCTGTTCCTCTTGGTAAAGCCTTCCATTCCTCACGAACAATGTGCCTTCCTCCATCCAGATCGTCACATCCTCTCGCATACGCCCTGCCGCGTGTCCGACGACGCTGATGTTGCAAAGCGCACCTGTATCGAACCTGACAGTCATCGCGGTCAGAATATCCACCTGAGTATCGAAGCAATCCATCATCGCGAAAACCTCCCTAGGGCGCGCCTCTAAAATCCAGAGCAAGATATCCAGCAGGTGGCTCCCAGAATCGTTGAGCTGCCCTCCACCACTAAGCTCCGGGTCTTGACGCCATTTCCCCTTTGTATTGCGATACCAGTTCTGACATTGATGCACCGTTATAAAATGTACCTTACCCAGCTTGCCACTCTGCACGACATCGCGGCAGTACATGTAAATGGGGTTGAAATGACGCTGGTAACCAACCATCAGATGCTTGCCTGTCTCCTCAGCCTTGGAGATCACCTCGCGTGCATGCTCTACTGTACAAACCATAGGCTTTTCGGTGAGCACGTGGCAACCTGCATCGAGTGAATCCATAATCTGTTGGAAGTGGAGCGTATGAGGCGTGCTGATCTCGACGGCATCAGGTTTGACCTCAGCGAGCATCCTACGATGATCCTTGAAGGCTGGCACAGATAGATCTACACCAGCGCTTCCGCGGAAGGCCTCTATTGCCTCCTCGTTGATATCACACATTCCAACGATTTCGGCATCTGACTCTGCAGCAATGCGTCTCCCATGTCCACGAGCATTCCCGCCGCAACCTATAAAGGCGACTCGTATTTTAGCATTTGACATTTATAACCTCGATTCCTCAATGACGAAAAGGCTCATTCGATTTGGATGTATTTCATTTGGGTTGTAGAGGCACCCCTTACGGGTGCCCAGGGTGGGCGCAAGCCCCATCCCTAACTTTAGGATGTTTTGATTGTAACACATAATCGCGCTTGTGTCAAATCGTGGGTGGTTCACAAATTTGGTGATTACCCAAGTATGCTACACTAACGACGAACACTCTGGTACAATAAAGCATGGGATGGGGCAAGGCTATGATTACCCTGCCAAGTAAGGCCCTAGATATGACTGCCACCCCGTCTTA
>JAYEMR010000050.1:0-4006 GCA_034718215.1 Chloroflexota bacterium
GGCTTGCTTCTACAACATCCCGTGGATGCAGTGGGTCAACCTGGCCCTATGTGCTTTCTCGACGCTGGTGCTCTCCACTGGCGTCATTGAGTTACTGTTGAGCACATAATTTGATGACTATGTCGAATTTGTGATAGAATTCATATACGAATCTCATAGAAGTTCCCAAGATGTGATTCAGTTCCTTGACACCAAAGCCGCTGGTATCGTTGCCTTCAATGGTATCTTGCTCTCTCTGGTAGTTAACAACCTATTTGAAACTTTTAAGTTGATCCTCTCAATGAAGGAAGCACTACATAAAAGGATTATTTTAACAATAGTAGGGATTATTACCCTAGCATTTCTATTTCATTTGACATTTGTATTATATGCAGCATTTATGGTGCTCTTACCGCGGAGAGGTAAAGGTCATTATAAAACAAAAGGTTTATTTTGGGCTCTTGATGTTTTTAAATATTTGGAGGAGAAGGGAGTAGACGCTTACCGTAATGACATAAAAACTATGAAAGTAGCAGATGTATTAGATGAAATGAGCTCCGAGGTCATTAAACTAGCTCGGATAATGCGGCTAAAATTTACATACTCGGAAATAGCAGTAAGACGGACGATCGTCACCACATTATTGTGGATAATACTCATCGTAATTCCCTTCATTGTTAGGTTAGTCATTCGCCTTATTTAGTAACGCGCTAGTATGCACTTTCTACACCAAAGCTTTTGGCAATCTGGCTGCGGATCACTACGATCATATTATGTGCTCTTTTGTTGCGAAGCAGGATGAACTTAATCTTGATAGAAAGAGAGCAGCAAGGGCTATGGGTGCCTTAGAAGGGAAAATGGAGGAGAAAGCCTTCCTCAGGGAGATGGATTGGGCTTTGGCCTCGACCCCTGATCTGGAGGAGGTCCTTCAGTTGGTCATTCAAACGGCCCGCCGGATCTTCAAGGTAGAGGCCGTTTCCCTGGCCCTGATCGAGGATAACCAGTTGACCTTCAAGGCGGCTCTGAAGGAAGAGGAGCTGGAAACGCTGCGGCGCTTCAGGCTGAGATTGGGGCAGGGCATCGCCGGTTGGGTGGCCGAGGAGGGCGTTCCACTGCTGGTGTCTGAGGCTCGACAGGATCCCAAGTTCTACTCCGAAGTTGACAAGGCCACCGATTTCGTCACCAAGTCTATCCTCTGCGTTCCACTGAAGGTAAATGAGACCATCGGCGTGATCGAGGTGCTCAACAAGGTGGAGGGCGAGTTCACGGAGGAAGACCTGGAGGTCCTGACCGCCATCTCCGAGCTAGCGGCCCTGTCCATCGAGAACGCACAACTGTGTGAGCGGATCCAGCGGCGCGTCCTGGAACAGGAGGCCCTGCGAGAAGCGGGAGTAGCAGTCGCAGAGACTCTGAACCTGGATGAGACACTGGAACGCATCCTGAGGCAGTTGGAACGGGTGATCCCCTACGACACCGCTTCGTTGCAGTTGCTGCGAGATGGTTATCTGGAGATCGTGAGTGGGCGGGGGTTCCCTGAGCTCGAGGAGGTTATGGGCCAGAGGATCCCCGTAACTGGTGACGACCTCAACGAGAGGCTAATCGAAGGGCGAGAGCCCATAGTCCTGCCTGATGCCCGGGCCGCTTATCACGGCTTTCACCTGCACTCGATCACCTGTCCTGTCTGCGCAGGCAGGACCCGCGCAGGTGCGGGCAGGTACGGGCGAGAGCCCCCTCATAAGCACATTCGATCCTGGCTGGGAGTGCCGTTGATCGTCCGTGACCAGGTGATCGGCGCGCTGGCCATAGACAGCAGCGAGGTAGGGCATTTCAGGGAGGAGCACATTCGATTGGTCGTTCCCTTCGCCAATCAGGCCGCCATCGCCATCGAGAACGCACGGCTGTATGAGGCAGCCCAGCAGGAGATAGCCGAGCGCAAGCGGGCGGAGGAGGAGCGGGGGCAGATGCTGGAAGAGTTGGAGGCCAAAAACAAAGAGCTGGAATCCTTCACCTACTCCGTCTCCCACGAGCTGAAAGCGCCCCTCGTCTCCCTGGACGGCTTCTCTTCAACGCTGAAAAAGGAGTTCTACGATCAGCTAGGCCAGCGGGGTCAGCACTACTTGGAGCGCATCCAGGCCAACGTGGCCCACATGGGCGATCTTATCTCCGACTTGCTGGAGCTATCGCGCGTTGGGCGAGTGGTGGGGCCGACCGTGGAAGTAGACGTGGCTGTGCTGCTGAGGGATATCCAGGAAGAGATGGCAGGCAGGTTGGAGGAGGTGGGGGCGGAGTTAGTGGTGCAGGACCCGATGCCCACCGTCCGTTGCGACCGAGGCCGCATCCGTCAAGTTTTCACCAACCTGATAGACAATGCGATCAAATTCAGGAGCGAGGAGAGGCCGCTGCGCATCGAGGTGGGGTGCCAGGAGGAATGGGACTTCTCGCGAAGCATGCCTACGGCGAATCGCTTCTGTGTGAGCGACAATGGCATCGGCATTGACCCTCAGTACCAAGAGCAGATATTCGCCCCCTTCCGACAGCTGGACCCGAAGGCCGAAGGGGTGGGGATGGGGCTGGCCCTGATCAGGAAGATAGTGGAGCACCACGGCGGCCGCGTGTGGGTGAAGTCGGAGGGAGAGGGCTCGGAATTTTGCTTTACGCTCCCCCAAAAGGGATAGAACCACCGTAAACAGACGGTGCTGGGTAGTTTTTCGGCCCAGCACCGGCTCTTCAGGCCGGTGCCAAAAGTGAACCACGTCTCAAGAAGGCGGGGCACCAGCCGCTGCTCTCCCCCTTCTCCCAGTGTTAAGGGGGCCGGGGAGGGGTGAGGGCCTTCAAGCCCCGTTCACGGGGCGCTGCTTCGTAGCCCGGACATTTCATGTTCGGGCGGGCGGATCCTGGCTTGACAATGCTAAATTCGCCAGCACGGCGGACATATGGTGCGAAGTTGGTAGGGGTGGGCCTTGCGCCCACCCTGGACACCCGCAAGGGGTGCCTCTACAACCCAAATGAAATACACCCAAGTTCAACAAAGTCCTCCGAAGGAGGATTAAGTGGCTGTCATCATAAAAGAGATAAGGCTCAGGGGGGCCAAGGGTGAAACAGCCAGAGAGGCGATATTTGATTCGGGCGCTACCTATTCCTGCATCCACCCTGAGCTGGCAAAGACCCTCGCCACAATCGAGCCTCTGCCTGAGCCTATGGAGTTCAGTACAGCAGAAGAGGGCAGGGAGATGACCGCAAGGGGAGCGGTGAGGCTCAATTTCTATATAGAAGACTATCGCTTCTCCGACGAATTCATGGTCATAGAGGGACTATCCAACAGAGTGCTCATCGGCGCCGCTACGCTCCAAAAATGGCGGCTCAGGCTCGACTTCGAGAACGACGAGGTCATCATAGACCCCAGGGTGACCAAGCTCTGGCTTTTGTGAAGGGCTGCCCCGTACACCTACGGGGGAGAAACCGTGGAACCACAACCCATAGACATCCTGCTAGTAGAGGATAACCCAGATCACGTGGAGTTGACTCTTAAGGCGCTGGGAGATAACAAATTTGTGAACGAGGTGTATTGGGTGTCCACCGGGGAAGAGGCACTGGATTTTCTTAATCGGCGTGGAGAGTACGCCGATGCGCCGAGGCCAGGGTTGATTCTGCTGGACATCAAACTGCCCAAGATGGATGGGATAGAGTGTATAAGGCGGCTCAAGTCCGATCCGAGACTCACGTCCATCCCCGTAGTGGTGCTCACCACCTCGGCGGACGATAGAGACATCACAGAGAGCTACGATTGTGGAGCCAACAGCTACATCGTCAAGCCGATGGACTTCGAGCAGTTTGACAGGGTGGTCAAAGACCTGAAACGCTACTGGCTAATCATCAATAGAGTTGCGCCGCAATTAGATTCCATGGTTGGCAAAAAGAGGGAAAGCTGGTAAACTAGGGGCGTAAGTGAACCAGTACCTCAAGGAGAGCCAACCATGCTTATGCGTTTCAAGAATCTGAGGCAGCGTCCCCGCGTGTTTCGTAGTGT
>JAYEMR010000051.1:0-3973 GCA_034718215.1 Chloroflexota bacterium
GGAGGAGATCGGCGTGAGAACGATCTTGGGCTGTTGCTTGTGCTGCTGAGCGCCTGTGGTACGAGCCGGCTCGCTCCGAGTGTGCTGCGGGTCGTGGTCCCGCCGAACCCAGATGTGGTTCCTCTTTCAGCGGTCGACGGCGCTTCTGACGGATGGGGAGCCTGCTGGCTATCAAGTGGATTAGGACTCTGAATAGAGAGGTTAGGTAAGGAGACGGAAAAGGAGGAGGCACCGTGTCGCAACGTAGCCATGTCGAGGTCGGAGGATGGGTGGCACGCCACTACGACCTGCTGATGGATCTGATAGGGATGGGGCGCTATCAATCCTTCATCGAAGAGGCCATCGGGCGGATGCACATCCGCCCAGGGGATGCCATCCTGGATATAGGATCGGGCACCGGGCGTAACATCTGCGTTATGCTTGAATCCTCAGGCCCTACCGGGCGCATCGTCGGGGTGGACATCAGCCAGGAGATGCTCCGGCAGGCCCGGCAGCGGTGCCAGGCCTACCCTCAGGTTACATTTCTGGAGCACCGAATCGAGGAACCGCTCCCCTTCTGCGGGGAGTTCGACAAGGCCTTTATCTCCTTTACTCTGCATGGCTTCGAGGATGAGGACAAGGAGCAGGTGATCGCCAATGTATATAGGGCCTTGAAACCAGGTTGCGCTTTTTGGATCCTGGATTATAATGATTTCGATCTGAGCCGTCAGCTGTTCCCCTTCCGCTGGGTCTTCCGACATTTTGAATGCGAACTGGCGAGCGAGTTTCTGTACCTTGATCTGAAGAGGATGCTGGCCCGTCATGGTTTTGGCGACTTTGTCAGCTATCCTCTCCTGTGGGGCTATGTACGGTTGTTAGGAGCAGAAAAACTGGGGGAAGAATAAGTGGTAAGTGGGGGAACGGCTGATTGACGAGAGATCACGGAAAGAACTGAGAGAGGTTTCAACGAGAATCCCAGAACGAGGTGGGCCTGCCCGTCTTCGTAGGACCGGAGAATGAGCGAGGCCATAAGAAAGGTCATCATCATAGGCAGTGGGCCAGCGGGGCTCACAGCGGGGATCTACGCTGGCCGAGCCCAGTTGGAGCCGCTTCTAATCTCTGGTAATCTTCTGGGGGGGCAGCCCAGCGAAACCGATGTTATAGAGAACTACCCCGGCTTCCCCGAGCCTATCTCTGGCCAGGATTTGGCTCAGCTCATGCAGCAGCAGGCGGAGCGTTTTGGAACCCGCATCCTGCAGGATGAGGTCATGGAAGTCGACCTGTCCAATCGCCCCTTTAAAGTGCAAACTCAGGGAGACTCCTATCAGGCCCAGGCGCTGATCATCGCCACCGGCGTGAGCCCCCGAAAGCTGGATGTGCCGGGCGAGGAGGAGTTCACCGGACGGGGCGTCTCCTACTGCGCCGTCTGCGACGGCTTCTTCTACCGGGACAAGCGGGTAGCTGTAGTAGGGGGGGGCGATTCCGCGACCAAGGAGGCGATCTTCCTCACCCGCTTCGCCGAGCAGGTGATCGTAATCCACCGTCGCGACCGCCTTCGGGCTGAGCGGATTCTACAGCAGCGGGCTTTCGATAACGATGGGATCGATTTCCTCTGGGATTCGGTGGTGCGGGAGATAGTGGGTCAGCGGGTAGTCACCGGAGTGCAGGTGGAGAATGTGAGGAATGGTGACGCCTCACTGGTACCTGTGGGAGGCGTGTTCATCTACGTTGGCTCTATTCCCAACACCGAATTTCTGAGGGGAGAGTTGGAGCTGGACGAGCGGGGCTACATCGTGACAGATGGGAGGAACCACACCAGCCGGCGAGGGGTTTTTGCCGCTGGAGATGTGCAAAGTGGGGTACTGAAGCAGATAGCGACGGCTGTGGGATCGGGGGCAGTGGCGGCGATGGAGGCGGAGGAGTACATAGCGGAGCTGGAAGGGCGAACCTACCTCTCTTGGAGTGAGTGAACGACATCCCTCCCGTCTGTCCCCCCTCTGTCCCGACGGACAGGAGACGGACAGGAAAGCTGATCCTATTGTTGCAAGCTACTCAACAATCTATTTACCTTTTGGAGGTGTATATCATGAGATCTAATAAACTTCGTGAGCTGCTCGATGCCGGTCAACCATCTATCGGCACCCGTGTCCAAAGCATCTGGCCCTCTATCGTCGAGATCATCGGCCACACCGGTATGTTCGATTACGTCGAGTTTTTGGCCGAGTACGCTCCCTCCGATCTGTACTCCCTCGACAACTTCTGCCGAGCAGCCGAGCTGTTCGACATGTCGGCTGTGATTAAGGTCGATCAGGAACCTCGTAGCTTCCTCGCTCAGCGAGGGATAGGGGCTGGTTTCCAGGGTGTCCTGTTCGCCGACTGCCGGTCGGTTGAGGATGTGCGCCAGTGCGTGCGCATCACCCGCCCCGATACGCCCGAGGATGGCGGAACCCATGGTGTTGGGGTGCGTCGCTTCACCTACATGGGTCACTTGGGACAAGATTACGTTCAGGCACTCAGAGACGTCGTGGTAATGATAATGATTGAGAAGCGGTCAACTGTCGAGCAGTTGGAGGCGGTCCTGTCGGTAGAGGGAGTGGACATGGTTCAGTGGGGGCCAGCGGATTACTCGATGAGCATCGGCCGGCCGGGCGAGCGGAACCTGCCGGAGGTCAAGGCTGCCGAGCGACAAGTCATCGAGACCGCGCTGAAGATGGATGTGCAGCCTCGGGCCGAGATCAACAGCGTCGATCAGGCTAAATACTACCTCGACCTGGGGGTGCGCCACTTCTCCATCGGGACGGATATCTCGATCCTCTACAACTGGTGGAGGGAGAACGGCGATCAACTACGGAAAGCGATCTCAGATGCCTGAAGGTTAGAGGTCAAGTGAAGAACAGGAAAAGCGACGACGTCTCGCTTGTCCCTGTGGACGGGGCCTTTATCACATTAATCAGAGGTGATAAAATGGATTGTCAATGCGCGAGAGAAGGCAAAAAGTGAAACACCAACAACGACTGATAGGGCTCTTGCTCATTCTTCCCCTACTCTTCCCATCTGTCATGACTGAGGCCTTCTTATCCCCGCCAGCGGTTGGCCTTTCATCTCAAGGATCAGTTGGCGGTTTCGATACCAAAGACGTAGAGCTGACCGGACATCTCAGTGGAGGCAGTGGGTTCATAGCCGTGCAGGGAGACTATGCCTATGAGGGCTTCGGCTCAGAGTTAGCAATATTGGACTACACTGGGGCGCAGCCCTTCTCCTGCGACACCGTAACGGAGATACCCCAGATGGAATGCGAAGCTCTGGTAGCACTCTACAACAGCACAGACGGCGTCAACTGGAACCACAAAAGCGGCTGGTTGGACACAAGCACACCATGTAGCTGGTACGGCGTGAAATGCCAAGGCGGACACGTCACGGAACTTAACATGCTCAACAACCACCTAGCGGGCACTATGCCTTCTGAACTGGGCAACTAGCTACCTATCACTTTGAACATTAGGAACTTGAAGGTTGCCCGCGGTATATGGTAAAATAAGGTTGAAAAGGTAAAACTGTACCAAGGAGATGCTGATGCGAGACAACCTTCGAATCTATCATGCCGTATCTGTATCTGGGCGCCTCGGTGCATTTGTCGTTCATTGTACGTAAGTGGCCTACACCGGGAAAACTTCCCAGCCTGGTCAACCGCCTGCGGCGTTTTCTGGACAATCCCAGGGTATCCGCTCCTGACTTCTATCGGCCAGTTGCAGAGCAACTTATCGCTGCCTTCAGCGGTCAGCCGATTCGCTTGATCATCGATTGCACCAAACTGGGGTTCAATTACCAACTAATGATGGTGGCCATCGGGTATCGAAAGCGAGCCCTGCCCTTGGCCTGGAGTGTTCACCATGGCAGTAAGGGAGCCATCTCCGTCAAGGAACAGATCGCCCTGCTCCGTTATGTGAGTCGCTTGATCCCTAGAAAGAGCCATGTTTGGGTCATTGGTGATTGC
>JAYEMR010000052.1:0-3923 GCA_034718215.1 Chloroflexota bacterium
GAGGATAGCCCGCAGGTGACCGACATCGCACTTAATGTAAGTCTGCTTGTGCTGGAAAAACCCATAGAGCCCCTAGCAGCAGGTGCCACGGTCTATGTACGTTGGTGGCCAAGCTTCAGCGCAGGATCATACATGGCCAAGGCGGAGGTTGACCCCCACAATCTCGTTTCAGAGACCGACGAAGGCAACAATATTCTGCAACATCCCTTCACCGTGGTGCCCGCTACTCAGTAAAGGGTGGTTCCCACCGCAGCAAAAGGGGCAACCCACGTGGGTTGCCCCTTTTTTGGTAAGCGAAAGCTGAGACGTCCTCGCCGAAGCTGTTCCCCTGTCCGTCGGACCCTGTCTGCGCAGGCAGGAGACGGGATGGCCAGCATACCCCTCGGCGGGGATGCCTTGTTTCTCTCGTTGAAGATATTGGTAGTCATCAAACTCCATAACTTGACAACTCCTCACCCTGCGGCTAAAATCGAACATGGAGTAGAGTGGGTGAAAGCCTTGCTCCACAGAGGAGGTCATAATGGTAGGGTCAATGGATGGACGAGAAGAGATCGCCGGCACTCAGGCCGACCTGGAGGGTCTGCACAAGGAGGCGCTGAAAACCCTGCTTATCTTCACCGCGTGCATGACCTACGCCTGGGTAGAGTACCTGTTTCTGGCCGAGATGCGCTTTCCTAGGGCCTGGTACGGCCCGGCCCTGTTAGCGCTGGGGGGAGTGCTGAGCTATCAGCTCCGAGAGCGGAGGGTCCATCTGGCCTCCTGGGCCCTGATCCTAGGCATGCTGGGGGCCAATGGCTGCGCCCTGTGGTTCTTCGGCCCTGGGCCGGCTTCCTATTCCCCGGCCCTAATTGTCACCTTCAGTGGATTGCTCCTCAGACCGACCTTCGCCTTCATCGTATCTCTAGTCTCCATGGGACTGGTGCGTGCTGTGGATCCCTCGGCCCAAGCGGTCTCCCCTATGGTGATCATCCTCCTGACTGCCGTGGCCTCCTGGCTCTCCCAGCGCAATCTCACCACCGCCCTCCAGTGGGCCTGGAGCAGCCAGGCCGAGGCCCGGCGGAAGATGGAGGAGGCCCGCGATCGCCAGGCGGAGCTGCGGCGCACCGCCAAGGCCCTGGACGAGGCCTCCTACCGCATCCGGCGCATGAACGTCGAGTTGGCCAGGGCACGGGAGGCGGCCGAGGAGGCTAGACGCCTGAAGCAGCAGTTTGTGCAGAATGTCAGCCACGAGCTGCGCACCCCCCTCAACATCATCGTCGGCTTCAGCGAGATGATGGCCGTTGCCCCTGAGAGCTACGGCGAGGACGGCCTGCCCCAAGCCTTCCGAGGCGACATCAACGAGATCTACCGCAGCGCCCGGCACCTGCAGGGCCTCATTGACGATGTGCTAGACCTGGCCCAGATCGAGGCCGAGCGGATGGGCTTAATCAAGGAGAAGGTGGACACCGCCCAGCTGGTGCGCGAGGCGGCGGAGACCGCCCGGAGCCTGGTGGAGAACCGGGGGCTGACCCTGAGGGTCCACATCCAGCCCGACTTGTCGCCGGTCTATGTGGACCGTGTCCGCATCCGACAGGTTCTGCTGAATCTGCTCAACAACGCCGCACGCTTCACCGAGCAGGGCAGCGTCACGGTGAGCGCCAAGATGACCGATGGGCAGGCGATGATCAGCGTGGAGGACACGGGCATCGGCATCGCCCCGGAGGACATCTCTGAGGTCTTCGAGGAGTTCCACCAGTTGGATGGCTCCACCACCCGCCGCTACGAGGGGTCGGGGCTGGGGCTGGCCATCAGCAAGGAGTTCGTGGAGCTGCACGGAGGACGCATGTGGGTGGAGAGCGAACTGGGGGAGGGCAGCGCCTTCTTCTTCACCCTGCCGCTGGCCCAGGCTGAAGAGGCAGGATCTGCCCCGGCTCCTCTGACCACGGCTCCTCCCGTGGAGCCCTTCTCCAAGCCCTTCAAGGAGAAGATGATCGTCGTGGTCCACGATGATCCAATGATGGTCCGGCTCTTCCAGCGCCACCTGGAGAGCTATCGGGTGATTGGAGCCCAAAGCCTACGGGAGGCGCGGCGGCTGATCCAGGAGGAGCGCCCTCGCGCCCTGGTGCTGAGTCTGCCTCCTGAAGGGGATGAGGCCGGACTCCAGAGGGTGGGATTCTCTCCGGACTATGGCATCCCTATCGTCACCTGTCCCATCCCCAGCGGACGGCACTTGGCCGACTCCCTAGGGGTGGCCGACTATCTGATCAAACCCGTTTCCCGGGAGCGGCTGCTGAAGATGATTGAGAGCTGGGACGGGCAGGCGAGGCGGCTGCTGATCATTGACGACGACCCCAGCATGGTGCGTCTTCTGGCTCGCATGCTCCGCTCCGCCCCGTGCTCCTATCATATCGGCATGGCCTGTGGCGGCGATGAGGGGCTGGATATGATGCGCGAGATGCGCCCTGATCTGGTGCTGCTGGACCTCATAATGCCCCCGCCGGATGGGTTCGAGGTGCTGGAGCGGATGCGCGCTGAGGAGGGGTGGAGGGATATCCCCGTCATCGCGGTCACAGCTAAGGACCTCATGGCCGAGGATGTCTCTCGATCTCAGGGGAAACTGCTGGGGGTATGGAAGGAAGATGGCTTCTCCACGTGGGAGATAATCAGCGGGCTCCAAGGGCTGCTGGATTCGCTGGGCCCTCCGTCGGTCCAGTCTTCACAAGACTCGCTCATTCACCGCTGAGCCCGCGGAGGACGCGGAGAGTCAGGGAAGTTGTTTACCACGCGGCGAACGCCGTTTTTCCCTGGCCCAAGGGCCAGGACAGGCAGCATCTTGATATTGAAATTGATCAACAAGCCGACCTTGCAGCCGGAAAGCCTCAGGTAAGAGAGCAACTGAGCCCGATGGATTGGCGCTAGGTGATCAACGGCCTTAACCTCGACAATCACCGCTTCTTCAACAAGAATATCCAAGCGATAGCCACAATCCAGCTTTACCTCTCGATAGACCACGGGCAAAGGCTTCTGTCGTTCCACCCTGAGGCCGTGTTGAGCAAGCTCAAAAATCAGGCAGGCCTCATAAGCGGATTCCAGGAGACCAGGCCCCAGAGCACGGTGGACATCAATAGCAGCACCAATGATAGTCTCCGTTATCTGGTTGAGCCTCTCTTTTCCCGTCATCTCGGCGGTAAGACAAATGTTGCCAGACAGATGTCAACCTCGGGGTCAGGTCTTGCTCAGCACCTGCTCCAGCGCAGTCAGCAGATCCGACCGCTGGATCGGCTTCTTGAGGTAGGCCCGCGCGCCCAGAGAGAAGGCCAGTTCTGGCTCGTCCAGAACGGTGCACACGATCACCGGGATGTCTCGAGTGGGGGGATCGGTACGCAGCGTCTGCAGGACCTCCCAGCCATCCCGATCGGGCATCATAACATCCAGGGTGATCGCGACGGGCTGCAGTTCGCGGGCCAGCTCGATTCCCTCATCTCCATCCCGCACCCCAACCAACCGGTAGCGGTGCTGGGCCAGATAGCGCTCGAAGAGGCGAAAAAGGGACTCGTTGTCATCAATGGCCAATACCGTCGCCTGACCCGCGGCCGGCAGGGTAAAATGGATCGCCAGCCTATGGCCCGACACCTTCTCCAGCCACATCCTTCCCTCCAGCGACTCCACAAACTGAAAGGAGACGGACAGCTTCTCCCTTAAGGATGAAGGTCGGTCACCTCCTTCCTTCAACTCCCTGCTCGCAGCGATCACGCTAACGGCGATCATGTCTTCCCTCAGGTGTGCTTCCAAGGTCATCCATCCGCCGGTCATGCGCTGCAAGGTATGGTCCAGGATGTTGATGAGGATCTGGCGCACCAGGATCCGGCAGGTGTAGAGGGGAGGCAGGTCAGCCGGGATATTCAGGTCCAAGTTCACCCCTCTCTGCTCCGCCAATTCTTCAA
>JAYEMR010000053.1:0-3901 GCA_034718215.1 Chloroflexota bacterium
GAATTTGCTCTCCTCGAGGAACTTCTTGACCCGCAGGGCCCTCAGAAAGTCGGCGCTGGCCTCAGCTCTGATCATGGGTAAATCGGAGACCGAGCGCGCGATCATCGGCAGCCCATATCGCGACAGCGTGCGAAGCTCCAAGGGCGTTCTTCCAACCATCCCCACCAGCAGGGCATCGACGTCGTAGCTCAACTTCGTTGGCAACCTCCTGAGGTCCTCGTGCTCCTCGATGATCAGGGGATCCTCCAGGTGGACGAAATCCACCTCCAGATTTTCCTCGAACCTTTCCATCATCGCCTGGGTGGACGCCTCCAGCTCCTCCCTCGTTGGAGAGGGGATGGGCGGCGTCCCGACCACATCTGCCGAGCAGACACTGCCATATACGTCCCGATAGTGATGTACCCCGATGTAGATGGGTTTGATTTT
Organism: Chloroflexota bacterium; assembly: GCA_034718215.1. Classification (GTDB taxonomy): domain Bacteria; phylum Chloroflexota; class Anaerolineae; order JAYEMR01; family JAYEMR01; genus JAYEMR01. The sequence goes on from JAYEMR010000053.1 coordinate 427, forward strand.
TACGATGCCTCTCTGCATTTTCGATCCTTCTTTCATGTGCTCAGTATCCCTCCGTTGAGTGGATGTGAATCAGCAGCTCGTCAGCGAAACGCACCTGGCTGTCGTCCGCAGGTTCATAGCCGATGACCCTGCGGGCGTTGGCGATGCTCCAGAACCTGTGCCCGTTGCCGCTGATGCCGTAGAATATCTGAAAAGGAACTCCGAACTCGTCACGGATATCCTCAGCCTCGATGCTTTTGGCGATCAACTGCACCAGATCGCGGGCGCTCAGGTAGGCGCCCAGGGCCCGACGGACACAGATCATATCGCCGGGCTCGCAGTTCTGGACATCAGTCTCACGAGGAGCCCCAATGCGGATTTGCACATTCTCCAAAGGGCGATCACCTATCCTGCCGGTGGCGAAGACGAAGCCCAGGTGCTCGATAGCATCCTTGGCCCACCCATAGAAGCTCTCGGCGCGGGCTTTCATGGCCGGCGTGACGAAGTCCAACTGGCCAGCCCAGATGAGCCGCTCATAGTAGTAGGTAGCGCGGCAGGAGCTGATGACGACCACCCTGGGCACACCCTCCTCAAGCGAGGTCCGGTAGACGTTGTACGCCATATCGATGTTGGTTCTCTCCGCCCAGTAACGATCCTCCGGCCTTTCGGCTCCGACGAGGGCGCTGTGAATGACGGCGTCGGCGCCGCGGAAGTGATGGCGGATGGTTCATCCCTCCCTCTAAATTCAAGGGTTGTAGGGGCACCTCTGGCGGGTGCCCAGGGTGAGCGCAAGGCCACCCCTCATATAGCCCTTTTTGTCCACTGAAACACTTTTTTCAGTGTTCAATGGACGCACCCAAGTCAATTCGATGATTGCCGTGTTCATCTCTCCTGCTTACCCTACCTACCTCCCCGACGGCGTCGGCGACGCCTGACACCTCTCCCAACTACTCGAGATGGGGAGGGCGATTGACCTGAGGAGGTCATTCCCTGCCTCGGCCGCCTCTCCAGCGCATTTACGAGGGCCTCAGCCGCACGAGGCAGCACGTAGCGACCCAGAAAGCCCAAGGTCGCCCCCGCCAGGGTGACCAGAGCCCCTCTCTTCCTCGCCCTTTCCTCCCGAGCGACGACCTCCGCCTGTCCCGATCTGATCGGGACAGGCTCACTCTCGGCGATAGGCATCGCCACCCGGATGGCTCCCGTGGGGCAGACCTCCACGCAATCTCCGCATTCAGTACATCGAGCGGAATCAATCTGGGCCACCCCCTCCGCCAGGGAGATCGCCTTCTCGGGGCAGACCTCCAAGCAGTCTCCGCAACCATCACATTTGCCCACCTCAATAGTCAACATCTCTCACCCACCTCCTAGACCTAAGGATGCTGGAACTATTCATCTCACCTGCCGGTGAGTAGGAAAGCCGCTTTTACCCCTTCTCCAGATTGTCAATGCGATCCAGCACCTGGCCCAACTGCTCCTGCAGCTCCTTCATCTGAACCTTGAGATCCTCCAGTCCTGCCTGAGGGGGCGCTGGACTGGGCTGCGGTCTGGGAGGGACGCCAGCGCCATAGCCGGCCCAGCCTCCACCCATCCCCCTTCCCATCCCGCGTCCCACGCCGGCGCTGGAGCTGGATAGAAGCTGAAGCTGGCCTGCTTTGAGGGCCTCCACTGCCTGGCGTACCGTGCCGCCCCGGGTCACATACACCTGGACACCAGCCGAACTCAGCACGTTGAAGGCATTTGGACCCATGCTGCCGGTGATCACTGCCTGAACCCCTCGGTTTGTTATCATCTGCGCAGCCTGGATGCCCGCCCCTCCCGGAGCCGACAGGGCCGGGTTGGCAGTGGCCTCGAACCCCATGGTGTCGCTGTCCACGAAGATGTAGTTTGGACAGCGCCCAAAAACGGGGTTGACCGGCGCGTTAAGGTCATTTCCATCGGAACTGATTGCTACCTGCATACTATTACCTTCCTCAACTTGATAGTATAAAGGTGTATTTCATTTAGGTTGAGGCACCCCTTGCGGGTGCCCAGGGTGAGCGCAAGGCCACCCCTACTAACCTGTTTGAAACGCACCCATAGTATAAGAGCACAATACACCCAAGTGGGTATGACGCCCGCTACTGAGGAGGGACGTGGGGAACTTGTCCCCACATCCCTCTATCTCACTGTGCTGATCATTGCGACACCTCCTCCAGCTCCGCGAGGCGCGCGCTGATCTGATCGAGTTGGTTTTTCAGAGCATCGGCCTGGCTCCTTAGCATCTGGACCTCCTGCTCGGGCGGCACAGCGCCCGGCGCTGGAGCAGCGTAGCCTTCTGGGGCCGCGCCGTAAGCCGGCGGCCAGGCCGCAGCCATCCGCGGTGTGGGCCACTGGCCGGTCGTCAGGTATTGAGCACAGGGGCCTGGCCCCTTGGGGCCGCGGCCCACCCAGCCAGGGCTGAAGCCGAAGCGCATCCAGCCCGGAAGCCCGGTCGCATAGTGCATCCAGCGATGTCTGTGTCCTCCCATGGTATTCACCTCCTCTCCAAACTCCGGCAGTCCCCCTGTTGGGTGTTAGTAGTATGGGGGGCGTTTTAATCTGCCCTCTCCTTCCCCCTGGCCTCCTTCCTCTCCCAATTTTGCCAGTACCTGGTACAGGTGGAAGAGGGAGGGGGTGCCCGAAGGGCAGGGGTGGGTGAGGGCCAATGACGATGCCGCTCCCTACGTCACCAACACAATAGGAGGTGACTACCTCCGAACTCTGCTTTTGACCATCTCACGCTCCGAAAACCAAAAGACCCGGCTTCAGTCCGCGATCCCGTACTTCCCCGTCACTGAATCTCGGAACACTGGCAGGTGCGGAGGGCGGAATGTAAACAGAGCAAAACAGACTCCGAGCAAGGCCACCGCCAAGAGTCCGATCCATACCCAACGTTCGTGCCGGCGGCCCGTGGACATCAGCAGGTAGGCGGCCATCTGACCTGCTGACACCGCTACCAGGAAGATCAAGATGTCCAGCCAGACGAGATGGTGCCCGAGCAGCACTTTGTAGCCGTAGAAGAGAACCACGACACACAGAGGCATGATCAGGATGCCCACAGATTTCGCCACGGCGAAGCTCGGCGTTTTCCTGCCGAAGGCGATGTACTCAACCGCAGCGTAGATCACCGAGGGCCAAAACGCCAGCTTGAGGTGCTCCCGGGTGCTCTCGTTCACAGCGGCAAAGGGTGCCACGAATGGAGCACGCCCGCACCACGCAAATACGAAGTGTAGAGTAGATCCTGCAAGGAAGATCAGCGGGATGCCCAGCAGCTCCCAACGCAACCATCCAGACCGCATAGCCATACATATCCCCTTTCCCTATATCGTCAGCAAAGTGGGACATTTTTTAGGCTCTTCCTCATAATTTGTGTGTAAAGTTGTAATACATCTGCTAGTCCTCTATAATCTATGGGGAGGATAGTCTCCATAGAGAGGAGCTAGCAGATGCAAAGAGATTATATCACACCTTCGCTTGG
>JAYEMR010000054.1:0-19639 GCA_034718215.1 Chloroflexota bacterium
TGGCCGCAGCACGAGATCGAAAATCCTCTACGCTTCCAACTAGGGGAATGTTTCGCCCTGAGAGGCTACGAGCTGACTCCTCGTGAGCTTAGGCCAGGGGAGGAGTTGCATTTGACGCTCTACTGGCAGGCCCTCCAGAAGGTAGACCGAGATTACACCGTGTTCGTCCACCTCCTCCAGTCCCCCCATCCCCTCGACATCGGGGGGAGTGAGGGGGGGGGACGAATGTGGGATCAGGCCGATGCCCAGCCCCTGGGCGGCGATTACCCCACCTCCTTCTGGGGATCGGGAGAGCTCATCCGAGATGAGTACCTCCTCTCCCTTCCATCCCAGGCCCCGCCGGGTGCGTATGATATTGAGGTGGGGATGTATCTGCTTTCCAGCGGCGAACGGCTGCCAGTGAGGGATGCGGAGGGGGTGAGGGTTCCGGAGGATCGGATCGTGATAGAAGTCAGAGGTGAGAATGCAGAAGTTAGAGGTTAGAACGCAGAAGTCAGGTGGAAGGCCATTCTGCCTTCTCTTAGTGGCCTTCGTGCTGATGGGGATGCTGTACAGCGTGACTACCCCCTTCTTCGAGGCCTCCGATGAGCTGTGGCACTATCCCATGGTGAAGCGCTTCGCCGATGGCAAGGGATTGCCGGTGCAGGATCCAGAGACCGAGACGGAGTGGCGTCAGGAGGGAGGACAGCCGCCCCTTTACTACATGCTGATGGCGGTACCTACTTTCTGGATCAATACCGAGGATATGAGGGAGTTACAGCGCTACAACCCTCACAGCTACATCGGTCGGGCGGACCGGCGCGGCAACCGAAACATCATCATCCACACCGATCGGGAGCGCTTCCCCTGGGAGGGCACCGTCCTGGCAGTGCACATCATCCGTATACTTTCGGTGCTGCTGCAGAGCACGACCGTGCTGGGCATCTACCTACTCAGCCTGGAGATCATACCTGACGACGAGGAACTGGCCCTGGCCGCAGCCTCCCTGACCGCCTTTGTGCCCATGATCCTCTTCATCTCCGCCTCGGTCAACAATGACAATCTCATCGTCCCCATCGCCACCTGGACAGTACTCCTGCTGGTTCGGATGGTGAAGCACAGGCCCTCCTGGCGGCGATTGCTCATCGTGGCCCTGCTGGTGGGGTTGGGAGGCATCTCCAAGATGAGCGGGCCTGGGCTTCTGCCCCTGAGCCTGATCGTGATCGCGGTGATGGCTCGCCGGCGACGGGATCGGGGCCTGCTGCTGCGGGGTGGAGGGCTGGTGACCGCCGGCTTCCTGCTACTTGCCGGCTGGTTCTACTGGCGCAACTGGCGGCTGTACTTCGACCCCTCCGGCTGGTCGGTGTGGCTCCAGTTCGGTCACGGAGCGCGGGAGGAGCTTCCCTGGCTGAAGGTCCTGAGAGAGTGGGGCAGCTTCCGCGATTCCTACTGGGCTCTCTTCGGCGGAGTCAACGTGCAGGTCCACGAGTGGATCTACAGCTGTCTCGACCTTCTGGTTCTCGTTGCCCTGGCAGGGTTGATCCTCAGCCTGGTTAGGGCCCGGAGAAAGGAGGAGGCGCGACGAGTGTGGAGCCTGCTGTGGGTGCCCCTCCTGTGGTTAGTGCTCATCATGGCGGGGCTATTCATCTGGACCAGCCTCATCGAGGCCTCTCAGGGGCGGCTCATCTTCCCCGCCACCAGCTCCGTATCCCTGCTCCTGGCCTACGGGTTGAGCCAGTGGGTTCCCCGGCGGTGGCACGGTGCGATGGCCGCCTCCCTGGCGGGGGGATTCCTGGCCTTCGCCCTGGCCTGTCCCTTCATCTACATAATGCCCACCTACAGGCCACCTCAGCCCATAACCCTCGACCAGGTGCCGGAGGATCTCCCTCTTCTGGACATCACCTTTGGCGACCGGATGCGCCTGGTCGCTGGCAAAGTTAAGCCGGGCCCCTATCATCTGAAAGATGAGGCCCAGGTCACGCTCTGCTGGCAGTGCTTACGGGAGATGGATCGCGACTGGAGCGTCTTCATCCACCTCTTCGGGCGGGAGAGGGATAAACTGGGGCAGACGGACATCTACCCCACCCTGGGGCTGCGTCCCACCAGTTTCTGGGAGCCAGGCGATGTGTACTGCGACACCTACGATCTGCCCCTCAAGAAAAAGGGCGATGTCCCCGTGCTGGCTCGGGTGGAGGTGGGGTTGTATGACTGCCACTCCAGGGATATGAAGCGGCTGCCACCCATCAGCTCCACTGGGGAGCGTATGGAGTGGGTGGAGATGGGGCGGATCAAGGTGATTCCCAGGCGCTGGCCTGAGTACAAGCCGGAACACTCCACCGACTACAGCCTAGGGGGTTTAGTCACCCTCACAGGATACGATCTGGAGGATGAAGTCGAGCCGGAGCACAAGCTCGATTGCACCCTCTACTGGCAGGTCGAGCGGACTATCCCCGCCGATTACACCGTCTTCAACCATCTGCTCGGCCCCGACGGGCGGATGTGGGGGCAGTGGGATGAGCAGCCCTTAGGAGGCGACTATCCCACCTCTGCCTGGGCTCCGGGCGAGGTGATCCGCGACGAGTATGAGATCCCCGTGCAGAAAAGCGCGCCGCCGGGGCAGTATCAGCTTGAGGTGGGGATGTATCTGTTGGAGACAGGGGAACGGCTTCCAGTGTCGAAGGAGGAAAGTCCCATCAGCTCTCGCATTTTGCTGAAGCCGGTGGAGGTGGTACGATAGCAATCCACACGATGCATGGCTTGACAGCGCTTGGTGAGGAGGGGCAAGCATCAGCGATCAAGGCCGCCCAACTGCCCGCAAAAGCGAAGGCCCGGTGTCGCACCGGGCCTTGTGAATCGAGGCTGCTTCAAAATTGAGCAAGTGCCCCCAAGGGAACTCGAATCCCTGTCGCCACCTTGAAAGGGTGGTGTCCTAGACCTCTAGACGATGGGGGCAAGCACTTTTGATTGTACTATTAACAGGGCCAATAGTCAAATCGGCTGATTCTTACCCCCAGGGGAACCCCAATTTGTTCACCTTGAGGCTGAGGGGGAAGGCGTGAAGTGGTCCAATGAAGGTACAGTAGGCAGAATGTGGCAGCGGATTGAGGAAGCCTTGCTTGACCTGCTTTTTCCTCCCCACTGTGTGGGTTGTCATCGTCCAGGGACCTGGTTGTGCCCGGAATGTCGGGAGAAGATCGAGTTCATCACCGAACCAGTGTGCCCCCGCTGCGGGCGGCCTGTCACCCAACCGGGTCGCCTCTGCCCAATCTGCCGCCGCATGAATCCCCCCATTGACGGCATTCGCTCAGCGGCCTATTTCGAGGGCGTGCTGCGCGAGGGGATCCATCACTTCAAGTATCGGGGTATACGAGCCTTGGCTCGTCCCCTGGGGCAACTCATGTCTGAACGGTGGTCGTTTTACCACATTCCAGGAGAGGTGCTCATCCCCGTTCCCCTTCATCCCTCTCGACTTGCAGAGCGGGGATACAATCAGGCGATGCTCCTGGCCCGTGAGCTGGGGGCAACACTTGATCTTCCTGTGGAGACGGGCTCCTTGGTTCGCGTTCGCGCTACGGCTTCGCAAGTCACCCTGGATGCCGCTGCCCGCAGGGAGAATGTACGGGACGCATTTCGATGCCTCGATGATCAAGTAGCCGGACGTCAGGTGGTCCTGGTTGATGATGTGTGTACGACTGGGGCCACGTTGAGCGCTTGTAGCATAGCACTGCAGGAGGCAGGAGCGGATTCAGTCTGGGCTTACACCCTGGCGAGACCTCGCTGATTCCACCTGGAAGCGGGTTCAGCTCCTGTCTGCCTGTGCCCGCGCAGGCGCGGGTGCCGTCAGGCGGAAGAGATGTGGATAGGCATGATGACATGGGTCAGATCAGCTCCCCCCACTGGCCTAAACAGCGCAGGAGAGGAGGAGGTAGTTGTCTCCAGAACCACCTTCTGAGTCCCGAGGCGCGGCAGGATGTCAATGAGGTAGTTGGCATTGAAGGCAATAACCAATGGTTCTCCACTTTCCTCCCCTGGAGCAAGCTCCACTTGAGCATCAATCTCACCCACGTGATCCCCTAGTTCGGCGCTAGTGGCAGCTATAGACACATGGTCTCCCCCGATGGAAAGGCGTACAATATTGGCCGCGTCTCGAGCAAAGATATTAGCCATGCGCACCGCTTTTAGCAGGGCCTCAGTCTCCACTACGGTGCGGAGAGTGAAAGTATCAGGGACAATCTGAGTATAGTCTGGGAAGCGGCCCTCGATGAGTTGAGAGACCAGATCCACATTTTCTTGATGGAAGAGTATCTGATTGCGCTCCGAGGTGATGGTGAGAGAGATCGGCTCCTCATTCCCCCCGGTGATCCGAGCTAGTTCGGTCAACGCCCGAGCTGGGACGATTATGTCACGCTCCCCTATTCCCTCTGCTGAACCGCCAGGAGATAGACCAACAAAGTTGCCCGTCCGTTCCTCCTGGCGTACCGAGAGGCGGAACCCATCGGCTGCGGCCATTGTTAATTTGCCCGGAAGATGATCCTCCTGCGAGGGGCAGATGAAATGCATCAGCACCCCGGTCAGAACAGGGCGGCTCTCATCAGTCGCCGCTGCGAAGGCAACCTGTTCGATCATCTGACCCAACACATCAGCTTCAAGTTCAAGCCCCCCATTCTCCTGCTCCTGGAAGGTGGGAATAATGGGGAACTCCTGGGCATCGATTCCCTTGATATTAGCCTCAAAACGGGCACACTGCAGATGGAGAGTGGAGGTACGCGTCACCAGATCCATATCTACCCGCTCCGGGGGCAGGGCATTGACCAGGTCAATGAGCACCCGCGACGGCACAGTGATATTTCCTTCTTCCTCTATCTTGGCCCCCACCCAGCATGAGATCCCCATCTCCAAATCCGTCGCTGCCAGCTTCAGACGGCCCATATCAGTGGCCAGCAAAATGTTGGAGAGCACAGGCAACGTGCTGCGGGTGGCTACAGCACGGCCTACAATTGCCAGCCCTTGGGCCAAGTTCTCTTGAAGACACGAAATTTTCATAGAAAAATCTCCTCCCTGCCTGCCGACAGACAGACGGCATGGATGCAGATGAAAAGATTCGACGGGATAGGGTAGTCCGCGCCGAACCTCAGCGTAATCCTATTGACCGTAGAGGTCGTTCAGCTCTCGGGGACTCTACCTTCCCATCGCCCTGATGGCGTCCAGACATCGCGCCACAGCCTCCAGTGGTGGGTAGGCATCGCTTTCGTATTCGACGATGTACCACTCAGTTCCGCCGATGGTCTCGCAAAGTCGAAAGACATCGTCCCATAGTATATCATCCTCGCCGATCAGAGGGCGAAAACCCTTTTCAGCGTGAGGCCCCGCTTCGGTTGAGTATGGCTTCAGGTGCACGGTAATCGCCCGTCCCGGATACCGCTCCAAGATGGAGACACAGTCACCACCGCCGTACAGGGCGTTGCCAGTGTCAAGCTGCATCACCACGTCCTCGTCGGTCGCTCCGAAGAAGATATCCCAGGGATTCTCCCCCTCCATCGGCTGAAACTCCACAGCGTGGTTGTGGTACCCAACCCGCATCCCATGCGGTTTTACCTTCTCGGACACCTCGTTCATGATCTCAGCTGTCTTAAGCCACGCGGACTTGGAGTTCCGATACTCCTCCGGAAGCCCGGGCACGATGAGGAATTTGTTACCCAGGACATTGTTGAACTCAATGGTTCTCTGAAGCTCATCGCCGAGCAGGGTATTGATGCCTATGTGAGTTCCGGCCACCTCAAGGCCGAGACCATCCAAGATCCCCCTGAGCTCCTCGGCCTCCCTCCCGTAATAGCCAGCGAATTCAACTCCCTCGTACCCCATCTCGGCTACAGCCCTGAGCGTGCCGACAAGGTCCTCGGCGCACTCCTCCCTTGCGGAGTAAAGCTGCAATGCGACAGGTATCTTAGCCATTTCTCACCTCCTTGAAAGCTGGAAGATCGTCAACCCGCCTGCCGACAGACAGACGGTTCCGGTGGCGATGGTCAGGTGACAGTTAAGCTCAGTGTTATTATACCACTCTTGTTAAAACCCGCTAATTCCCTACCAGCATATCAAAAGCTATCGAGCTATCAGGGCAGCCCGCGTGGATCCTCATCGAAGGGCACAACATCGCTGGTCCTCACGTACCACTCTAGCAGGCGCTGCTCCAGTCCGCGCTGAACCTCAGCGTACTCCGATTGGCCGTAGAGGTTGTTCAGCTCCCGGGGATCGGAGCGCAGGTCATAGAGCTCGCTGAGGCCCTCGACTCGATAGATCAGCTTGTAGTCCATGGTATGGATCATCACCCGTGCGATCCGCCAGGTTCGTCTCCTCCAGCATGTCAAGCAACTGGCCCAGCAACTCGTCAACGAAACCGATCATGCCCAAATAGACGGCCTGGATCTTGCGGAAGTGCGCCTCATCCAGCTGATCCAATCGGCGGGTGCGCCGTATAAGGGTGTGGAAATCGGGCTTGTTGGGGGAGGTCGGCCGGGCGCAGCGGCGGAAGCGCACCTGAGTCAATCAAGTTGTGCCACTTGGGCGGGGCGGAGTAGGGAGGGTGTGAGAAACTCAGCGGCAGGTAGATGAGAAAAGGCTCCTGTGGCTCCGACCGCAGGAAGTCAAGGGCAGCGTGAACATTAGCGTAGTCGGAGTGCTCCTCTATCGTCCCTCTGTAGGGTTCGTGGAGGAAGCTGTGGTAGCGGGGATCATCAAGGGAATAGGGGTTGCGGCCGAAGGCCCTCTGTCCGTGGAACTCAGCGGAGGTGACGCTGTCGGCGAAGCTCTCGACCGCGAGCAGATCATTCTTGCCGTACCAGCATATCTGATATCCCGCCCCCTTGAGGTATTTCAGCAGGTTGGGCTCATCAGGGCGCAGCAGGTGCCAGGGGGTACGGTGGCCGCGCACGTGTGGATACCAGCCGGTCATGAAACTGCATCGCGATGGAGAACAGACTGTGTGCTGCACGAAGCAGTCCTCAAAGCGCACGCCCTCGGCGGCCAGTTGATCCATGTTCGGCGTAGGAGCCAGCGGATGGCCGTAGCAGCCGACGCTTTCAGCGCGAAATTCCTCGGGGTTGAAGAGAATGAAGTTCATCCTGTACCTCCTAGCCTGTCACTTCTCCCTCACTCAACATCGAAGGGGCAGGGCGTGGCTCTGTTATCCTCGCCACTCGTAGTTGGGGGCCTCTTTGGTGATGATGACATCGTGTGGATGGCTCTCCACCAAGCTGGCCTGGGTGATCTTCAACATCGGCTTGGTCTGCAGCTCGGCGAGGTTGTGGGCGCCCACATAGCCCATGCCGGAGCGCACACCACCCGCCAGTTGGTACACCACATTGGACAGCGGCCCCTTGAAGGGCACCCGCCCCTCAATCCCCTCCGGCACCAGCTTGGCCACCGCTCCCTCGAATTTCTGGCCGTATCGGTCAGAGCCAGCTACCATAGCCCCTATGGAGCCCATGCCCCGATACTCCTTGTAGCTTTTGCCTTGATAGAGTACCAACTCCCCTGGCGCCTCCTCGGTGCCGGCGAAGAGGCTCCCGATCATGACCGTCGAGGCACCCGCAGCCAGGGCCTTGGTGATGTCGCCGGAGTATTTTATCCCTCCATCAGCGATCACGGGGACGGAGTGAGGTTCGGCCGCAGCCACGCAGTCGAAGATGGCCGTCATCTGCGGCACGCCGATGCCGGCCACCACTCGTGTGGTGCAGATGGAGGCCGGGCCAATTCCACAGCGGATAGCGTCGGCCCCCGCCTCGATCAGCACCTCCGTCCCCTCAGCGGTGGCCACATTCCCTCCGACCACCGGCAGATCAGGATAGTGGGCCTTAATCCAGCGGAGTGCCTCCAGCACTTTCTTGGAATGGCCGTGGGAGGTATCCACCACGATCACATCCACCTCCGCCTCCACCAGCGCCGCGACGCGGTCGGGCATGTCCTCCCCTACGCCAACCGCAGCGCCCACTAGCAGCCGCCCCTCCTCATCCTTGGCCGCATTTGGATTCTGGATGATCTTCTGGATGTCCTTGACGGTGATGAGCCCCTCCAGGTGAAAGTCTTCGTCCACGATGGGCAGCTTCTCGATGCGGTACCGGTGCAGGATGTCCTTGGCTTCCTCCAGGGTCGTGCCCACCGAGGCGGTGATGAGATCCTCACTGGTCATGAAATCGGTGACTGGCCGACTGAAGTCCTCCACGAAGCGGATGTCCCGGTTGGTGAGGATGCCGATAAGCTTCTGACTTGATTCCACGATGGGGACGCCGGAGATGTGGTACTTGCTCATCAGCGCCTCAGCATCGCCCACCGTGGCCTCCACCCCCAGGGTGAATGGGTCACGGATCATGCCCGACTCCGAGCGCTTAACCCGATCCACCTCATCGGCCTGCAGTTCGATGGACAGGTTCCGATGGATGATGCCAATTCCCCCCTCGCGGGCCAGTCCAATAGCCAAGCGGCTCTCGGTGACGGTGTCCATGGGCGAGGAGACGAGGGGGACGTTAAGTTCGATCTGGGGTGTGAGCCAGGTGGATAGGTCCACCTCCGCGGGGAGCACATCGGAGGCCTGGGGGATGAGCAGCACGTCGTCGAAGGTCAATCCCTCTTTCACGATTCGGTCCTCCACTTGATCACTCCTCTCCTGTCTGCCTGTACCCGATCAGGCACGGGTGCGCAGGCAGGCACGCACTGCGAAGCGCTTTGGCTCCGATGTCAGTGCGATAATGCATCTTCTCGAAGTGAATTTTCCGCACCTGTTGGTAGGCTAGGTCAATGGCTCGCTCGATATCAGCGTCCCAACTGGTGACCCCCAGCACGCGCCCGCCGTCGGTCACGAGGTTCCCATCGCGACACGCGGTTCCGGCGTGGAAGACAGTGGCCTGAGGATCGGTGATCCGATCCAGGCCGGTTATGGGCTTCCCTGTCTCGTAGCTGGTCGGATAGCCGCCCGAGGCCAGTATCACGCACACCGCGGCCCCACTCCGCCAGCTCACCTCCACCTCCTCCAGCCGACCGTCAACGCAGGCTTCGAGGATCGGCAGCAGGTCGCTATCCAGCAGCGGTACCTGGGGCTGGGTCTCCGGGTCGCCGAAGCGACAGTTGAACTCCAGCACCTTCGGCCCCTCCTCGGTGATGATCACCCCGGCGTAGAGCACGCCCTGATAGGGAGTCCCCCGCTGAGCCAAGCCCCGAATGGCCGGTTCGAGTATGGTGCGGCGGATCTCCTCCTGCAGCTCTGGGGTCACAACTGGAGCGGGGGCATAGCAGCCCATGCCGCCGGTGTTGGGGCCGCGGCCGCCGTCGTAGGCCGGCTTGTGGTCCTGGGTCGGAGGGAAGAGGGCGATGTGCTCCCCGTCGCTGAAGGCCAGGCAGGAGGCCTCCTCGCCATAGAGCCTCTCCTCGATCAGAACCCGATCCCCCGCGGACCCGAATTTCCGCTCCACCATTATGAGCCTCAGCGCATCCTCCGCTTCCTCCTGAGTATCACAGACGATGGAGCCTTTGCCCGCCGCCAGCCCATCGGCCTTGACCACCAGCGGGCGATCCTGTTTCCGCAGGTAGGCCAGCGCCTGCTCGTAGTCGTCGAAGACCTCGAAGCCACCGGTGGGGATGCCCACATCACGCATGAACTTCTTGGCGAAGACCTTGCTAGCCTCGATCTGGGCCGCGGCCTTCGTGGGGCCGAATATCCGCAGCCCGGAGCTTTGGAACAGATCCACGATGCCCATCGCCAGAGGGACTTCCGGCCCCACCACGGTGAGGTCGATCTCCTCCTCCAGGGCGAAGTCGCGCAGGCCCTCCAGATCCTCAGCCTCGATGGGGACGCGCTCGGCCAGCTCGTCGCCTGTGCCGCCGCAGGCGGCGAGGCCGGCGTTCCCCGGCGCGGCGAAGAGCTGTGGGTTTGGGGACGATTGAGCCAGCTTCCAGGCCAGAGCGTGTTCCCGTCCGCCCGAACCAATGATCAAAATCTTCATGCTAAAGCCTCCAATTCATCCACAGTTGGCAGGGTGCTATTGGCACCTGCCTCTCGTATCACACAAGACGCCGCCCAGTTTCCCCAGCGGGCGCAAGTTTCAAGCGACTTTTCCCTCAGCCAGCCCAGGAGAAAACCGGCGGCGAAGGCATCACCCGCTCCTGTGGTGTCCACGACCTCGGTGGAGAAGCCCGGAACTCGGAAGCTCCCTCCGGCGTGGATCACCCTGCCGCCCCTCGCTCCCAGCGTCTCCACGGCTATTTCGCATCCACATCTGCGCAGCGACTCCACCCCACCCAACCACTCCGCCTCCGTTTCATTCACGAACAGGATTGCTGTCCGTCGGAGTATTTTCGCCAGCCGCTCCCACCCCAGCCGAGCGTAGATCTGCCCAGGGGAGAAGCTGACGGTGACCTGTGGAGGCAGATGCTCGACCACCCACTCCTGCAATGTCAGCTGACGCTCACTCGCAAAGGAGGCCAGGTGTACCAGCCGAGCTTGCCCGATGGCTTTCAGATCCAGATCATCTTCGTTCAAAAGGTCATTGGCTCCCGGCTCGACGTACAGCGAACGGTGGCCATGGGGATCAACCAGGCCGATCACCCTGCTGGTAGGAGCGTCGGGCTTGATTACAACCTGCGAGACATCCACCCCACTTTTCCGCAGGCCAGCCAGCATAGCTCCTCCATCGGGGTCGTCGCCCACCGCCCCAAGAAAGCTTGTACGCACCCCCCACTGGGCCAACGCGCGGCAGGTGTTGGCCGCCGACCCACCGGGGGCTACGGTGACGCTTTCGACCACAGTCTCGCCTTCTAGCACTATCTCCGGCACCTGGTATAGGTAATCCAAGTTGAGGGCGCCGAAGCCGAGGACCTCTATCTGAGCCATGCACTATCCTAGCCTCGCCGCCTGGCCGCGCACTGTCTCCCTCGCCGCCCGGTGTCGCTCGATGATCTCCGAAGTTAGGTCGCAGCCGGCCAACCAGTCCGCGTCAGCTTGTCGGGCACAGACCTCTTCGACTGCCTTTCGTCCCCCCTTCTCCCAGGCTTGGAGCAGGGGAGCTAAATCTTGCAGCGTCCTCGAGGCCACGGCTGCCGTGGCATAGGGCAGGGCGTATGCGTTGGCGTTGAAGGCCAGGGCCAGCCCTTCTGCCTCATCCACGACCTGGAGCAGGGCCATGTCTGTGATGCTGTCTCCCACGGCCACAACATCGCTCAAGTTGACATCACACTCCGCGGCAAACCTCCACGCGGCCTCCCCCTTCCTGCGACCGCCCATCACCCGCACCGTGGCCAGAGGATCGCCCCACGCGGTGGCGGGCAGCTCCTCCCAGTAGAAGCGGTCCAAAAGCGAGCGAATGGCCTCGTCATCCTCTGGGGACAGCCCTAGGATCCGTCTCTCCATCTGGTGGATCAACTCTCGGGCTGCCCCATCTAGCTGGGCCTGGTATCCCTCGGCGGGAAAGGGGGTGCAGGCCACTCGATCCCGTGACACACCTAGCTCACCAGCGATGCGGTGGGCGTGAGGGGCGTAGGAGGTGGAGATGACGTAAAGTCTCCAGCCCTCCTTTTTCATCTGAGCCAGAAGCTCTCGCGCGCCCTCTACCAACCGCGCCCGCTGGGAGACACTGCGGACATCGTCGCCAGTCAGGTTGTGCGCGGCCAGAAAGGGCAGGATTAGGGCCAAGGTGTCGCCAGGCTCGTAGCCCGGTTTCTGAGCCAGCGCCAGCAGGTCATCGTAGCGGCTGATGACTGCAAACAGTTCGTGCCCATTTGGAACGAGCCCCATTACCTCGTAGGCATTATCCTGCGGCGAAAGGGGTCCTTCCAGGTCGAAGAAAGCAGTCAACGGATTATTGTAGCGGATTGAACGGATTTCTCTCATGCTTCATACTCCTTGGGCAGGGCATGCCCCTACTGGGCCAATCCGTTAAATCCGTTTCTTAATCCGTTGACGTCCCTCCACTGCCCCCGTCAGATCCAGCGGCGGCCCCTCGCCCAGGCGAATCTCCCCTTGGACTAATGCCTTGAGGGTCTCAATGAGCAGGATCGGCTCACGGCGGAAGCCGGCCTCCCGTATCTCGTCGAAATCCATCTCCGGCGTCACAGGGAAGTGGAGGAAGGTCACAGGTTTGCCCCGGTCGCGGTTCTCCCTGCCTGGCTTGACCAACTGCATCGTCACTCCATGCTCGCTCGCGCCCTGGGACTGGATGGCCCGGATCACCTCCTGCCACGAGCCGACCGGCCCGCCGGGAAGCGCGGGGTGAAGGTTGAGCAATGGGAGTTTTGAGGCGGTTATGTCATCCACCCAGAGCATGTAACCCACAAGCAGGTGAACCTCGGCAGGATAGGGGCTCAGGAGGCGTCGAAACCGGGCGCCTAGCTCCTCTCGCCATCTCTCAGGAAGGGCCCGCCGCAGCTCTCGCGAGGAGACGCTGATCACGGGCAATCCCTGCTCATCGCACCAGTCCAGGAACTCATCCGCCTCCTCATCCTTGCGGATACGCGATGGACAACCGAAGGTTGCATCCTCCCCTCTGATCCGATTGCACACCAGGGCGCTGATGTGGGCCTGAGGGACCTCTCCACTCTGAACCGCTCTGTGGATGCGCTGTATCAGCTTCAGAGCATCGCGGTCACCGCTGGTCCAGATGGTGAAGTGGAACATGGCTCAACCCCTCCTTCATAGCAGCGTCATCGCGTCCAAGCGCCCAAGCGCCGTAGCTGAGACGCTAAGATGCTTCTACAGGATATTCGCCGGTAAAACAGCCGGTGCAGAAATCACAGTTCACCGGCTCGATGGAGGATTTCAGCCCCTCTAAGGAGAGATAGCCCAGTGAGTCAGCGCCCAGATGACGGCAGATTTGGGCGACGGTCAGCCGGTGGGCGATGAGCTCCTCGTAGGTGGCGATGTCCACCCCCAGGAAGCATGGATGGCGCAGCGGAGGGCTGGTGATTCGGATGTGTATCTCGCGAGCGCCGGCCTCCCGCAGCATGTGCGTTATCTCTCGGGTGGTGTTCCCCCGCACTATGGAGTCATCCACTACGACTATCCGCTTGTCCCTCAGCAGTTGAGGCAGGGCATTGAACTTGAGCTTGACCCCCAGTTTTCGCAGCCTCTGCTCCGGCTGGATGAATGTCCGGCCGATGTAGCGGCTTTTGATCAATCCCTCGAAAAATGGCAGATGAGCCTCCTCGGCGTAGCCGATGGCCGCTGCAGTGGCTGAGTCGGGCACACCGATGACAAAATCCACATCCACAGGATGCTCACGCGCCAGCCGACGCCCCATCTCCATCCTCGCCTCGTAGACCAGCTTGCCATTGAGGATGCTGTCAGGCCGGGCGAAGTAGATATACTCAAAGATGCAGAAGGCGGAGTGCTCGCTGGGCGGAAGAAAGGTCTCCACTCCGGAGGGGTTTATTGCTATCCCCTCGCCGGGGAGTAGCTCGCGGACCATTTCCGCGCCAATGGTGTCCAGCGCGCAGGACTCGGAGGCCAGAACGTAGCCGTGGTTCCTGTCCGCCGGAGAGGGGGGGAATCTACCTAGCACCAGGGGACGCACGCCCAGAGGATCGCGTACCCCGTATATCTTTTCGGGGGTGAGGATGACCAGGCTGTAGGAGCCATTTACCTGGGAGAGGCCCTGCTCGATCTTGTCCTCCCAGGTTTCGCCAGGTGCTTCGGCGATGAGCTTGGCGGTCACCTCGCTGTCGGAATCTCCCTCGAAGGCATATCCTCGCCGGCGAAGCTGACCCTGCAGGGTCAGGGTGTTAGCTAGATTACCGTTATGGGAGAGGGCGAAGGGACCAAGCTTGGTCTCAAGGAGGGTGGGCTGAGCATTGCGGATGCGCGAGGAGCCGGAGGTGGCGTAGCGATTGTGGCCTATAGCGGAATGCCCCGTCAGCTTCTTTAAGTCTTCCTCGGTGAAGACCTGAGAGACCAGGCCCATCCGTTTGTGGCAGGTCAGCTCCTGGCCGTCAGCGACAGCGATGCCAGCACCCTCCTGTCCTCGATGCTGGAGGCTGTACAACCCGAAGTAGGTCAAGCGGGCCACATCCTCCCCCGGGGCGACGATCCCGAAGACGCCGCAGGATTCAGTTGGTTTGCTAAGAGTGTGTCCGGTGGTCATTCGTTCGACTGAGCTCACGGCGAACTCCTCACCTCCTCATCATCTTGGACGATTGTGCTCTCCAGGGATTTCTGATAACTGCGCACTAGCTGGGCCAGCGCTGGATTATGCAGGGCCAGGATCTTCGCCGCGGCTAAGGCCGCCGCCTGGGGCTCAAGCACCGTGAGGCAGGCCACGCCACACGGCATTCTAAGCGAGGAGAAGATATCTGCTCCTCCGAATCTGTCGCTGTAGGGAGGACAGTTTATGACCGGCCAGGTAGTATTGGCGTCTATCAACCCACCCAAAGCGTTAGATCGGCCGGCCACGGCGATGTAGACCAGAGGACGCTTCCGCGACTCGTAATCAGTCAGGAGCTGAAGCAGGTGGCGAGCGCTTTTGTGGGCCGAGGCGACGCGCAGCTCGGAGGTTAGGTCAAACTCGGCCAACGCCGCCTGGATCTGGCGGGCGTGCTCCAGATCGGACCTGGAGCCCATGACGATCACCACTAATGGATCCATCCCGCCCTCCTGAGATTTGCATCGATGCGCCCCTCAATGGGGAAGACGCCGGGCTCGAAATCGCGCCCCGTGATCCGCTCGTAAACCCTCTGGTATCGCTGCGAGGCCTGCACCACGACCTCCTCGGGCAGGGTCGGCGGCTCGTCATCTCCCCTGTACCCCTGCTGGCCGAACCACAGGCGGATGAACTCCTTGTCGAAGTTCTCCGGCTCTCGGCCGGCCTCGAACCTCTCCTCGTAAGATTGGGCCAGCCAGAAGCGGCTGGAGTCGGGGGTATGGATCTCGTCAATGAGTGTGAGCTGGCCATCGAGCAGGCCGAACTCGTACTTGGTGTCCACCAGGATGATCCCCGCCTTAGCGCATATCTCGGTGCCCCGAGCGAAGAGGACCAGCGCCTTCTCCTCGATCTCGGCGTAGAGGTCCTCCGGCACCAGGCCGCGCTCGATGATCTCCTCTCGGGTGATGCGCTCATCGTGGCCGCCGGGGCCGGTGCCGCGGGTTGTGGGGGTGATCACCGGCTCGCGTAATTTCTCGTTCTTTCGCAGGCCACCGGGGAAGCTCAGCCCGTAGATAGTGCGCTCTCCAGCGGCGTATCGGGTCCACAGCGAGGTGGAGGTGGAGCCGGAGATGTAGCCCCGGACCACGATCTCCACCGGCAGGGCCTCACACTCGCGCACCACCGAGACGTTGGGATCGGGCACTGAGATCAGGTGATTAGGCAGGATATCGGAAGTATGCTTGAACCAGAAGGCGGCGAGCTGGTTGAGCACCTGGCCCTTGAAGGGGATGTGTCCCACTACGCGGTCGAAGGCCGAGAGGCGGTCGGTGGTGACGAGCACCCGCTTCCCATCCACTCGGTAGAAATCGCGCACCTTCCCCCGGCCCCGCTGGCCCAGGCCGGACAGATTGGTCTCGGTCAATATGTACGGGATCGCCCCGCGGATCTGGTCAATGGTCAGCATGGGCTCCTCTCTTTGACATTCTATCATGAGTTATGTATAATACCAAATGAAGCATCAGCGAATCCCAAACTAAGGAGGACACATGGCCACTGATACCCCGGTAGCCGTGAAAATCACCAAGGATGGAACGATACCTGTCCCCCAGAAATTGCAGCAGGCATTAGGTCTAGAGCCTGCTCAGATTGTCCAACTTCGCACCCAAGACGATCGCCTGATAGTACAACGCCTCTCACCGTCCGAGATCGGTGACCAGATCGTTGCTCTGCTCAAGCAAGCTTTGGCGGGCACGACCTGGGACGACATTGAAGCACTGCGGACACAAGATGAAGATTGGCGCTGACACAGGGTTTCTCATTGGGTTAGGGGCACAGGCGACTTGGCCAAACAGGCCATGGAATGGCTTCAAGAGTTGACGAATGTGGCCATAGAACCAGTTACCCTCCAGGTGGCCGAGAGAGGTGCTGGCTACCGACACGGGCTGGGAATGTCCACTGCCGATGCACTTATCTTGGCAACTTTCGTGCTCACCGCATGTGACCTCGTGCTCTCCCGCGATGAGGATTTCAAACCTCCTGCTGAGCAGGGTCTCATCGTCTTGGAGACACTGGGAGGGCAGTCAGCAGGCTCAGCTCATCACAGGTGTGAATAGGCGATCCGCAGCGGACGCATCATCACTCGCTTCTTCCCCTCCTCGACGTGGCCCAGGCGCATCACAGAAATCCCATGTTCAGCACAGATCCCCTCAATGGCCTCCGCCTCTCCCTCCGGCGCGTACAGACAGAATCCCATCCCCATGTTCCAGGTCTGATAGGCCTCGTAGTCGCTGACCTCGCCCCGCTCCTGCAGAAAGCGGAAAATGGGCGGCGGCTCGGGCAGGCGCTCGATCACGTAGGTGAAGGGATAGCGACAGCGCATCACCTTGCGCCAGCCGGAGCCAGAGATGTTGGAGAGATAGTGCAGCTCCACTCCGGCCTCGAACATCTCCAGCACCGGTTGGACGTAGATCCGCGTGGGGGTGAGCAGCTCCTGTCCCAGCGTCCAGTGGTCACCTGGGGTAGTGAAGGGAGTGAAGTACCCTTGCGGCAATCGCTCGGCGATGCGGCGGGTCAGGGTCAGCCCATTGGAGTGGATGCCGGAGCTGGCGAGGCCGAAGATCACATCGCCGCATTCCAGGGCCTGCCCCCAGCGAGCGCGCTCCTTGGGCCGCACGATCCCGATCATCGAGCCGGTGATGTTGGCCGTGTCCGGGTTGATCACATCGGGAAGCGTCGGCGTCTCACCGCAGGGGATGGTGATCCCCGCCTCGTCGCAGCCCCGGCGCAGCCCTTGGAGCAAGCCCGCCACCCGCGCTTCGTCGGCGAACCACTCCGAGCGGCCGGAGCCGATCTCGTCGCTCAGCACCAGCGGCGTCGCCCCCACGCAGATCAGGTCGTTGGCATTCATGGCGATGAGATCCACCCCCAGCCCGCTGTAGAGGTCGGCCACATCGCCCTCCCAACCGGCGCGCACCATGTCATCAGCGATGCACCCCTTGGTGCCCACACCGTCGCTCTTGAAGGCCAGCATGAAATCGTCATCCATAAAATCCAGGAGCGCCGCAGGCTCGCCGAGACTCTCGGCTACGACGCGCACACCCAGCCGCTCGGTCTTAGACAGCGTTGGCTCCAGCGTCTCGATCACGCGCCGTTTGAATGGATCCAGCGTCGAGTAGTCCACGAAATCGGCGTAGCGCATGCTCAGCACCTCCCAAACAGCGGGCCGGTGGCCAGTGTCCGCTGGATCGTGCGGCGGTTGTCATCAGCATCCGTGTAACACGCCCGGTACAGGGCCTCGCCATCGGCGGTGAAGCGAGCCTCTGCGTGCTCGCCGGGGCGGAGCACCGCTGGCCCGCGGATCGCCTGGCGTGTATCGCCCAGGACCTCAAAGGACACATCGCGCACCGCGCACCGCTCCAGGTTGTCATTGAGTGCCCGCAGTGTGATGGTCGAGCCCTCGCGCAGTACATCGAAAAGCAGGTCGCCCTCCGGCTCCCAGTAGAGGTAGCCGCGCACCGCCTCGTGCTCGGGCAGGATGGAGATCCAGATGGGGCTGGACCAGGCCATATTGCCGTCCACCTGGATCACGCGCAGGTAAACCCAGTTGTCGGGCCGGTCGGGGGACGAGGTGTCACGGTAGCGCAGGCTGAGCTCCCTGCGGCCCTCGCCATAAGAAATGTACAGCACCTCGTTGTTCTTGACGATCTCCACGCTTTTCAGCGGCCCTGCGCCCCTCACCGTCGCCTCGAAGGTGGGATCGGCGTCGGTGCTGTACAGGCTGCCCATGGGGAGCCCATCGGCGCTGAAGGCCAGCTCGATCCGCTGTGCGCCGGTGGTGCCGAAGGTCCGCCGCTGCCACAGCGCCTCCCACACGGACTCGCGGGTGAGCTCCCCGGCCCACAGGCCGACCAGAATGTGCTCCTGGGGCGGACCGTGCGAGTCGCTGGAGGCTAGCACACCCAGCTTGTAGCCGCGCGCCCAAGCCTCCTGCAGCGAGCTGCCCGGCACGTTGCTGCCCATGCCGATGTTGCTCAGCGGCAGAGGGTTGTCCCTCGGCATCTCGGAGGAGCCGTGGAGGGAGTAGATCTCGGCCAGCCGCTCGCGGCGCGGGAAGTGAAAGTTCCAGTCCTTGCCCCGTCTACCGCGGGCGTAGCCCATGTGGTGGGGCAGGACTAAGCACTCCGCATCGCCCAGCTCGGCGTGGAGTTGGTGCAGCGTCGGCGGCAGGTGAAGCTCGCCGTCCTTGGCCCTGTAGTAGACGTTGTGGTCACCGTAGCGGGCCGAGCACCACTCGTAGGCCAAAAGCGGCACGAAAGCGCCCGGCTCGTCGTAGGCCTCGACCAGCCCCTTGAGCTCGTCCCACTCCTCCGGCTCGATGGTGTGCACGCGGCGGATGTCCTCCAGGTTGAGCGGCGTGGTGCCATCGGTGACGGACCGGGGGCCGGTCAGCTCGCCGAAAAAGGCGCGGCGCTTCGTCGGGTCGCGGGTTAGCACCGCGTTGTCGCAGAGGGCGAAGACCTGTAAGCCCAGCTCGTGGCGGGCCACCCGGAACTGCTCGGCCATGGGCGTCACTCCGCCGCTCACTGAGGAGGAGCGGTGGATGTCCCCCCAGTACAAATTGAGCCCCTCGAAGGCACTTAAATCAGTCATCGAACCCTCACTCCAGCGCTCGGATAGCATTCCGGAAGATCGCCAGTCCATCCCCCTCCTCACGTCGCTCGGAGTGGCGAAACCGTGGGTGCTGCCAGGGAAGCACATACCGCTCCGGGTGGGGCATCAGGCCGAAGACGGTGCCCTTCTCGTTGCAGAGCCCGGCGATGTGGTCTGCCGAGCCATTGGGATCGAAGGGGTACTCGGGCTTGGAGCCATTGGGAGCTGCGTACTGGAAGACCACCTGGTCATTGACCCAAAAGTGGCGCAGTGCCTCCTCATCCGCGGGCACGAACTTCCCCTCCCCGTGGGCGACCGGCAGCTCGATGGGCCGGTCAATCCCCTGAGTCCACAGGCAAGTGCTGCGATTGACTGGCTTGAGCGTCACCCAGCGGCACTCGAATCGGCCCGAGTCGTTGAAGAAGAGGGTCGCTTTAGGAAGCAGCCCCGCTTTGCACAGCGCCTGGAAGCCGTTGCAGATGCCTACGATAAGTCCATCATCTTCGACGAAGCGATGCAGCGGCTCGCGCAGCCGATAGCTCAGCTCATTGGCCAGCAGATTTCCCGCCCCCAGCGAGTCGGCGAAGGAGAATCCGCCGGGGATGGTGAGGATCTGGAACTCCTCCAGGCGCCGCTCGCCGCGGATAAGTTGGTTGATGTGCACCCGCTCTGGTGTCCCGCCAGCCAGCTCCCAGGCGAAGGCGGTCTCCTCATCGCAGTTGGTCCCCGGCGCGCGGAGGACAAGGACTTTAGGTTTTATCACGCCGATCTCCTCCTATCCACCCCCGCCGGTTTTCTCCCGGCACAATCATCTTCGAGAATGATAGGCTTTGGCATACCTGCTATCCTCTCGTCAGATTGAATCCCGCTTTGAACCAATGACGCCTCTCCCG
>JAYEMR010000055.1:0-18938 GCA_034718215.1 Chloroflexota bacterium
GACGGACGCGGCTCAGATCTTCGCCGATGTGCGAACCTACTGGAGTCCCCGGTCGGTCAAGCGGGTGACGGGCTACGAGCTGACCGGCCGAGCGGAGGGCGGGATCCTCCACTTGATCAACTCTGGCTCTGCAACCCTGGATGGCACCGGCCAGCAAACCATCAATGGCCAGCCAGCTATGAAGCCCTTCTGGGAGATCATCCCGGAGGAGGTGGAAAAGTGCCTGGGGGCGACGACCTGGTATCCAGCGACCACGGAGTACTTCCGAGGCGGCGGCTTCTCCTCGAACTTCCTGACGCCCGGCGGCATGCCGGTCACTATGTCCAGGATCAACCTGGTCAAGGGGCTGGGACCGGTGCTGCAGATCGCGGAGGGGTGGACGGTGGAGCTGCCGGAGGAGGTGAACGAGACGCTGGACGAGCGCACTGATCCCACCTGGCCGACCCATTGGTTCGTTCCCAACCTGACGGGCAGCGGGCCCTTCAGGGACGTCTACTCTGTGATGTACAACTGGGGCGCCAACCATGGGGCGATCTCCTACGGCCACATCGGCGCCGATCTGATCACCTTAGCCTCTATGCTTCGCATTCCAGTCTATATGCACAACGTGCCCGAGGAGCGGGTCTTCAGGCCCAGCGTCTGGACCTCCTTTGGCGCGCAGGACCCGATGGGCGCGGATTTCCGGGCCTGTGCCAACTTCGGGCCGCTGTACGGCCAATAAAATTCAATCTCATCGAAACCACCAAGACACCAAGTCACTAAGTTTTTTTAAACTTTTTCTTTGCGTCTTTGTGGTTGCTTTTCTTGGAGATACAGCCATGGCTCAATCGAAGAGATTTCTAGCCTTCGACCTAGGGGCGGAGAGCGGTCGAGCTGTCGTGGGCCTATTGGCGGGGGATAGGCTCCGACTGGAGGAGGTGCACCGCTTCCCCAATGGCCCGGTGCGCATCCTGGACAGCCTACATTGGGACGTTCTGCGCCTTTGGGGTGGGATGAAACATGGGCTGAGGATGTACCTTCAGCGGTTCGGCCCCGACCTGACCTCCATCGGCGTGGATACCTGGGGAGTGGACTTCGCCCTGCTGGATCGCGATGACCAACTTGTCGGCAACCCCTACCACTATCGTGACTCCCGCACCGACGGTATGATGGAGGAGGCCTTCCGCCGCGTTCCTCGGCGGGAGATCTTCGAGCGCACGGGCATCCAGTTCATGCAGATCAACACCCTCTACCAGCTTTTGGCTATGGCTCAGAGCAACTCCGCCCAGTTGGAGTCGGCTGAGGGGCTGCTTATGATGCCCGATCTCTTCAACTTCTGGCTCACCGGTCGAAGGGCCTGTGAGTTCACGGAGGCGACCACCAGCCAATTTTACGACCCTCGAGCCGACGATTGGGCGCGCGGCATGCTGGAGCGATTGAGCATTCCCACCCGCATCTTGGGCGAGATCGTGCCACCGGGGACAGTGCTAGGGCCACTCCTGCCCTCGGTGGCTGATGAGGTCGGGCTGAGGGAAGTGTCTGTGATCGCCCCTGCCTGCCACGACACCGGCTCAGCCGTGGCCGCAGTGCCAGCCCAGGGCTCTGATTGGGCTTACCTGAGCTCCGGCACCTGGTCGCTGATGGGGGTGGAAGTGGATGAGCCGGTTATCACTCCCCAGAGCCTGGAGTACAACTTCACAAACGAGGGCGGCGTGCGCGACACCTTTCGCCTTCTCAAGAACATCATGGGGTTGTGGCTGGTGCAGGAGTGCCGCCGGGCTTGGGCGCGGGAGGGGGAGAGCTACTCCTACGATGAGCTGACCCAGATGGCCGAGCAAGCCGAGCCCTTCGTGGCCCTGGTGGACCCCGACGACCCAGCCTTTCTCCATCCCATGGACATGCCGGCCGAGATTCAGGCTTCCTGCGCCCGAACTGGCCAACCGGCTCCGGAGGACAGAGGGGCGATAGTGCGCTGCGCGCTGGAGAGCCTGGCCCTGACCTATCGAGCGACGCTGGAGAAGCTGGAGGCGATGCTGAACCGCCGGCTGGAGGTGATCCGCATCGTCGGTGGAGGGTCACAAAATCAGCTTCTTTGCCAGTTCACGGCTGACGCCACTCAGCGGCAAGTGCTGGCTGGGCCGGTGGAGGCCACGGCCATCGGCAATGTGCTGATGCAGGCCCTGACACTTGGGGAGTTCTCCTCGCTGGAGGAGGCGCGAGGCGTGGTAAGAAGATCTTTCAAGATGACCCGCTACGAGCCGGGGGATCCAGCTCCCTGGGAGGCGGCTTACGAACGTTTCTGCGATCTGGTCGTCCGGACAGGATAGCCATCAGGTCCCCAGGCCGACGCTGTCACCTCTCCCACCATCGACCATGGTCCAGCCCAGGTGATTTTCACCTGGGCTAGCTTCCCCCGCCAATCAGCGTTGTCCTCGAAGAATACCAGCTTGTGAGTCCGCGTTCGCCCTCGCCAGCGGCCCTTGTGCTTCCTCTCCACCAACACCTCAATGGTCCGCCCCAAAAGCTTCTGGTTGATCTCCCCCACGATGCGCTCCTGGAGTGCCTCAAGGACTTTGCGGCGGCGTTCCTTCTCCTCGGGAGGCACATCATCATCCAGGCGGGCGGCAGGTGTGCCAGGCCGCTCCGAGTAGGCGGCGATGTGAACCATGTCGAAACGGATCTCCTCCAGCAGGCGGCGCGTGTTCTCGAACTGCGCCACTGTCTCGCCAGGAAATCCTACGATCACGTCGGTGATCACGGATGAATTTGGGACACGGGCTCGAACGCGCTCGATGAGGGCCCGGTACTGGGCCACAGTGTAGCCCCGTCCCATACGGTGCAGCACCTCATCATCGCCCGACTGAACCGGCAGCTCAAAGTGCTCGCACACCTTGTCCAGCTCGGCCACCGCCTCGATGATCTCGGGGCGAAAGTCGCCTGGGTGGGAGCTCAGGAACCGTATGCGCTGCAGTCCCTCGACCTCATGAACGGCGCGGAGCAGGTCGGCCAGCGTAGGCTCGCCAGGGAGATCATGGCCGTAGGAGTCCACATTTTGCCCCAGAAGCGTGACCTCACGAGCGCCCCGAGATGCCAGCGACTTCACCTCGCAGACCACCTTGGAGATGGGATAGCTTCGCTCCCTCCCCCGACGCAAGCGCACGATGCAAAAAGTGCAGTGATGATCACAGCCGTGCATTACGGGGACGAAGGCGGAGACAGGGGCACGTTGGGGCCGTAAGGTTCTAGAAATTTCGGAGGTCTCCCCTTCGTCGGCCTGAGCGAAATCGATAAGCCCCTCGATGTCGGAGGGCTTGAGCCAGGCGTCCACGTAGGGAAAGCGGCGGCGGAGCTGGGCGATGTTATCATCGCCTACTAGGCAGCCCATTACCACGAGCCTCGCGTCCGAGTTTTGCTGCTTCAGAGGCTTGAGGGAGCTGAGGTAGCCGATAGTCCGATCTTCAGCCGATTGCCGCACGACGCAGGTGTTGAGGATCACCAGGTCCGCATCCCATGCTCGTTCCACGGGATGGTATCCCAGCCTCGCCAGCTCCTCGGAGGCCATGCGGGAGTCGGCTTTGTTCATCTGACAGCCGATAGTCCAAATGTAGAAAGTGGGCATAGTTAGCTCCTGTGCAGGCGAAGGATCGCTCTGGCCACCACCAACCCTGAGGCTGCGGCCTGCACCAGCCCTCGTGTGACCCCCGCCCCATCCCCCGCGGCGAATAGGTTCTCCACCTGGGTCTCCAAATCCTCGGTCAGCTCCAGACGCGAGGAGTAGAACTTAACTTCCACGCCGTAGAGGAGCGTTTGATTCGACGCCACACCGGGGGCGAGCTCATCCATAGCATCCAGCATCTCTAGTATGTTGACCCAATAGCGGTAAGGTAACACCAGCCCCAGATCACCTGGCGTGGCCTCCTTCAAGGTAGGGGTGACGATGGAACGGGCCAGCCGCTTGGGGGTGGACCTGCGCCCTCGTCGCAGATCCCCCAGTCTCTGGACGATGATGCCGTCGCTCAACAGGTTGGCCAGCCGGGCGATATACTTGCCATAGGCTATAGGCTCCCGGAAGGGCTCAGTGAATGTCTTGCTTACCAGGATGGCGAAGTTGGTGTTAGGGCTCTCTCGGTCGGCGTAAGAATGTCCGTTGACGGTCATCACATCGCCGGCGTACTCGACCACCACCTCGCCGTGAGGGCACACGCAGAATGTCCTGAGCCTGTCGTCGAAACTCCTGGAATAGTAGTACAGCTTGGGCTCGTAGATCAGGTTGGTCAGGGGGGCCAGCACCTCAGCCGGAACCTCTACTCTCACCCCCAGATCTACCGGGTTGCGCTCCAGCGAGAGACGCAGCTCCTGTGCTACCTCCTTAAGCCAATCCGCCCCCTCTCGACCTGGGGCGACTACGATGTGGCGGGCCTCAATTCTCTCTCCCTCGGAGGTCTCGACCCCCACGCTGTGCCCATCCTCCACCAGGATGGAGGTGACCTCGGTGTGCAGCTGGATATCCACCCCCCGCTCTAGCAGCTCATCGCGCATGGCGCGGAGGACGGCGCCACAGCGCTCAGTGCCCATATGGCGGATAGGATAGGAGACCAAGCGCAGGCCGGCCAGCGTGGCCCGCCTTCCCAGCTCCTCTAACGCATCCCCATCGGAGGTGTAGACCGGCCCCGAAGCTCCAAAGCGGACAAATGTCGCGTCCACCTCGTCGATCAGTGCCCGAGCCCGCTCCTGGCCCAGGATATCAGCCAGGCGTCCGCCCACTAAAGGGGAGAGAGTTAGCTTGCCGTCGCTGAAGGCCCCTGCCCCTCCCCAGCCAGCGAGGATTCGACAGGGCTGACAGTGAATGCATTGTCCGCCGGGGCGACGAGCCGGACACTTCCGCTGCTCGATATCCGGCCCTTTGTCCAGGATCAGGACATCGGTTGCACCATTTTTGCCCAGCTCCAGTGCAGTGAATATCCCAGCCGGCCCTGCGCCGACGATGATCACCTCGTAACCTCGCATATCCTGTCCATCCTCGTGAAGTCGAGCCTATCATCCGCTGCTGCCTTTGCCCGCAGGGGTCAAATATGCTATAATCGTGAGCGCTGAGCGCCCGTAGCTCAACGGATAGAGCGTCTGACTTCGAATCAGCAGGCTGGGGGTTCGAATCCCTCCGGGCGCGTAGGATGGGATGTAACCTTCGGTTACTCTTTATGTCTACGCTCTCATGTACAAGGCTGCACCCGGCACTAGCTGGGCGATGAAGTCGTTGGGCTTGCCTCAGTGCGGGGCGGTCGAGGCATCTCCACCACCAGTGCCTCGGTGCTGAGGATCATAGTGGCCACGCCCACCCCATTCTCCACCGCACAGCGGGTTACCTTGGCGGGGTCAATGATCCCCCTATCCACCATATCTCCATACTCCCCGGTCAGTATGTCGAAGCCGATCCTTCTGACGCCCGCCTCCACCTGTCGACGGCGGACCTCCTCCACCACAACTGAGCCGCTGTAGCCTGCGTTCTCAGCCAGTTGTCTCATCGGCGCCTCCAGCGCTCGCCGCATTATGTCGATGCCGACTCTCTCATCGGGTATATCGCTGGTTACCTCATCCAGGGCAGGGATCACATTCAGCAGGATCACCCCACCGCCGGGCACGATCCCCTCTTCCAGGGCAGCTTGAGTGGCGGATACGGCATCCTCCACTCGAAGCTTCTTCTCCTCCAACTCCGTCTCGGTGGCTGCTCCCACACGCACGACCGCCACGCCGCTGGTGAGTCCTCCCACTCGCTTCCGGAGCCACTCCCTGTCATACTGTGACTCATACTCCACGTAGGTATGCTCAATCTCCCGCTTAAGCTGATCCACGCGGGCTTGGATGTCCTCCTGGGATCCGTGGCCCTCGATTATGACTGTGCTCTCCTCATCGGAGACGACCTTGTCGGCTCGGCCCAGGTCCTGCAGTGTGACCCGATCCAATCTCTTGCCCACCTTCTGGCTGATCACCGTGCCTCCGGTGAACAGGGCCAGGTCATCCAGCATCTCCCTCCGTCGGGTGCCAAGGCCGGGGGCCTTGATGGCCAGGCATTTGAAGGTGCCACGTGCTTTATTGGCCACCAGCATAGTCAGGGCCTTCCCCTCCACGTCATCGGCGATCACCACCAGGTTCCGCTCACCGATCTCGGATATCCTCTCCAGTGTGGGGACCAGATCCTGGGGGTCTTGGATCTTCTCATCGGTCATCAGGATGTAGGGGGTCTCCACCACGGCCTCACGGGTGGTGGGATCGGTGATGAAGTGGCGGGACAGGAACCCTCGCCGGTCGAGGGGCATGCCATTGAGATACCTCACCTCAAAGCCCAAAGTTGGCGAGTCCTCAATGGTGACCACGCCATCCTTACCCACCCTCCCCACCACCTCAGCGATAAGCTTCCCGATCTCTGGGTCGTGGCCGGCGATAGTCGCCGCATGCTCGACCTCCTCCTTCGAGCCCACTTTCACAGCTTGTTCACGGATGGACTCCAGGACCGCTTGAGCTGCCTTCTCGATCCCCCGCTTGAGTAGCATGGGGTTAGACCCGGCGGCGATGTTTTTCATCGCCCCCTGGACGATGGCCTGGGCCAAGACTGTGGCGGTGGTCGTGCCATCCCCGGCGACTTCGTTGGTCCTCATGGCGGCCGTCTTCACCAGTTGGGTCCCCATGTTCTGACAGCGATCCGGCAGCTCGATCCACTTGGCCACTGTGGCCCCGTCATGGGACACTTTTGGGGTCATCCACCTCGCGTTCTGCTGCTCCATGGCCACGTTGCGCCCCTTGGGCCCCAGGGTGGTCCCCACCGCCTTGGCCAATACTTCCATTCCCGCCTTTAGATCACCGCGTGCCTCATCAGCAAAGCGTAGTTGTTTGGGCATATCTCCTCCTTGTATAAACCACACCAGCCAGGGCTTTGTAACCCTGCCTCTGAGCCTTACCTCTACTTTTACATAAAATCTCGGCTCTCTGAAGATATTATAACATCGAGACGCTGAGGAAGCCAATGCAACCTTCGGTTGTCCCGCTCTGCGTGAGAATACACGGGCATCCGTGAGGATGATCTAGCCCCAATGGAGGATCTGTGGTATCATCATAGGTGACAGCCGAAACCGAAAGGAGGGAAATGTGCCTCGACTAGGTGCTCACATGTCCATCGCAGGTGGGATCAGCCAGGCTCTCGTGCGAGGGCAGTCTATCAACTGTGAGGCGATACAGATATTCACTAAGAACCAGCGCCGCTGGGCTGAACCGAAGATCCCGGCGGAGGAGATCACGGCCTTCAAGCGGCTTCAGGACGAGACGGGAATTTATCCCATCGTCTCCCACGATTCTTACCTCATAAACCTAGCTTCGCCCAAGGACGAACTGTGGCATCACTCGGTGAATTCGCTCGTCAGAGAACTGGAGCGATGTGAGGCCCTGGGCGTGCCCTATATGAACATGCACCCTGGATCCCACACGGGCTCGGGTGAGGAGGCGGGCCTGGAGCGCATAGCTCGGGGGTTGGACGCTGTGCACAGCGCGACGCCTGACTTTCAAGTGATGACCCTGTTGGAGACCACCGCCGGCCAGGGCACCAGCCTGGGTTATACCTTCCAGCAGTTGATCCAGATCATTGAGATGGTCGCCCAGCCGGAGCGGATGGGGGTGTGCTTCGATACCTGTCACGCCTTCGCCGCGGGCTATGAACTGCGCACCTCTGAGGGATACACGGAGACATTCGAGGAACTTGAGGCGGTGATCGGCCTGGAGAGGCTGAAAGCTTTCCACCTCAATGATTCTCAGGGGGGGCTGGGAAGCAAGCTAGATAGACATACCCACATAGGCGAGGGAGAGTTGGGTTTGGATGCCTTTCGACTTCTGCTCAACGATCCCCGCTTTGCGGATCATCCCATGCTGCTGGAGACACCCAAGGGTAAGGAGATGAAGGAGGATGTCAGGAATTTAGCCACCCTCAGGGATCTGTTGGGATAAGGCACAGCGTCTCCCTGCCTCAGACATTTTACCTGTCTCCCGCCTGTCGGCGGACAGGTGACCAGGGAAAGTTCCCTTTGATGTCTGGCCCTGCCCTGATGCCGCGTTCCTCAAGCTGGTGCGCTATCCCTGTGGGTTAAGCGCCACACGTGATACACGCGTTGGGCAGCGGTCACATGGGTCAACACTGCCAGCGCCCACAGCATCCAGGGCATGATCCCTGCCAGCAGGCCCACGACCAGGAGGCCCATTCGCTCCGCTCTAGTCAACAGGCCCACCTTGCACTGCAGACCCAGCCCCTCGGCCCGGGCCCGAACGTAGCTGACCATGAGCGAGCCGACGATGGTGGCGTAGATGAGGGTCACCTCCATGTGCTGCCCTCCCTGGGCGTAGTGTAGAAGCAGGCCCAGGTAAAGCACCGCCTCGGAGAAACGGTCCAGGATGGAGTCCAGGAAAGCCCCGAAGGAGCTGGCCCGTCCCGACGCCCTAGCCAAGGCTCCATCGAAGGTGTCAAACAGGCTGGCCAGGAGGGTCAGAGCTCCACCGAGCCTCAAGTATCCTCGCATGATCAACAGGGCCACGACCACATTGGCCATCAGGCCCAGCCCTGTTATCCAGTTGGGGGAGATCCCCAAGCGGCTGATCTGCCTGGCGATTGGGTTTATAAGAGGATAAGTGTGGTCGCGCAGCCATTCACTGATCATCGCTCGTTGCTATCTCCTCTCGAAGGGCTTCTTGGGGGATGTCAGCCTGCCATCCTCAACCTCGTTGAGCCATCAGTTCCTGATAGTGGCTCAATATCTGCTCTGAAACTTGTCTCCAGGTGTAAGTCTGCGCCTTGGCGCGCCCACGCTGCCCCATCCTCCGCCGGATCGCTGGATTTCGCAGGAGCCAGATCAGCGCTCGCGCTAGGGTCTTCTCATCCTCAGGAGGCACCATCATCCCCTCTCGTCCGTCATCCAACACCGTGCGGTAGCCGGGGATGTCGGAGGTGATGATGGGCTTGCCGGCGGCCATGGCCTCCAGCAGGACTAGGCCGAAGCTCTCGAAGCCGATGGAGGGCGCGCAGAAGACGTCACAGGAGCGATAGTAGCGGGGTAGGTCCTCATCCGATATCCAGCCCGTAAAACACACATCAGCCAGCTGATGCTCCTGGGTATATTCTACGAAGGGCCGCTTATCGTCCTCATTGTAGGCCCCCACCACTATAAGCCGTGTCTGAGGCATGACCTTCTTCACTCGACGGAAGGCCTGCAGGAGAAAGCGAAAACCTTTGCGCCTCTCCAGTCGCCCCACGAAGAGGATATTCAGCTTCCCATCCTGATAGCGGGGCCAGGGCTCGATCTCCTCGTCGCCAAAGCGCTCCACGTCGATCCCATTGGGGATGATAACATAATCCCCGTCAAAGTAAGATTTGATGTAATCTCGAGCGGCGGAGGAGACAGCTATCCTACCATCCAGCCGCTCGAAGAATCGCTTGAGGAGGGGCCTGGCATAGTGGTAGCCCGCGCTGGACTCCTGATAAGCGTGAAAAGTGCCCACGAAGAGTGATTGGGGGCACAGTGGAGCATGGCGCAGCGCTGCCAGGGGCAGAGCGGGGATCATAGGCTCGTGCAGGTGGATCACATCAAATTGCCCCCGTTGGAGAAGTTTCTTAATCTGGCGATAGGCCTGGGGGGACAGGCTGACTCGAGCCTTCGATCCGGCGAATGGCAGGGGTAGAACTCTCCCTCGGGCGCGGATGAAATCGAGTGGCAGGGAAGTCTCATCCCTTGAACAAGATCCCATGATAGTCACATCGTGGCCCCATTCCCGGAAGCAGGCCGCGGTGTGAATGACGTTGTTGTTCACGCCGCTGGGGAAGGCGAAATCGTAGGGCGAGATCAGAGTAATCTTCATCGCTCTTTCCTGTCCGTCGGCCCGACCCTTGGAATATTGTAGCATAAAGCCACTCAGATAGCTAGTACAGCTTGCTGATTGCTCCCTTTTGTGGTAGAGTAAACCTGGTGGGTTACCTCAGGAAGAGGCCGATCATGAAACCACGTATCAGCCACGAATGGGATGTCCCAACGGAGAAAGCGATGGCTATACAGCGCAGCCTGGTCGACCAGGTGATCCTCACCTGGGAAGAGCATCCGATGGAGATGGTGGCTGGGATCGATGTGGGGTTCCCTGAAGGGAGGGGACGGGCTGCGGTGGCGGTGCTCAGCTTCCCCGACCTCGAGTTCATAGACAGCGCGCGAGCCGAGATCGAGATATCTTTCCCCTACATCCCTGGTCTGCTGGCCTTCCGAGAGGGGCCAGTGGTCTTGGCCGCTCTGGAGCATCTCTCGACGGAGCCGGATCTGCTCATCTTCGATGGGCATGGGCTGGCCCATCCCCGTCGTATGGGCCTGGCCACCCACATGGGGGTGCTTTTGGATACACCCAGCATCGGCTGTGCTAAATCGCGGCTGGTGGGTACGCATCGGGAGCCTGGCCCAAGCAAGGGCTCCCACACCTGGCTCTACGACGAGGGGGAGGTGATCGGAGCTGTGCTGCGCACCCGGGATGAGGTGAACTCGGTGTATGTGTCCATCGGCCACCGGATTGATCTGGAAAAGGCCATGGATTTTGTGCTGCGCTGTTGTCCCAAGTACAGGCTTACGGAGCCTATTCGCTGGGCCCATCGGCTGGCCTCGGGCAAGGAACCTCCTAAGGGGCGACAGCTCTCCCTGTTTTGAAGCCACACTTGAAGTTATTTGGGACTTGATTCCCGTGTCCTCCATACCTAAGCTGTCTCTTATCCTGATCGCGTCTTTGGCCCTGGCTGGCTGCGGCCTCTGGCCTCAAAGCGCTGCTAGGCGGTCCAGCGTGCCACTGCAGGTCGCCTGGGGCTGGGAGTATCGGGCCGAGGACTATATCCGCTCCAAGCCGCTGGTGACTAGGGACACGATCTACTTCGGCTGCGATGACAACCGACTTTACGCCTTAGACACAGCCAGCGGGGAGCTGCGTTGGCGATTCGAGACCCGAGGCAACGTCAGCGCCACCCCTGTGCTGGTGGATGATCTGCTGGTCTTTGGCTCCTGGGACGGGACACTCTACGCGGTGGATAGGAAGACTGGAAGAAAATTGTGGCGCACCTTGCTAGATGGATGGCTCACCGCCAGCCCTGCTTTTTTCAACGGGATCATCTACGTCGGAGCACACGATGGATACCTGTACGCCGTGGAGGTCTCCACTGGCACGGTGCTGTGGCGCTTCCCTAGTGGGGGCGCCATCGCTGGAGAGGCTCAGGTCGCAGATGACCTACTCTACTTCACCTCAGCCGATGGCTTCGCTTACGCCCTGGATGCGGAGAGTGGTCTTCTACGCTGGCGCACGCCTGCGAGCGGTGCCTTGATGGCCAGCCCTCTGGTGAAAGAAGACTCAGTTTACATAGCCTCCACCGACCGATACCTGTATGCATTGGATGCGGCCACGGGCCAGCAGCGCTGGACGAGGGAGTTGGATGCACCCTTGGAGGCTAGGCCTGCTGCAGACGAGGGACAGATATTCGTCGGAACTCTGGCCGGCACGGTGATGGCGCTGGATGCAGCCAAGGGCGCCATTGAATGGACCTTCCCCACCAAAGGGCCTATCTGTGTCCCACCTGCAGTGGCTGGGGGAACGCTCTTCGTGGGCTCCACCGACGATCACATCTACGCTTTGGACGCTCCCACCGGACACTTGCTGTGGAGCTACCGTCTGGGCAGCGACGCCGGGCCGCCGACGGTGAGCGATGACTGGCTCTGCGTCGGCTCCACCGACCAACGCCTCTACGCCTTTCGCCTGAGAAGATAAGCCTTCCAAATGTCCCTTCGTCGCCTCAGCCTGTTCCTTTCTCTGATATTTCTCTCTGTGACCATCTTGGGATGCCGGTACTTCATCCCTAGTCCCCCACCCCCTTCTCCCACTGAGACCCCTGTCCCATCCGAGGAAAAGTACCCTGAGATCCAGGAGTACCTCCGCCTGTCCGAGGCCCGGGATCAGCTTCCTGATCTGGAAGCGGTCAAGGAGCTGGAGGCCATCATCGCCGCCCGGTCTCATTCCCCCGCGGCCTGCGAAGCTCACGTGGCCCTGGCCCGCCACTACGCACAGCTGGGCGATCCAGCGGCCGAGGATGAGTACCGAGCAGCCCTGGAGCTGGAGGCGAACTTGGGCTTGAGGCTGGAGCTGGCACGCTGGCTGGAGGAGCAGGGACGGAGGGAGGCCGCCTATGTCGAATACAAGGGGCTGTTGGGCCAGTATCCCCGCGCTTTCGAGGATATGCGCCGACTAGGGGATGACCCCCTGCAGGTGGCGCGGGACCTGAACAGCGCTAGCTACTGGAGCGATGCTCTGGAGGAGCTGAATGGTGTGGAGGACCCATCCGCTGGTCCCATCCGGGCTCGCGCCCTCAGTGGCCTGGGCCGATACGAGGAGGCGGCGCGCCTGTACCACGAGTGGCTGGAGGAACACCCAGAGGATACAGAGGCCAGGATGGGGCTGGCTCGCTCCTTGCAGCGGCAGGGGGAGCGAGAGGAGGCGTTGACGCTGTATGAGAAGGTGGATACGGCTGATAGTCTCCTGGCCCAGGCTGGGCTGTGGGCCAGCGAGGAGCCGACCCGGGCCATCACACTTTACCTGCAATGTCCCTATCCTGTCGCCAAATGGAGGGCTACAAAGCTGCTGGAGGCCCAGGGGCGGCTCACTGAGACGCTGCCTTTGTACACCGAGCTGGCGAAGGGCCAGACCTATTGGGCCGACGATGCGGCCTATCGGGTCTATGTGCTGGCCGACCGGCTGGGAGAGCTGGAGGAGCGCTCCCGAGCTCGCCAGCTTCTGGGAGATGCA
The DNA here is from genome assembly GCA_034718215.1 of Chloroflexota bacterium. GTDB lineage: Bacteria > Chloroflexota > Anaerolineae > JAYEMR01 > JAYEMR01 > JAYEMR01. The sequence goes on from JAYEMR010000055.1 coordinate 12,826, forward strand.
CAGCCTAACTTCTTAGCCTTGAAGCTGGGGGAGGAGTGGAAACCGTCCATGGCGCTTCCTTTTCGACCTGCGGGGGCGGAGGTCCTGTCCAAGGCGGTTGCCCTGGAGTCGCTGGGGCTGGAGAAGCTGGCCCATCGAGAGCTCGTCATGGCCGCTCGATTCGACTCCCGCCCGGAGGCCCGCACGGCCTACGTCCAGGCCCTCTTCGATCGAGGATACTTGGTCGACGCTCAGCGCGTCGCGGAGGGGATGCTCAACGAGATGTCAAAGGCGCCGCTGTCACTGTGGCGGCTGGCCTACCCCAAACCCTACGCAGCGGAAGTGCGAGCCGCCGCCGAGGAGTTCGACCTGGACCCGCTTCTGCTGTGGGCTATCATGCACACCGAGAGCCGCTACAAGCCCGAGGCCCTCTCCTGGGCGCGGGCCCAGGGACTCATGCAGCTCATTCCCTCCACCGCCGATTGGGCCGCCGAGTCAGCGGGTATCCCTTTCACCCCACTGAGGGCCTACGATGTAGAGGTCAACATCCGGCTGGGGGCCTGGTATCTGCGCTGGCTGCTGGATTACTTTGACGACGATATGGAGCTGGCGGTGACGGCCTACAACGGTGGGCCAGGCAATGTTAAGGCTTGGAACGAGCAGGTGAGCAATCGCGACGACTTCCTCCGCTGGATCGGCTCCGGCGAGAGTCGGGAATACGTGAACCAGGTGCTGACGGTTTATCATGTCTACCAGGAACTGGAAGAGCTGGAGAGATGAGGGCTGCCCAGCCAACCAGCATATCCGCACTACGTCAGAGCCACCGACACCTCCTCCCATCCCATCCACGACCTGCCGGATCGTATCCTTGAGCCCGAAGCCAAGCGCATCCGGTTCCAGCCGGGGGCTACATCGGCGACGTCGACCGGTGGCCTCGGACAGCACGACGCCAAACTTTATCGGCTCCGTGCCTTCGCAGGCCAGACGATGGAGCTGGGAGTTCCCAATTTGCATGGGTGGGCATTCTGTGGTATATTAAGATGTGGTTCATTTCACGGAGGAATCTGGTTTACACTTTGCATTCCCGCCCGGCGATGAAGTCGCCGGGCTATTAAACAGCGCCGGATGAATCCGGCTTAGAAAGACGTTTGCCCGCACCTGAGCGCCCGTGCCTGCCCGCACCTGATCGGGCACAGGTGTTATGCCAAATACGCTTTCACCAGTACCTGGTACAGGCACCAGTACCTGGTACAGGCACCAGTACCTGGTACAGGCAAGCCCCGTTTACGGGGCGCTGCTTCGTAGCCCGAACACTTTATGTTCGGGCGGATGGCGCCAAAAATGTCAACCTATTAAAGTTACTTCAAGATTGGACTATACCCCTCGCTCCCGATAAGGACATTCGTGTTGAGCGAGTGCTAAGTGATGAGGTATCAGCTTGCCGCATTGTGTCGCCGTGCGGACGGCAAAGCGCATGAAGGGAGGGTACCGTGACCGAGAAGAAAATTGGGCAAGTGACTCACTATTTCACCGGCATCGGCGTGGCTGGCATCAAGCTCACCGATACGCTACGTGAGGGCGATACCATCCACATTGTAGGGCACACCACCGATTTCACCCAAGAGGTGCATTCCATGCAATTGGAGCATGAGACCATCACCGAGGGCCAGCCCGGCCAGGAGATCGGTCTCAAAGTCCAGGAGCGGGTGCGCCCAAATGACCAAGTGTATAAGGTGGAGTAGCTCAGCGATCGGATTGGATAGATCGTCATGGAGCCGTGGGGTTCCCACGGCTCTTTTTATTCGTTACCCTCACGAGCCAGTTGAATTCTGCTTCCATCTCTGATACAATAAATAGCTGGGGTTAGGGCATCGTTTCAGCAACGGAGGAAGAGGAAATGCTCTCCAGGCTTCTGAAGGGCAGGCCCAATCAGCTGGTTGAATTCCTGCCCCTGCCGAATGCAGGGGCCCTGGCCGAGACGCTGGTTTCTTTCGCCAACGGCGACGGAGGCACCATCCTAGTGGGAGTCAGCCGGGAGGGAGAGGTAGTTGAGGATGTCGCTCCGGATGATATGGAGGCAAGCCTCCTAGCTGTGCAGGCTGAGTGCCGCCCTCCGGTCGAGGTCGGCTGGGAGCAGATGGAGGCTCCTGGCGGCACGGTGATCGCCATCCGGGTCCCCCGCAGCTCGGAGCTGCACACCCTGGCTGATGGGCGGGTGCTCGTCCGCACCGGGCGAGAGAACAGGCCCCTTGCTGGTCAGGAAGTGCGCCAACTCGCGGCTACCAAGTCGGTGGGGGACTTCGAGTCCGAGCCGGTGCCGGCGGCGGATTTCGATGACCTCGATCCAGATGTCATTCAGGAATACTTGGACCAGCGACGAGAACGAGGTGGTGGTGCTCTCAATCGTCCACTGCCCGAATTCCTGCAGGAGATCGGTGCTCTGGATGAGGATGGTCAGCCGACCGTGACGGGTTTACTGCTCTTCGGCAAGCGGCCGCAGGTTTACCTGCCCCAAAGCGGATTGGTGTTCGTTCACTTCGTGGGTACCGAGCCTCGAGGTGACGATGGGCTAGCTGGCTATGGCCGCCGTGAGGAGATCGGAGGCCCCCTGGCCCGCATGATCGAGCGGGCTTGGCAGGTGGTGTGGGAGGAGATGCGAGTGGGAGCTGTGGTGAAGGATCTCGCGCGGGAGGAGCGGGCGGAATATCCTTCCTTTGCTGTGCGCGAGGCGCTGGTCAATGCCATCTGCCACCGCGATTACCGGCTGCGAGGGCGCCGCATCGAGGTGCGCATGTTCGATGACCGGCTGGAGGTGATCAGTCCGGGAGGGCTCCCGGGCTACATCACCCTGGATAACATCGTGGATGAGCACTTCTCCCGCAATCCCCGCATCGTGGCAGGTCTATTCCAATGGGGTTATATTGAAGAGCTGGGATTGGGTGTTGACCGCATGATCGAGGAGATGCTCCGGGCCGGCCATCCAGCCCCCGAGTTCCGTGATACTCTCTATTCCTTCACCGTAACCCTCCACAACTTGCGAGAGCGGCGCGTCGTGCCCGATTGGGAGCGGAGCATGAATGAGCGGCAGCTTCGAGCCCTGCAGTACCTGCGGGAGAATGATTCTATCACTAACAGCGAGTACCGATATCTGTGCCCCGACGTCAGCGCCGAGACCCTTCGGCTTGATCTGGTAGATCTGAGAGAGAAGGGAGTGATCCTCAAAGTAGGAGCCAAGCGAGGAACCTATTACATTTTGAAATAACGAGAAGGACTGCATTGCAGTCATGCTGAATACCTTAGTATCCCTTGTCCCCCATATACGCTTCCTCACCTGCCAGTCGGCCTCCCACGCCGCTGTCGTCAAACATCTTTCCCGTCTCCTGCCTGACGGCAGACAGGGTCCGACGGACAGGCAGGCGACGGACAGGTTGTCATGCTTGGACCCTGGGGCTGCCTGTCCCGTGTCAATGATCTCTCCCTCCGGGGTAGCGACGATCTGATGCTTCACTATGTGGCATTTCTTCTTACCTGAATAGTAATGCTTCTGGGTCTCGTAGTCTTGCCTGCCTGTGGCAGACAGGATCTCCTGCTCCGCGGCATCAGCGCCGTTTGGCAGACACAAGTCACTCTCTCGTGGACAGCTTTGTGCCCCTTCCCTAACTATCTCTTCTAAAAACAGGAAAGTTACGGGTAATCACCGACCACATTGTGAGAGCAGCAATTCCAAATATGGACCTCGTGCCAGGAGGAATCGGCATTTTGCGCTCATACGAGCCCTTTCGGGCACTCCTGGACTATTTGGGGGCCCCAAAGATCACGCGAGGGCATCGCTTCTGCTTCAAATTTGGAATTACTGTTGTGAGAGGCAGAATTTTTAAGAATTGAGTAAAGTTGACAATTCCAGGCTCTTCTGCTATACTCAAAAAATGAGGAGGGATGGCCGAGTGGACTATGGCGATGGTCTTGAAAACCATTGTGGCCGCGAGGTCACCGGGGGTTCGAATCCCTCTCCCTCCGCCACTCGCTAAGTGGGGAGGTGCCGGAGTGGTCGATCGGGGCCGCCTGCTAAGCGGTTGTAGGGGTAAGACTCTACCCAGGGTTCGAATCCCTGCCTCCCCGCTGGAATTTTACCCTCGTAGCTCAGAGGATAGAGCGCGGCGCTGCGGACGCCGAGGCCGTGGGTTCAAATCCCGCCGAGGGTACCAAAGCCCTACACGTCGTGTGTAGGGCTTTTTGTATAGGATAAACAGCATCTCTAGGGGGTGGCCCTCTGCGTCCACTGTCGGGGATCAACCGGCACACCCCGTACCCGGATCTCCCAATGGAGATGATTGCCAGTGGAGAGACCAGTGCTTCCCACTCGGCCTATCAGGTCGCCGCCCTCAACGTTTTCACCAGCCTTAACTTCAATATCGGAGAGGTGGAAATAGCCACTGATCACTCCCCACCCATGGTCAATGAGCACCCCTCCGCCCCGCACGGTGAGCTCCTCAGCCAACACCACCCTTCCCGCAGCCGGAGCATAGATTGGCGTTCCCTCCAGTGCAGCGAAGTCAATCCCTGCGTGGTATGAACTAGCCGGCTGCCCATTGTAGGAACGCCGGGTGCCGAAGGGCGAGCTGACGGGCGTGTCATCAGCTATCGGCAGACGGAATGATCCCCGCCACAACTTTGAGGGGCGGGTGTGAGACCAATAGCGATGCAACTTGGCTCGCTCCTCCTTGAGGAGCTCTGGATCCAGTAGGCGGCTATCCTCAGGCGAAAACTGGATGTAGTCGGTGCCAAAATCCCCTGCCAGGACAGTGAGCCAGAGATGAGCTTCAGACTCAAAACCCTCAGCGATCAGCGAGAGCTCATACCGCCCCGGCTCGGTCGAGACGGGGACCCCGACCAAAGCCCACGCCTCTCCACCTACGGATGCCTCAGTGACGAAGTCGAACTCCTGGCCCAGGATCGCACCTCGAACCCTCAGCCTTCCCTCCGTCCGGACGCGGATCACCAGGGTCTGTCCCTGTATGGCAGGATTGGGGCTGAGGCGGACCTTCACAAATGGAGCCGGTAGCGCAGGCTGCGCTTGGGGGATGGCCAACTGCTGCCCCACCAGGATGAGATCAGGATCAGCCAGCCCGTTAGCGGCGATCAGGTCAGCGACAGGGACTCCGTACTGCTTGGCAATGAGGGAGAGCGTCTCGCCGGCACGCACAATGTGGAAGCCGGGTCTGATCTGCGGCGGCTCCGTAGAGGGGATGAGCAACCTCTGACCTACAAGGATCAGATCGGGGTCAGCTAGTTCGTTGGTGGAAGCTAGTTCAACCACTGAGACGCCGTAGCGCAGTGCGATTTGGGTCAGCGTTTCCCCAGCCCGCACGATGTGAACCTCTCCCTCTTGGGAAAGCGGCGCAGCTAGAGAGGGCAGGCTGAGGGCCATCCACAACACCAGGCTCGCTAGCATAAGCGATCTACGGAAATGCATTATCCCTCCATCTACAGTTTGTAGCCAATCGTGCGCAGGAAGGATTTGCGTTCCTGCACATCCTCCTCTGTCTCGATCCCCTTACTGGGGAAGCCATCCACCACGCCCAAGATACCCCTTCCCTGCTCCGTCTCAGCGACGATCACCTCCACTGGGTTGGCCGTGGCACAGAAGATATGGCATACCTCGGGCACAGCCTTGATTCGGGGCAGGAAGTTTATGGGGTAGACCCCCTCGCCTAGTATTATGAAGAAAGCGTGGCCCGTCGAGAGGGCATAGGCATTCTGTTTGGCGATCTCAATCAAGTCCTCATCTGTCCCACTGGCTCGCACCAGGCAGGGACCCGAGGACTCGCAGAAAGCCAAGCCAAACTTCACACCCGGTACAGTGTTGACCAGCGCCTCGTGCAGGTCCTCGACCGTCTTGATGAAATGAGCCTGGCCCAAGATCACATTGAGATCCTCCATTCCTTCCGGCCTCTTGATAGAGACGGTAGTAAGTTCCATAGAGAAGCCTCCTTTCATTTTCTAGCAGGATTGCACCGCTGCACATTGTAGCACGTTTCCTCCAAAATCCAAAGGAGTTTTGAGCCTGGAGGGAATTGATGGTATAATTGACGTTGCTATGCGTATTCAGCGTTCATTCCCACTCCTCGCAGCCC
>JAYEMR010000056.1:0-18721 GCA_034718215.1 Chloroflexota bacterium
AGGAGAGAGATGTCCCTGGCATTGCTTGGCGGAATGCTTCTGGCTTTTTCCATCATCGCCTTTTTCATAGGTGTTCAGCGCATCCTGGGAGGTGATGAGTCTATCGAGTCCAGGTTGGAGCTATATGGCGCCCGAGCTGAGCCTACCGAGGGAGAGACGGAGGGGGTTTCACCTTTAGCCACCCGGCTCAACAGGTGGATAGCCACCAGCCGTTTCGTCACCAACCTAGCCGCCGATCTGTCCAAGGCCAATTTACCCCTCACCGTCCCTGAATTCGTCCTGCTCAACATCGGCTTGGCGTTGATTCTCTTTCTGGTGGGCATACTCATATCGCACCGTATCCCGCCCGGCCTGATGCTGGGCGCGGTGGGGTTTATAGCGCCCAAGATGTACCTCAAGCTGCGCCAACGCCGTCGCCAGGCGGCCTTCGCGGGGCAGCTCACCGATGTCCTAACCCTCCTCGCAGGCAGCCTGCGCGCTGGTCACAGCTTCCTACACTCCATGGATGTGGTGGTCAGGGAGATGCCCTCACCTGCATCTCAGGAATTCAGGCGGGTGGTGGATGAGGTGGGGTTGGGTCTCTCCCAGCAGGAGGCCCTGGATCATTTGGTACAGCGTATGGAGAGCGACGATCTGGAGCTGATTGTGACGGCCATCGACATCCAGCACGAGGTGGGGGGCAACCTGGCCAATATCCTGGATACCATCACAGAGACGATACGTGAGCGGGTGCGCATCAAAGGGGAGATCAAGACGCTGACCACTCAGCAGAGAGCAACTGGTTACATCTTGAGCTTCTTGCCCTTCATCGTAGGGGGGATAATATTTCTCATAAATCCCGATTATATGAAGGGACTCACCGATATGCTGTGCATTCCCGGCGGGGCGCTGATCGCTATAATCGTTGGTTTTATGATCATGCGTAAGATTGTATCTATCGAGATTTGATCGCGAAAAGCGCGAAAGGATGCGAAATTTATGGTCGGACTATCATTACTAGTGGGCTTGATGGTGGCACTCAGCGTAGGTTTCATCGTCCAGGGGATGAGGTGCCTGCAGGAGACTGGAGAGACGCAGGAGCGCATGGAGCGCTTCTTCCAGCGCCCCCCAACCATAGAGGAGGTGGAGTTACAGAGGCCCTTTCTCGACCGCGTGATAAAACCCCTCGTCAGGAAAACGGCCAGGGCTGCCGGCAAGCTCCTGCCCCAACAGAACATCGAGAACCTGCGCCATCAGCTCATCACAGCCGGAAGGCCGGCGGATTTAGCGCCCCTCGACTTCCTGGGCCTTAGGGTCATTGCGGCCTCAATCATGGGCTTCTTGGCCTTCGTGGCTCTGATCACGCGTGACGGATCGCCGCTGAGGGCGATGATCGCTGGAGCGGGGGTAGCAGGCCTCGGGTTCTACCTGCCTAATTTCTGGCTGCACAGGCTCATCTCCTCTCGCCAGGACGAGATTAGGCGTGCTCTACCCGATGCATTAGATATGTTGACCATCTGCGTGGACGCTGGCCTGGGGTTCGACGCCGCCCTCCTCAAGATAGGCCAGAAGTGGGAGCACGCCCTGGCGAGAGAGTTCGAGAGGGTGGTCACGGAGACAAGGATGGGAGTGAATCGGCGGGAGGCCCTGCGCCGAATGGCTGAGCGCACCGATGTGGCCGATGTGAAGAGCTTCGTGGCCGTGCTCATCCAGGCCGAGGAGTTAGGGATCAGCATCGCCAAAGTTCTACACGCCCAATCGGGACAAATGCGCATTCAGCGTCGTCAGTTGGCGGAGCAGAAGGCTAACCAGGCACCCATCAAGATGCTCTTTCCCCTCATCTTCCTGATCTTCCCCGCTCTGTTCGCTATTATCCTGGGCCCTGCCATACCCGCCGTGATGGAAGCGTTTTCCACTTTGAGGTGATGAGATGGATAGCTTGAGGAGGGACTCGCTTTACCAGGAGGCTCTGCGCCATCTGCAAAACGGCGAGTGGGAGGAGGCCATCGGATGTCTGGAGCGCCTCTCCAGTCGATATGAAGAGAACGAGGAGATACAGGAACTATTGGAAGGGGCGCAGTTCAAAGCGAGCCTCTCGGAGGAGGAGCTCCCGGTGAAGGCCAGGCGGTGGCCACTCCTGCTGAGGCGATGGGCTGCACGGATTTTGCCCTTCCTCGCCGCCTTTGCTTTGATATCCGCCTTGATAGTTGGTGGGGGATTCCTATATCGGAATCGCATAAAACCCCTCCTGGCTCAGCGCCAAGAGGAGACCCATCTTAGAAACCTCCTGCAGGAGGGACAAAAGCAGCTGGCGATGGGCGCCTATGAGGAGGCAGCGCGATCTTTCGAGAAGGTACTCTCGCTGGCTCCCCATAACCAAGCGGCCGAGGAGGGACTGAAGGGGGCTCGTGAGCGGCAGGAGTTAGCTCTCCTCTACGGAGAAGCCAATGATCTTGTGGAGCAGGAAAAGTGGAACGAGGCTTTGACCAAGCTATCCGAGCTCTCCCAGCTTAAACCCGGCTATCGAGATGTGGAGGATCTGCTGGATTTGGTTGGACGAAAAATCGAGCTGGACCCTCTATTCGAGGAGGCTGAGAAGCATTACAGGTCAGGCGAATGGAAGGCCGCCATCGAGGGCTACGAGAGGATAAGGGCCCTGAGCCTAGAGTACAAAAGGGCAAAAGTGGTGGATCATCTCTTTCACAGCTACCTCAGCCGGGGGACTGATATTGTCTCCGATGGAGGGTCTCCCTCCGAATTCGAGGGGGCCATACGATTTTTCGAGAAGGCACTGGCCCTGCGGCCGTTGGAGAAAGAGGCCACCACCGAACGGAGGCTTGCCCGCCTGTACCTGGAGGGTAAATCCGCCCACGATGAGGGGCAATGGGAAGAAGCAATAGATAAGCTGGCGGATATTTACCAGGAGCGCCCAAGCTATGGTGCAGGCACGGCGGCGTCCCTTCTCTACAAAGCCTACGTCAAGCGGGGCGATATCCACTTGAGGGAAGGCCAAAAGAAGGAGGCAATTGAATGCTATGTGGCCGCCAGCCGGATTAAGGAGATGGATACTACCGAAGCTGAGGCGAGGCTTATGGCCCTAACGCCCACGCCCACTCCCACGCCTACTCCGACCTCCACACCCACGCCCACATCCACCCCGACTCCTACGCCCACGCCCACCCTGAAGCCCACGTCCACTCCTGCTCCTACCCCCACGCCCTTGCCCCTCTCCATGCATCGGGGCAAAATAGCATTTCTGAGCGACAGGGGCGGGGCCATGGAGGTCTACGTTATGGACCCCGACGGTAGCAATGTACTGAAAGCCGGCGATCTCCGCCCATACTATGAGCTCTGGAAGAAATACATGCTCTCCCCAGATGGCCTTCACAAGGTCCTGGTGGCAGGTGAGGAAGATCCCAGGCTTTGTATCCGCTCCCTGGTTACAGGGGAGGTAAAGCGAATCACATCCGGCCACGTGGATTATGATCCTTCCTGGTCACCCGATGGAGATCTCATAGCCTTCGCATCTGAGAAGGCGGGGAACGATGAGATACACGTTGTAAGACCTAACGGGACCGGTATGAAGCGGCTGACTGAGAACACCTGGGAATGGGATAAGCATCCCACCTGGTCTCCAGATGGCACACGTATCGCATTTTGGTCGAATAGAAATAGCGGCCGAAAGCAGATATGGATTATGAACGCCGATGGATCGAACCAGCATAACATCAGCAGAAATAAATATAACGACTGGGATCCGATATGGATTAGATAACGACCAACTGGAAAATGGTCATCGCTTGATGGAGTTGATATGATGTCTGACAGAAGAGATACAAGAATTTCCCAAGATCTGAAGAGAAAAGTTCAGGACAAGCTTATCGCCGAGCTAGATCCGACGATGGATGTCTCCAATACCTCAAAGATGCGGCGCACCATTGAGGAAATCTATAACGATGTGCTGGCCCACGAAGATGTCATCCTCACGAGGTCCGAGCGAGTTCAGCTCTTCGAGCAGATCTCAGCCGATATATTAGGCTACGGCCCCATAGATTTCCTCCTGGGCGACGGGACCGTCACTGAGATTATGGTCAATGGCCCCGACGACGTGTATGTCGAGCGAAATGGGAGGATTGAGAGGACAGACACCTCTTTCGAGGATGAGGGTCATCTGATGCGCATCATTGACCGCATTGTCTCCCCTCTGGGGCGACGGATCGACGAGAGCGCCCCCATGGTCAATGCCCGCCTTCCTGATGGCTCCCGCGTCAACGCCATAATCCCACCCCTCTCCTTGGTGGGTCCTGTGCTCACCATCCGTAAGTTCTCCGAGGACCCCTTCACCGTTGAGGATCTCATCTCCTTCGGCACTATCACAGAGGAGTTGGTGGAGTTCCTCAAAGCCTGTGTTGAGGCTCGTCTTAACATCGTGGTCTCGGGAGGGACAGGGGCGGGGAAGACTACCCTTATGAATGTCCTCTCCGATTTTATCCCCCCTGATGAGCGGATCATCACCATCGAGAACGCGGCCGAGCTACAGCTTCGGCAGGAGCACGTGGTGACCCTGGAGTCCCGCCCTCCGAACATTGAGGGCGAGGGAGAGATAACCATAAGGCAGCTCGTGATCAACGCCCTGCGCATGCGTCCGGATAGAATCATGGTGGGCGAAGTGAGGGGCGGAGAGGCGCTGGACATGCTGCAGGCCATGAATACTGGTCATGACGGGAGCATCACTACCGCTCATTCCAACAGCCCTCGGGACACCCTTCGCCGCCTAGAGACTATGGTCATGATGGCTGGCATGGACCTGCCTCTGCGGGCCATACGCGAGCAGATCGCCTCGGCCATAGATCTGATCATCCACCTGCGGCGTATGAAGGACGGCGGGCGAAGGGTGGTCAAGGCGACCGAGGTTCACGGCATGGAGGGCGATGTGATACTCATGCAAGATATCTTCGTCTTCGAGCAGGAAGGAGCTAGGGACGGGAGGATAATCGGGGAGCTTCGCCCCACCGGTGTACGGCCCCAGTTCTCGGAGAAGATGGACGTGATGGGCGTCCATCTTCCTCCTGAGGTCTTTGGCTTCAGGACGATTCGGTAAGCCATTATCGCCACTGGATGATTCAGGAGAGGAACAGATGAAGGAAGAGGAATTAGTCAACCGGCTAGCTAAATTGCGAGGCAGGTTATTCTTTGTGATCGGGCGAGTGCGAGATGTTCAGAGGGAGATGGAAGACATCATTGATGAGCTGGGAAAGCTCATCCAGCAATCTAAGGGGCAGGATGATTGAGTTTGATGAGAGTCTACAACCTCACCCGTCATCAACCTCTGATGACTCAGGGCGAATTGGCGGATAGCCTTCTGAAGAGGCTGAGGGGGTTAATCAGCCATCCACCTCTGCAATCCGGCGATGGGTTGCTGCTGCCAGGTTGCCGTTGGATCCACACCTTTCTCATGGATTTTCCTATTGATGTCCTCTATCTCGACAGCAAGCATCGGGTGGTCCATCTCACACCTGATATGTCCCCCAACCGGATCGGGCCTCCTGTCCCTAAAGCTCACCTCGTAGTGGAGCTTCCTTCAGGCACCATCGCCCAAACTGAGACAGAGGTCGGCGATCAACTTGAGATACGGAACGCATAAATGCTGATCTACGCCTTATCAGGATTGCTGGCGGGGGGTCTTCTGAACATGGCCAGCGACCGCCTACCTCCAGATGAGGACCGATGCCCTAGTTGCCAAGCTCTGCTCCCCTGGCGTCGGCCATTCCTTGCGCTGGCGACAGCTCTCCTCTTCGCCCGCCTCTGGCAGCGCTATGGACCCACTCTCCAGTTGTCCATCGCTTCTTTTTACACCTGCGCACTTCTCCTAGTCCTGGTCATTGATCTGGAACACCGGCTGGTGTTGAACAAGGTCATCCTGCCGGTGGCATTGGTGGCCCTGCTGGCAAGTCTCATTCCCCCTTATGATCCTGGATTCTGGAGAGCTCTCTTGGGAGGAGCTCTCAACTTCGGTATACTGTACCTGGCAGCCGTCATCTGTAAGGGCGGGATGGGCGCCGGCGATGTCAAGTTGGCGGGGCTCATCGGTCTGATGACCGGCCATCCAGGGGCCATAAAAGCCTTGACCATCGGTATCCTCTTGGGCGGCCTGGCCGCTCTCTTCCTCCTCATCACGCGCGTCACCGCCGAAGGCATACATAGTAAGAGCCGTAAAAGCTACATTCCCTACGCCCCCTTCCTGGCGACAGGGGGTATTGTAGTGCTGCTTTGTGGATAGAGGCGGCGGTACCTGTGGATGTGGCTGTTGAGCTAAGAAGGCCCGTCCCCAATCGGCGATCTGGATCTCCTCATTCTTCAGAATCAGCCGCGCCCGTTGAAAGTCTTGGACCAAGATGCCGTGGAGACGATAAGGCTCGCTGAGGGGATAGCCGAAGCGGTCCAGATCTCCACGGGCATCGTAGTAGGCCAGGAAGGGCTGGGACAGAGTATGACCGGTCTGGGGATAGTAGCGGCGAGAGCGGTCGAGGGCCAGGGGAGCGTAGGAGGGAGGAATTGGAGGCTCCCGGCGTCCCAGTCTCTCCCCCAGCAGCCCCAGCTGCACCCTGTAGCGGGGCGGATTCTCGGGATGATACTCCATCCGAGCCTTCTCGAAATATTGCACCCACAGGCCGTGGTGGAGAAACTCCCCGGTGATGGGATAGCCGAAGCTTTCACTCCCTCCATGGGCCTGGAAATATACGAGGAAAGGTCCCTGCACGGTGTGGCCAGTCTGGGGAAAATAGATGGCGCCCTCAGACCTCGTGACCCTGTGTGGCCCAGGATGACAGGCCCCTAGCATTACCATCTCGGCCAGAAACAGCAGGATCCAACAGGCCGCCTTGGGGCGGCTTTTGCTTTTCAGCTCAATGCCTCCTACCTCTTCAGCCATCGGTGATCAGTCCTGTCTCCTGCCTGCGCCCTGTCCGCACAGGCGGGAGACAGGGTCCGACAGGACAGGCTTTCAGCTTCTGGATCAGCCATCAGTTGTAGATTATAGCCCCTGCCAGGAACCCAGGCAACCTAGGGCAACTAAGAGATTGTTACTAGAACCTCAAAATTTCAAAGTGGGTTTGACAAAATTTAATTTCTGTGCTATAATTATCTCAGTTTACTCGCGTCAACCAGGTAATTGTTGAAGGAGAGGGAAGGCATGTATCCAGTCATGGGCAAATGCCCAGTGTGTGGAGGCAAGTTGACGGTTACGAGATTGCATTGTCGCCATTGCGATTCAACATTGGAGGGCCAGTTCAGCCTGGGGCACTTCTACCAACTGTCACCTGAGCAGTTGGAGTTTCTGGAGACTTTCGTGCGCTGCGAGGGGAAGATCAGTTGGGTGCAGGAGGAGCTGGGCCTCTCCTATCCGGCGGTGCGCAGCCGCCTGAACGATCTCATCCGAGGGCTGGGCTATGAGGTGAAGGAGGAACCGCCCCGGGCGGCGGCCTCGGAGCGCAGGGCCATCCTCAGCGAGCTGGCCGAGGGGAAGATCACCTCGGAGGAGGCCATCAAGCTGCTGCAAGGTAACGGGGCGAGAAAATGACTCGAACAGAGCAGGATCGACCTCAATGGCAGATCCCATTTTTCTCCATCTGGAACGGCGACGATGGTGGCCCTGCTCCCCGAAGTCCTGCTGGGTCCCTTCGCCGGCGCGCTGGTGGATCGCTGGGACCGACGAGAGGTGATGATCGTAGCCGACAGTCTCATAGCCCTGGTGGCAGCATGGTTGGCCTATCTCTTCTGGACAGGAGCGATGCAGCCTTGGCACGTCTACGTCATCATGCTGGCGCGGGCGATGGGGGGCGCCTTCCACTGGCCAGCCATGCACGCCTCGACCTCGCTCATGGTTCCCGAGGAGCACCTGACACGCGTGGCGGGCCTAAACCAGACGACACAGGGGGCGCGAAGCATTGTATCCCCACCGCTGGGGGCGTTTCTGCTGGGCATCCTGCCCCTGCACGCTATCATGGCCATTGACGTAGTCACGGCCGCCTTCGCCATCCTGTCCCTCTTCTTCGTGCACATCCCCCAGCCGGAGCGGGAGGGCGCCAAAGAGAGTAAACCGCCATTGTGGGAAGACGTGCGCGAGGGGCTGCGTTATGTGTGGGACCGATCGGGAATGGTCGCGATGTTAGCCATGGCCATGGTGATCAACTTCCTGATCCGGCCCGCATTTTCGCTCATGCCGATCCTAGTCACTCGGCACTTTGGCGGCCAGGCCTTGCAGTTAGGTTGGATGGAATCGGCTTGGGGGATTGGCGTGGTGCTCGGCGGACTGATCTTGAGCACATGGGGTGGCTTTCGCCGGCGCATCACGACCACGTTGTCGGGATTGATCGGAATGGGGCTGGGCACTCTACTTGTCGGGCTGACACCAGCAGAGGCTTCCTCCCTAGCGCTGACGGGCTTATTCGTCGCAGGGTTCATGAATCCCATCACCAATGGCCCCATCCATGCCCTGGTTCAGACCCTCGTGGCTCCGGAGATGCAAGGGCGCGTGTTCACGGTGATTGGGAAGGTTTTCAGCTATCAGCCCAGTTAGCACCATATATGAGGAGGAACACAATGATCAGGAAACACTTTGATGTCTCCCCCATCCTGGACAGGCAGCCGATGCAACTGCACGTTGCACGCTGCGAAGGCCCGCTGACGGTGCGCGGCTGGGAGCAGGCGGCCGTCGAGATCGAGGCCCAGGGTCCGCCGGAGGACCTGGAGGCCGTGCTGGAGGATACGACGCTGACCGACGAGGAGCAGATGGCCATCCTACGGATGGTCGAGCGAGGCCAGATCAGCCCCGATGAGGGGGAGATGCTGCTGGATGCGCTGGAGGAATGAACAAGCAACCAGCAGTCAGCTCTCAGCTTCAGCCTAACCGCTGACGGCTGAGCGCTGATAGCCGCGGAATGTTGACTCAGGGACTAGCCAGATGGTAGCCAGAGCCGTAAGCCGGGAAAGGCCCTTCAGCGGGGTCAGGCCAGTTGATCCGCTGCGCGACGTGGGGAGCGTGGTGCGCCTCATTGAGGAGGCTTTCAGTGGGGAGTTGAACCCCACAGCCCAGAGGACGCTGCGTGACCTGCGCTGGCTTAGCCGAACGGCCTGGCTGATCGGGCCATTCCTGTGGATGACCCCCTTTGCTGATCTCCTCTCTGGCTTCGTCTGGACCGAAGGTCGACAGGTGGTGGGCAACGTGACCCTCACTCGATCTCAGGGCGGAGGCCCCGGCTGCTGGGTGGTCAGCAAT
Organism: Chloroflexota bacterium; assembly: GCA_034718215.1. Classification (GTDB taxonomy): domain Bacteria; phylum Chloroflexota; class Anaerolineae; order JAYEMR01; family JAYEMR01; genus JAYEMR01. The sequence continues at coordinate 9,257 of JAYEMR010000056.1, forward strand.
CTGGTGGTTGATCCCGCCTATCGGCGGCAGGGCATCGGTCGGGCGCTGATGGAGGAGGCGCTGGCGCACGTCCGATCCCGGAACGCCCGGCGGATCACCCTGCAGGTTCGGGCCGACAACCGAGCGGCGGTCCACCTCTATCGGGACATGGGTTTCGTCAGGGTGGACACCCTGCTGGAGATGCACCTCCCTCCGAGGAGCGTGGAGCGTAGAGCGTGGAGCGTGGAGCGAATCCGCAGTGGCGCTTCACACTTAACGCTCCCCGGTCCACGAATCAGCCTTCCCCTGCGTCGGCTGGGCTACGACGAGTGGCAGCAGGAATACCTCCTGGCGCAGGAGGCGGTTCCAGCCGCGGCCCAGCGAATGCATCCTCCGGAGGCCGCTGACTTCAAGGTGGGATGGGATGAGCGGATCTTCCGGTGGATCGGGAACTGGGTGGGCAGCGTGCGGGAGCACCGGTTGGCGATCGGGGAGAGAGGGGCGCTGCGGGCAACGCTCACCGTGCGGGTTGGCCGCTGGCGCCCCTATCATCAACTGGATATCATGGTCCACCCCGACGATCGAGGCAGATGGGAGGAGGGGCTGCTGGATCACGCACTAGCCCTCCTGCACCGCCACCGCCCCCATCCAGTCTACATCGAGGTCTACGCGGCCCGCGAGGCGCTGGTGAGCGCGCTGAAGGATCGGGGCTTCGTGACTGATCGGGAATTGGCACAAATGGAACTGAGAGTCAATGGGTCAACGAGTTGATGAGTAACCCCGTCCAGGACGGGCGCGGTGGGGTTCCCTCGTTGACTTGTTACCCGTTAACTGGTTGACTCATCTATAGAAGGGAGGTACCATATGACAACGAATCAGGAACGCATGCAGATATTGAAGATGCTGGAAGTGGGGCAGATTAGCGCTGAGGAGGCATCAAAGCTGCTGAAGGCGCTGGAGGCCTCGACGGAAGCGGAGCCTGAAAGGATCGGACAGGCCAACTGGTTCCGCGTGCGGGTGACCGACACCCAGACGGGCCGCTCCAAGGTGAATGTCAACATCCCCATGGAGCTGGTCAACATGGGGTTGAAGATCGGAGCCCGTTTCGCCCCTGACATCGGGGACCTGGACTTCGAGGAGGTGATCGAAGCCATCCGCAGCGGTGCCCAGGGCAGGATCATTGACGTCGAGGATGAGGAGGAAGGGGAGCGGGTGGAGATCTTCGTGGAGTAGGGTGACGGGGCAATAAAGGAGAGAGCACAACAGGCGCCTGAAGAATTGATACAGTGAGAGTCCCGGTGCCGCTGCCTGTACCTCGAGACGGGTACTCGCAACAGCGCTGGTTATCAAGATAGGAGGACAATATGACCACTCAGATCACTTTTATCGGAGCGGGAAGCCTCGTTTTCACGAGGAACCTGGTGCGGGATATCCTCACCTTTCCCTTGCTCCGGGATGCGAAATTGGTGTTGATGGACATCAACGCCGAGCGGCTGGAGTTCGCCCGCAAGTCAGTGCAGCGCATCGTGGATATGGGAGACTACCCCGCTACGGTCGAGGCCACGATGGATCGTGTGGAGGCGCTGAAGGGGGCCGATGTAGTGCTCACCACCATCTTGGTCGGCGGTACTGACGTATGGCAGTATGACATCAAGATCCCTATGGAATACGGCGTGGATATCAACGTCGGTGACACGCGAGGTCCCTCGGGCATCTTTCGCGCGCTGCGCACCATCCCAGTGATGCTCGACATCGTCAAGGACATGGAGCGCCACTGTCCCGAGGCCTTCCTGCTGAACTATACCAATCCCATGGCCATGCTGGTCCGGGCAATGCAGCGCGAATCCTTCATCCGGCTCACAGGTCTGTGCCACAGCGTGCAGGGCACGGCCAGGATGCTGGCTCGGTGGATCGACGCGCCGATGGAGGAGGTCAACTACACCTGCGCGGGCATCAACCACCAGGCCTGGTATATCAAGTATGAATGGAATGGCGAGGATGCCTATCCGCTGATCCGCGAGGCGATCACAACTAGGCCCGAGGTCTATAACGAGGAGATCGTCCGTAACGAGATGTTCCTGCACTTGGATTACTATCCCACCGAGTCTAGCGGCCACAACTCGGAGTACAACTGGTGGTTCCGAAAGCGCCCGGATTTGATCGAGAAGTACTGCGCGCACGGCACAGGATGGAATCCAGGTGTGCATGCCTATATCCTGAAGCAGTATCGGAAGAGGGAGGATACCTGGAGAGATGAGATCAGAAGGTGGCTCGCTAGGGAGCACCCCATCAGCCTGGAGCGGGGACATGAGTACGCGGCCTACATCATCAATGCCCTGCAAGGGGGCGAGATATTCCACTTCAACGGCAACGTGTCCAACACCAATCTAGTCACCAACTTGCCGCAGGGAGCCTGCGTAGAGGTGCCTGTCTTCGTGGATAAAGCGGGTTTCCACGCGGTTCACGTGGGTGCGCTTCCTCCACAGTGCGCGGCCCTCACCAGCTTGAACTCCAGGATTGAAGAGATGGCCGTCGAAGGAGCCTTGACCGGCGACCCACGCCTGATCTTTCAGGCCATCGCCCTCGATCCACTGACCGCAGCCGTGCTATCGCTGGCTGAGATTGAGGATATGGTAAACGATATGTTCCAGCAAAACAGCGAGTACCTGCCGCAGTTCGAGCACCTGGAGGTATAGAACGCTGGCCGAACTGGACCGGGACTCAACAGGGGCGGAGGAGATCCACGGGGAACTCCCTCCGCCCCTGTTCGCTCATTCGCAGGCTGTCTCCAGACGTGTTGCCTGTCTGTCCTCCGCCTCGCCTGTCCGCTGACAGGCGGGAGGGCTATCTCTCACTCCGTTGACTCGTCCCCCTCTTCCTCCCAGCCGATGATCCACACGCACAACCCCGCCAAACCGATGGTGGCCGCCACCATCGCCAACCGCTGCCGCAGCAGAAGCTCCACATCCCTGGAAGACCACAGCAGGATGATCACCATCCCCACGGCTAGCACGACCCACATCATGATCCGAGGATGGTTGGAGAAGAACTCCTTAATTTGTCTCATAGAATTCCTCCTTCGTGATCCTCAGCGCACGCCAAGCCCGCTCGACCTGAGCCCTCGTCTCCGTCAACGCACCGCTGTTGTCAATGACCACATCGGCCAGCGCGACCTTCTCCGCCTGGGGGGACTGGGCCGCCATGCGACGCCTGACCTCCTCCTCGCTCATCCCTCGCTGGGCCATCAGGCGGGCCACCTGCTGATCGGGCCGACAGGTGACCACCCACAGCGCGTCGTAATCCTCCTGCATCCCCGCCTCGATCAGCTTGATGGCCTCCACGACCGCCACCCGCGCGTCGGAGGCGCAGATGCGGCGGTTCACCTCCCGGATCACCGCCGGATGGAGGAGGGCCTCCAGCCGGGCCAGGGCCTGGGGATCGGCGAAGACGATGTCCCCCAGCTTGGCGCGGTCAATGCTCATCTCCTCCCGCAAAATGCACGGCCCAAACTCCTCCACCATGGCCTGCCGGATGGGAGTGTCCGGAGCCATAAGCTCGTGGGCGACGCGGTCCGCGTCAATGACGTGAGCGCCGAGCTGGGCCAGCATCCGCGCCACCGTGCTCTTGCCGGTGCCGATGTTGCCCGTCAGGCCGATGACGTAGCCCTTGCTCATCCCATCTCTACTTGAGCCCATTCCTCCATCAGTTCCTGCAGTCGGCCCTGCACGGCCTCATATTCGCGCCCCCGCCGGTGTAACTCCTCGACCTGACGGTTTCGACTGGCCAGGTTCAGCTCCTGCTCCAGTTCCCTCAGCTCCGCCTCCAGCTCACCGATCTCCTGCTCCAGGGCCACTGCCCGCTGAACCCGTTCCCTCGCTTCTTTATCCCCATCGGCAGGCTTGCGCTGCCTGGGGGCCGCAGACGGCGCCGGGGTGGGTTGTTCTGCTTCCTGCTGTACTCGCCGCTTGACCTGATAGTCGGAGTAGTTGCCCCGGTGGACGATGAGCTTCTCCTCCTCGATAGCCCACACCTGGGTGGCCAGTGCATCCACCAGCGAGCGGTCGTGGGAGACAAAGAGGATCGTGCCCCGGAAGCGGTCCAGCACATCGGTCAGGATCTCGCGGGAGGTGATGTCCAGGTGATTGGTGGGCTCGTCGAGCACCAGGAAGTTGGCCCCCCTGCAGGGTGAGCTTGGCCAGGGCCACCCGGCTGCGCTCCCCACCGCTCAGCTCAGCGATGCGCTTGAAGGCATCATTGCCGCTGAAGAGGAAGCTCCCCAGAAACGTGCGCGCCCTCTCCAGGGGCAGATTTTTCACATCGAGTATCTCCTCCAGGACCGTCCCCTCAGGGGTCAGGTCCTCCTGGCGCTGGGGCAGGTATCCCACCTTCACACTGTGTCCCAGCCAGGCACGCCCCGCCAGCGGCTGCATGTCCCCCAGGAAGGTGTGGATGAAGGTGGTCTTGCCTGATCCGTTGGGGCCGAGCAGAGCGGCGCACTCCCCCCGCCGCAGATATAGGTCGGGACAGGTGAAAAGGGGGGTGGCTCGGATAGCCCACCGTCAGGTCTTGCGAGGCCAGCACCAAATCCCCGCTCCGGGTGGGAGGCTGGATATCCAGGTGGATGGTCCTGTGCTCCCGAAGCCGTTCCAGCCGTTCCAACCGCGCCAGGCGCGTGGCCCGACCGCGTGCCTCCTTGCTCCGCTGCCCGGCCCGATAGCGGCGGATGAAGGCCTCGGTGCGGGCGATGAACTCCTGTTGGGCCTCATACTCCTGGCGGCAGCGCTCCATTCGCGCCTCTTTGAGCTCGGCGTAGGCACTGTAGTTGCCCGGATACGATTCCAGCCGGCCGAAGCTCAGGTCCCACACCCGATCCACCACCTGGTCTAGAAAGTAGCGGTCGTGGGCCACCACCACCAGGCTGCCGGGCCAGTCGCTCAGCCAGTCCTCCAGCCACTCGATGGCCTGCAGGTCGAGGTGGTTAGTAGGCTCATCCAGGAGCAGCAGGTCCGGGCTTTCCAGGAGCAGCTTGGCCAACAGCGCCCGGGTGCCCTCTCCTCCGCTGAGTTCGGTCAGCGGCCGCTGGAAGTCATCTTCGCTGAAGCCCAGGCCTGCCAGCACTTAACGGATGTGTGCCTCATAGGTATAGCCGCCCTCCCGCTTGAATCGCTCCAGGAGCGCGCTGTAGCGGGGGAGGGGAGCGCCCTCCCGGGCCATCCGTCGCTCCAGACGGCGCAGTTCCTCCTCCATACGGTGCAGATGAGCGAAGCCCTGTTCCATCTCCTGCCGAAGCGTCCGTTCTCCGCTCAGCTCAGCCCGCTGAGGTAGGAACCCAATGCGCAGCCCTCGCTTGCGATGCACCTGACCATCGGTCGGCTCCTCCAGCCCGGCGATCACGCGCAGCAGCGTGGACTTTCCCTCCCCGTTGGGACCTACCAGGGCGATCCTGTCCCCGTGCCCGATCTGGAGGGAGATATTCCAGAAGATATCCTGTGCGCCGTAGTATTTTTCCAGACCCTTGGCTGTGACCAGGGGCATTTCATCCTCTCCATCTATCGGAAAAGTTCATCCACCAGGCAGCAGCTGCAACCTCATACCTCACTCCAAGCTCGACATAACAATATTGCCCAACTCCGCGTATGTGCCAATGAGGATTATAGCAACATCTAACTGCACCGACAATTCGCGGCATTGTGCACTTAGCAGGATGTGAGTATAATCCAATGAGAGGAGAATGGTATGAGTTTCGATGACCGTTTGCTGGCAGGGGGAATGATCATCGTGGCTCTGGTAGCCTGGGGTGCACTGGGATACCTGATCTTCACCACGCCGCCGGATCCGCCCTATCGCATCGCCTTCCTGGCCCTGCTGCTGGTGGCCAGCGCTGCCTCTGTGGCGCCCATGACCCTCTATCTCAACCGGCGCTTCGCAGCCTTTCAGCGGGGACGCGATCAGGTGGGCGCACTGCGCCAAAGCCTGTGGATTGGAGGGTTTGTGATGCTCTGTGCTTGGATGCGGATGGGGCGCGGCCTCTCCTGGGCGGCAGCTCTCGTCTTCCTGGGCCTGTTCATCCTTCTGGAATTGCTATTCGCCGGCAGGGAGCGGGGTCCGTAGCTTGCCCTTCCTCTGGCCCAGGCTATAATTCAAGATAGCTTGAGTGAAGGGGGAGTTGCATCATGGCCATTGAGGATATCATCGTTTCAGACGGCTCGACTCTTCCCATCCCTGAAGAGGCTCTCAGCCTGATCAGCCACAGCGCTGAGCAGACCCAGGAGTGGGGACAGGTACTTGCTCCCCTCCTGGAGCAGGGTGACATCCTCTGCCTGGTGGGCGAGCTGGGGACGGGTAAAACCTGCTTCGCCCAAGGGGTGGGCCAGGGGCTGGGGGTTTCCCTACCCATTACTAGCCCTACCTTTATCCGCGTGCGGGAGTACGAAGAAAGCTCGATCTCCCTGCCCTTCTACCACATTGACCTCTATCGCGTGGCTGGGGAGGGTGAGGCCAGGGGATGGGGACTGGAAGAGTACCTGTACGGCGAGGGAGTATGCGCTATCGAGTGGGCAGAGCGCATCCGGGCCCTTTTGCCTCCCTCCTGCTTGTGGATCTACTTTCAGCACGGTCAGAAACCTGAGATACGGCACATCAGTTGGTGGGCTGAGAAGGGTCGGGGACAGCGGCTTCTGGCTCAGTTCCGTGAGGGGGTGCTAGGTTGATGGTGTTGGCCATCGACACTGCCACTCGCTACGCTGGCCTGGCCCTCTACGATGGGAGATCAGTGTTAGCTGAGTTCACCTGGCGGTCTGAGCTTCGCCACACCATCACCCTCACGCCCAACTTGATCCGAATGCTCAACCAGCAGGAGCTCACCACCGCTCAGTTGGAGGGATTGGCCGTAGCCTTAGGGCCGGGGTCCTTCACCGGATTGCGGATCGGGCTGGCGGTGGCTAAGGGCCTGGCCCTGGCCCGAGACCTACCGCTTGTGGGAGTGCCTACTCTGGACATCGTGGCTTATGCCTGCGCGCCTCTGCTCCCTGCTCAGAGTCCTCTACCTCTACGCGCTCTCCTGGAGGCGGGGCGGGGCCGCTTCTGCGTGGCCGATTACCGATGGACGGGAGGGAGGTTTCAGCGGGAGGGGGATTATCGGATCCTGGAGCGAGATGAGGTGGGAGTGGAGGTGAGGGAGCCGACGCTCTTCTGTGGAGAGCTCGATTCAGAGGTCGAGCAGGCACTTCGAGCACGCCTGGGGGATCGAGCAGTTGTGGCCCCATCCGCAGCCCGCCTCCGCCGTCCGGGATACCTGGCCCAGCTGGGGTGGGAGCGTTTGGTGCAGGGGGAGCGTGATGACCCGGCTAGCCTGTCACCCATCTACCACTAGCCGCTTGGAAGGCTGACCATGCTAGGCGAAGAGTCGGGCTTCGTGGTAGAACCAATGCACCTGAGCGATGTGCCAGCTGTGTTGGCTATTGAACATGTCTCCTTCCGCTCTCCCTGGTCCGCGCGCGCTTATCACTACGAGCTGGAGCGAAATGAACGATCTCACTATTTCGTCCTCCGCCGTCGCGGAGGGCAGGAGGAGGTCGAACCGAGGCTCCTCACTCGCCTGCGGCGATTCCTTCTACGCCGGCCCACAGGGGAGATCGTGGGCTATGGAGGGTTCTGGGTCTCGGGGTCCCGGGCGCATATCAGCACCCTGGCCGTGGCGCCTCAGTGGCGCCGTCAGGGGTTGGGTTTGTTCCTGGTATTGCACATGCTGAATCGGGCAGCGGCCTTGGGGATGAGGGAAGTTGCGCTGGAGGTGCGGGTCTCCAATCAGGCAGCTCAAAATCTGTATCGGAAATGTGGCTTCAAACACTCTGGTCGTCAAAGGGGTTACTACCGCGACACCGGCGAGGATGCCCTACTGATGAAGACCCCCTCCCTGACCCATCCCACCTATCAGGCTCGTCTGGCCAGCCTGTGGGAGGAGCTGGAAGAGCGGGGAGAGCACCGTTGATGCGTCACGTTAAAAGAGCTTTCGATGTCTGCGCGGCCTTGTTGGTGTTGATGCTCCTCTGGCCCCTCCTCCCGCTGATCGCCCTGGCCATCAAGCTGGACTCCCCCGGCCCTGTCCTCTTTCACCAGGAGCGGATCGGACAATACGGGAGGCCCTTTCGAATCCACAAGTTCCGTACCCTGGTCGCCGGCGGGGAGCAGATGGGATCGGGCTATGTCCTGGAGATGGACGACCCTCGGGTCACACAGGTGGGGAATGTTTTGCGAAGGCTGGCGCTGGATGAGCTGCCACAGTTGGTGAATGTGCTTAAGGGGGAGATGAGCATTGTAGGTCCACGGCCCACGCTGGCCTATCAAGTAGCCCGCTACGACGGTTCCCAGCGCCAGCGGCTTCTGGTAAAACCGGGGATGACCGGCTGGGCCTGGATCCACGGGCGAAAGGAGCTCACCTGGCCGGAGCGGATCGAGCTCGATGTGTGGTATGTGAACCACTGGTCGCTGGGGCTGGATATGAAGATACTGTGGCGGAGCATCCCTCTGCTGCTTCGGGGTACAGGAGTGGATTCCCCCCACGGGCCGGATGAGATCTCCCAATTAACTGGTGGTGATATACGGAGCCGGTGAACATGGCTCTTATAGATAGATATGGGCGTGCCATAACCTATCTGCGCATCTCCGTCACCGACCGCTGCAACCTGCGCTGTGTGTACTGCATGCCGGCTGAGGGCATCCATCTGCGCTCACATGAGGAGATCCTGCGCTATGAGGAGATCGTGCGCATAGTGCGCGTGGCTGTAGGGATGGGCATCCGCTTCGTGCGCCTCACGGGAGGGGAGCCGCTGGTTCGGAAGGAGTTGGTAAAACTGGTGCGAATGCTCCGCGCCATCCCCGGCCTGGAGGAGCTGTCCATGACCACTAATGGGACGCTGTTGGCCGATCACGCCCAGGCGCTGGCGGAGGCCGGACTGGATCGAGTCAACATCAGCCTGGACTCCCTGCGCCCCGAACGCTTCCATCGCATCACCCGACTGGGGAACTTGAGTGATGTGTTGAAGGGGATCGAGGCCGCGGAGAGGGCGGGACTGGTGCCACTCAAGCTCAACACGGTGGTCATGCGGGGCCTGAACGACGACGAGGTGGTCGAGCTGGCCCGGCTGACATTAGAGCATGGCTGGCATGTGAGGTTCATCGAGCCCATGCCCGTGGGTTCTCGCACCCTCTGGGATGGGATTCGCTATGTCCCAGGCTCAGAGGTGAGGGACCGTATCGAGGAAGCCCTGGGCTCTCTGCGCTCGACCCAAGGGCCAAAGGGCCATGGGCCGGCGCGTAACTTCAAGCTGCCCCGCAGCTTGGGTACTGTGGGGTTTATCACCCCCTGGAGTGAGAACTTCTGTGCCTCCTGCAATCGTATGCGGCTCACTGCCGATGGTCGAATTCGGCCCTGCCTGCTCTCTGACATCGAGGTGGACCTGCGCGGTCCGCTGCGCCTATCCCGTA